>CAYUUV010000023.1:0-15672 GCA_964448015.1 uncultured Candidatus Saccharibacteria bacterium
TTCGAACTCATCAGAGTAAATGCACATTTACTGAAACGAATCAGGCAGGTGCCTGGGCTGTGCGGTGAACGCACTAGCCCGGCAACTCTGCGGTGACATCTTGATCTTGTGGGCGAAACCCTAGATCAGCTGCTTGTGTCTGCGCCCTTGCTTCATGAGGTACACCTCACTTACGGTACCATCCGATTCTTGGTGTCCTATCTTGAAGGACTTGCCTTGAGTGATGATGGCACTAACCACGACTCTGTCGGGAGTGGTCATGGGCACCAGCGCGTAGCTGCGAGTTGCCATGATGCTCACTCCCTTGATGATGTTGTCCTCCCTGAGACTCCAGTGTTCTGTTCGTGTCAGGCTGTAGCTGAGTCCGTCGTTCATGATGATCTCGATGGTCTGACCGGGCTTGAACCCGATCGTACTCAGGTTGATCGAAGTATCGGTTACGGTTCCCATGTGACGCTCCTGATGTCTTGCAAGTTAGCGCTTGTGGTACAATAACGCGGTTGCGATATCGTACTATAAAATACAAGAGATTGAACAATAAGTCAAGAGCTGCTAAACTGTTAAGTAAATGAAAATTCAAATAATTACTTTGTTTCCCGAAATGTTCGAAGGCGTGTTCGGCACGTCTATGTTGTGGAAGGCGCAAAAAGAGGGAATTGTTGAATATTCCTGCGTGAATTTGCGTGATTTTGGCATTGGGCCGCGCAAAACGGTTGATGATACGCCTTACGGTGGTGGTGATGGTATGGTTTTGATGGTTGAGCCGCTGCTGAAGGCGGTGGAGGCTGCTAAGAAGCTGAGTCAAGAATCAAGAATCAAGGGTCAAGAAAAAGAAGAGCCGTTGGTGTTGCTCATGACCCCACGTGGCAAGCTGTATAAGCAGTCTGATGCAAAACGGTTGGCTAGCTTGAATCGTGATGTAATCATCATCTGCGGGCGTTATGAAGGCTATGATGAGCGCATCACTTCGGTGGTTGATGAGCAGATTTGTATCGGTAATTATGTGCTGACCGGTGGCGAGATTCCCGCTATGATCGTAACCGACAGCATTGTACGTTTATTACCTGGTGTACTGGGTGGTGAAACGTCCGCAGAAGTTGAAAGCTTTTACGAAGACGATCAATCTATTGAAGCGCCACAGTACACTCGCCCCGCAGAGTTCGGCGGCATGCAGGTTCCAGGGGTGCTACTGAGTGGTAATCATGCAGAAATAGAAAAATGGCGTGCATCTGGCGAATAAGTCAATAAAGTGTTAGAATACTGTAACTATGGTTTTTGAACTGATTGTTGATGGTGAAGCACAAACTCCTAAGCGTGGGGTGTATGAGGACTTTGCTCACGTTATTACATCGGGTGAGGTAACCGACATAACCCAGACGGCATTCACGCAGCTGCTTGGAGAAGCGGTTGAGTATTCTTTACCACCGCTGACCGCAACAGTTGCGGTAACTGTAGATGGCGGGGAGGCTGGCCATTGTACGGTGCAGGAGTATACTGGACCGAACCGAGAGGTTGCTCGATTACTGTATGTTCATACAAACTTTCCTCGCTATTTAACACAGTATTGCCCTGAGATACGCTCGAGTAGCGAAGCGGTGCAGGTGGCTGCTGTGTATGCGCGGGCGTGTGACGTGGTAGCTGGTGCACTTTCTCGATCAAGAATGAGACGACACGGTGATGGAGGTATGCGTTTTTCTGCTACCATGGTAGACAAATATTGGCCGCTGGATTACAGAAGTGGCAACGTTAGCCTTGTACACCGTGCGGCGGGCACCGTAACGCTCATGGCAATGGGGCAGGACGATGTAGATATTACGCAAGCTGCCCCCTATCAACCCCATATTGCGGGCTTGATGAACCCTCTGCCACCTCGCGGCTACGGGCATGAACAGGGGTTCAATAGATTATCCACTGCATTATTGTCTGCCAGTCAGTAAATTACAAAGGATGTATGTACAAAGTGAAGAACGACCCGATGAAAGGTCGTTCTTCTATATAAATAAGTTGTTGTGGTGGTTAAGCTTGAACCACAGGAACGAGTTTTTGTTTTTCGTTTTTGTTTTCCTATGAGCTTGTATCAATAGTATCAACTACACAAGCAGTTTGTAAAGTATTTTTTATTACTTTTTTCTTACGTTACGCATCACACTACCGGTGGTGTATGTATGTCGAGTAGAACACTAGATGGCCGCAATCGTGCCGCAGGCAAGGCGGGGGCCGCCACTGTGGCCAGAGCCTGATTCACCAGGGGTGTGTGGATCTTCACCAGCATGAATCATCAGGGAGGTGCCTTCAGGAGCAGATTCTTTACCCAGTAGCGAAACGGGTCCCTCAGAAAGCGTGACTCGAGTCGTGAGAGCCTCTAATACGCCTTCACCAGCCTCGTTGATTGTAATACCCGGCAGGTCCCCGGCGTGATACCCGTGATTTGCATCTGGGTCAGTATTGCCGCTTGGTCCCGGATCAAAGTGCCCGCCGGCACATTTAAATCCATCACAGTCGCAAGCAGCCCGTTCGTGAAAATGCACGGCATGCCGGCCGGGTGTGAGTATGGCGGGATCGCCTTTTAGTTCTATGCGAATGTGTACATACTGCGCGTCGTCAAGGCTGTATTCTTTCAGTAGCGCTGTCCCGTGCACGCCAGGACCCTTCAGGGTGGCACTGGCTTGTGCAGTTATGGTGCTGTTTGCTGCTTGTAATGTGACCTTCATGTTTTCTCCTGCATTAGTTCTGACACTACTATACCAATTTTATGTTTGTGGCGTGGGGGTGATTTTGTAGATTGTTTCAATGACCGCTTGGGTAATTGAGCGAATCAGGGCGGTTCGGTTTGTGTAGTTCGCCGTTGTTTCAACCCCACCTTTGGTATAGATTGCCAGTGCGATTGGTCTATTCTGGAAGTCTATAATTGCAATGTCGTGCAGACGGTCTTCGAGCTGCCCATACTTGTGATACAGGGTGGCATCTTGGGGTGCTGCTTTTGGAATCATTGATTCATTATTAGTCTGCTGCATGTATGAAAGTAAAAGAGTGGTGTGTTCTTCGTTCAGTAGTTCGCGCCGGTACAGTTTTTGCATTAAAAGAGCTGCGTCACTGGCAGTAATAATATTTTCTTTTGCTTTAAAAGAACTGAGTTGTATTTGTGCGGCATATTTTTCTAACTGAGTGTAGGTGATGCGCTGGTTGAGCGTGTACCAGGCATCATTATTACTTTGGTTAATCATAAGTTTGAGAAGTTGTTTTGATTCGGTGTTTAATTTACGTTTTCCGGTTTCGACTTCGTGTAAAAATGCAGTAGCAGTCAGCACTTTTGTGGTGCTGGCGGCAACGAAGGCTTCTTGAACACCGTAATTGACTTTGGTATTTGTGCCAATGTCTATAACGGTGACTGCAATGTCTACCGAAGAATTTTCAGTAACCAGTGTGTCAATGCGTTGCTGCAGAGTGGTCCATTCCTGGGATGCAATTGGTTCAACTTGAATTTCCGGTTTCGTGCTTTTGGCAGCTTTTGCACTTGCATTCGTTGTACGTTGATTGTTTGTTGCGGCATCCTGGCCGCGCCAGAAGTATATAACCACGCAAGCAACAGCTAACAGAAGACACAATACAGGCCATCCTCGCCAAGGAGTCTTTGGGGGTGCTTGACGCGCCCGAGGTTTATAATTTCGATAACGATCCACCATAGGGCATTCTCTATTATACCAAACTAAAGGGTCAGAAAACGCTCACTATGGTGTGTTCTCAGCTTAGTCACAGCTTAGCCATACTGCTTGAGTAAATCGTCGTCAGTTGGTGCCTTCAGTGGTTTTTTGCCAGTAATTTCATAACGATTACCTGTCAGGCTTGATTCAATGTAATCTTCGTTCAGTAGATTGATAAATATATTGAGATCTTTACTGTCCATAATAATAATTGCACCGTTATCATCGGTCATCAGCGGTAGCTCTAACTCTTCCGCATGAGTGATCAGGGCTTGCTGCTTAATACCAACCGGATCAACCTTCTGCAGTTTATTCACAAGAGACTTCTTACCCTTTACCATTTCTGCCATGGTCTGATTTTCAGTGATAGAAAGTCTAAAGTGTTGCGCGATCAATTTCATTTTTGTATCGGCAATAGTGTACTTTTTCGCGTCGTAGCCGAAAATACTACTGAGTTTTGCAGGATTAAATACGTAGATATCATTTTCAAGCACTAAAAGCTGGTTGTCGGCTGGAATACGCATAGAACCTTCGGCGTCGTAGGGTACAAATTTACCACCTCTCAGCATCCAGGAATCGGTTCCCTTCATAATTACACTTTGCGGCAACGCTTTAATAACGTAAAACGATTTTTTGATTGAAGGGTGAGAACAGCGCACGACCACACCTTTCATACGCTTGAAGTCATGATCTGCTTCTACGAATGGTTCAATTTCATGTTCTTGGGTTTTCAGCCAATTCAGAAGCATCTGGGCATTTTCAACGTTGCTCAGTTTCGTGCGTTGCAGAACATTCTTATCAGCTTCAGCCTCTTCGAAATCGCGTACTAACAAGCCGTATTCTGCGCCGTCAAGAATGTATTCAACAATGGCATCAAGAAAAAGTGGCTCAAACTGCTTGCGTAGTTCTTTGGCAAGCTGTGTTTTATACACCACAAAATTTTTACTAAATAAAAATAGCTCCATATGGAGTTCTTCTTTAATTGAAACCAGATTATTGGCCCATAAAAATATATCTGATCGGGGTGATTCATCGTTCTGTTTTGCAGGAATATTGTTTACTGTTTCTTCCAAGGCGGTTCTCCGTATTTAGCGTATTATGATGCGTGCAACGAAATCTATTCTATCGCAGATTTTCTTATGCTAACGTTGTAAAATTTAATCGATCACTGCATGGGGCAAGTTGGCGCCAGTATCCTGGTTAGTATTTTCTGAAAGGCTTCAGTAGTGCAATTGCAAAAATTTCCGTGAGATAGTTCGTGGTACACTAAAAAGACCAAGAAGATAAATTTTACGGAGACCATATGGCACATCAATTCGCTGTCGAGGCAAAAAATATTAAAAAGTCGTATGGCGAACTTGCGGTACTCAAAGGCATTACGTTTCAGGTAGAACGGGGCACAATGTTGGCGCTACTGGGACCGAACGGCGCGGGTAAAACAACCACCGTTCGCATACTGAGTACGTTATTGAAGTTTGAGGGCGGCCGGGCATTGGTGGAAGGGCATGACGTCGCAAAAGATGCCGATGCTGTTCGTCGAGTCATTGGATTAACCGGACAATCCGCAGCAGTTGATGAATTACTGACGGGACGTGAGAATCTGGTGATGATGGGACGACTGTATCGACTAACAGCAAAAAGTGCGAAGGCTCGCGCCGAAGAATTACTGCACGAATTTGATCTTATGAAAGCAGCAAATCGACCGGCAAAAACCTACTCGGGTGGTATGCGTAGGCGCCTTGATCTTGCGGTAAGCTTGATTTCAACTCCTCCAGTGATCTTCTTAGATGAACCGACTACCGGTCTTGATCCGCGGTCTCGCTTGGCAATGTGGGCAATTATTAAAAATCTAATGGCCAACGGGACGACGATTCTCTTGACGACACAGTATCTTGAAGAAGCTGATCAGCTTGCCGATAAAATTGTCGTAATTGACAACGGCCGGGTAATTGCCGAAGGAACCGCCAAACAGTTGAAGAGTAAGATTGGTAAAGACCGGCTTGAGCTGACCTTTGCACATACCGCCGACTTGCATGAGGCTGTTGCGGTACTGGGGAAGAAAGTTGTGGATTCGAATGAAAAAGAATGTACGGTTTCAATTGCCATACAAGATACCAATAAAGACGTACGAACTACACTGGATGCCTTGGAAAAATCAAAGATTCGCATTGTCTCAATGGCTGTGCATAAACCGACGCTTGATGATGTTTTTCTGGCATTAACTGGTAAGCAGAAAAATACCGCAAAGGCGAAAACGCAGAAAGGGACAAAATAATGGCTTCTGAACTGGTATTCGAAAAGAAATCTCAACTTTATTTAACTATTCGTGATTCACTGGTTATGATTAAGCGCAGCTCAACGCACATCATCAGGAATACCGATCAATTATTGGGGGCGTTCTTTCAGCCCATTATGTTCTTGGTGTTATTTGCGTCAGTATTTGGTGGGGCGATTTCACAAGCCCTGCCTCCGGGTATTTCGTACTTAAACTTCTTGATGGCGGGCATTATTGTGCAGACTGCTGCGTTTGGTTCAACAACAACTGCGATTGCGGTGTGTAATGACTTACAAAAAGGGATTGTTGATCGGTTTCGTTCGCTCCCTATGTCAAACCTCGCAGTTTTAAACGGTCACGTTGTTTCAGATCTTTTTCGCAATACAATTTCAACAGTTGTGATGCTGCTGGCTGGCCTGGTTATTGGTTTCAGGAGTTCGGCAAGTGTTATGGATTGGCTTGCGATTGCGGGTATCTTAATTCTTTTTACACTGGCTTTTTCGTGGCTGGCTGCGATTGTCGGTGTTATTGCCAAGAGTATTGAAGGCGTGCAGTGGTTGACCTTTGTACTGATTTTTCCGTTAACCTTTGCCAGTAGTGCATTTACGCCAACCGAAGGCATGGGCCGATATCTGAAGGCATTTGCCGAAAACCAACCCATTACTCATGTGGTTGAATCCGTTCGAGCACTCATTCTCGGTACACCTGTCGGTAATCATATCTGGATTGCCATTGCCTGGAGCGTCGCTACCTTGTTGGTAGCTATGCCCATCGCGGCACATCTGTTTAAGCGTAAAACGAATAACTAAACTGTGATCAGGTCATGAAAGCACAGAGAGTATACACCATCAGTTTTGCGAGCGTTTACCCTCATTATCTGGCAAAGGCGGAAAAGAAAGGACGCACCAAAGCAGAAGTCGACGCTATTATTTGTTGGCTCACCGGCTACAGTGCAGAGCAGTTGAACTCTCAAATAAAAAAGCAGGTCAGTTTTGAAGTATTTTTTACAGAAGCTCCACATATGCATCCTTCCAGAAAGCTGATTACGGGTGTGGTGTGCGGCATCAGAGTAGAAGATATTCAAGAGCCGCTGATGCAAGAAATTCGCTATCTTGATAAGTTGATCGATGAACTCGCCAAAGGCAAGCCGATGGAGAAAATTTTCCGAGGGTAAAAAGCTAGCGAAGGGGTGTTATCAACAACGGCAGGAGGCCCCGGGCATAGCCGAGCAGCGTGTTTAACAACTAGTATGTCTCAAATAGCTGTATAATTGTATGGTAAGTAGTAAAATATTCGACTCTGTGCTGAATGTGCAAGTTGCGGATCAGCTGAGTAGTGGTTGGGTATTTTACCCCATTTTATATATTGTTAAGTAGTCTAAGGTGTATTTGGAGAGAAAATATGAAAGCTACCGGTCATCAACAATCAAAAGCTGTCAGCGGAACTATCGGCAGCATCATTAACATCGCGTTACTTATTTTTACAAGCGCCATGCTATTTTTTGCTCAGAGTGGACTATGGATTAGTAATGTAGTTTTTAATCAAGCAGTATTTACGGAGATTACTACAAGAGTTTTAACCACCCAGCAAAGTCGCGACGCTATTGCGGGAACTATTGTCGATCAGGTCTTTGAAGGCCGTCCGGCTGCCGATAGATTACTTGGCGATCGAGCTACAGATTTTGTGAGCAACCTGCTCGGGAGTGATATAAGTGAACGGTTACTGACGCGACTTGCAACGACGAGTTACGCCTATATGACTGCACCAAACCGCCAAGATATTGCTATTGATCTGTCTCCTGTGAAAGAACCACTCTCAGGTATTATTTCTTTTGCAGAAAATCGTGGTCGCGAGGTTATTTTTGATGCACACAGAATTCCTGACCAAGTAGTTTTACTCCGTGCGGATGAGCTACCTGATCTTACCGGATACATCCGGGGTGTTTTGGCAGCAAACTTTGTGTTGTGGTTCTTGGTGGTGGCTGGTTTTGGCTGTTACCTTTTTCGGAATCGAAGACAGCTACAACGAGCAATTTATTGGGTCGCTATATCTGTTATTGCAATATCACTCATTTCTCTTTCAACAGGTCCTTTCATACCGCCATTTATTGCAAGCTTGGTTGAAAACATTCAATTCCGTGGGGTAGTTAGTAGTCTGACAAGTGCATATTTACAGCCGTTTTTCCAGCAGATGCACGTCACCATACTAGGGGCTATAATCATTCTAGTGCTCACACGATTCCACTGGGTTTTTGTCAGAATTTGGCAATCAACCCACAAAACATTCAACCGTACTGGTCGATGAAATAGTATACGAGCGGCCTATTCCGTGTTGACATATATATACTATGTTTTCCTTGACAAACCCTCGGGGGGGGGCACAATAAGAGCCATACCCATCAAATAGAAACATAAAAATAAGGACCCTCTCTTATGAGCCACCCTACAAACAATCGTCACGACAATACCAATCAAGACAAAGACCCCACCAATATCAACCTCTCCGATCTCAACAAACCCAAGACTAAGAAAACCCTTCCCAAACTCACCAACCCCTTCAAAAAACAAACCGGTCCCCACCGTGACGACGAAGGTAAGTTCGCCACCAAATCTACTACCGGCTCCGGTGGTCTTACTGCAGTAAAACACTTCAACTGGAAACGAGCAGCTCCTCTCATGGCTATCATCACCATTGTCGGTGGCTTATTTGTGTATCAGAGTTTTGCGGCAACCTTTCAGACCAGAGGCAAGCTGACGACGGGTAAAGGGGTTAACTGTAGAACGTGGGGGAAGACGAATGGGGTGCCAGTAGAATTCTACGCAGCTGGTTCTAAAAGTAATGTATCTGGCTCTATGCATGCTCGACCGTGGATAGAATGGGCATACCAAGCAATACACAATGAGTTTCCAACGGTCAATGAAAAACTTCACTGGATAGCTCGTGCTAATGAGTTACACGAACAGTTCAAGGGTGACCCTAATCGTCAAGCATGCGGTATTACGTGGGAAGTTTACAATGAAATTAAAAATGTGACTCCCGAAGGGCGCACAATTTTAGAGAATGACCAAGCGTCCAAGGGGGATGATGTTCTCATGACGATATACGCAGCAGGTATCATACCAGACGGATCGTTGAGCAACTCATACTTAATGGATACAATACACCACGATTCAGGAATAGCCCACACCATTGCAAGGCCTACCAATACGAAAATATTAAAACCCATTCCCAGTAGTTGGCCAGAGAAGATCAAGGTTTGTGCAATCGTATATAACTGGAGGGAATCAACGTGGAAGACAACAGCTAAGCTATCTGCCAAAACAACCCAAGTTGCGAGTAGTGTAAAAACTCCTGTGCTCGAAGAGCTGCCGAATTTGAATCAGAAATATCCATTTAGGCCGAAGCATGAGATCTGTTCAGACCCTCTTCTTACAAAAATTACAGATAAGCGTACGAATAAAACTACGTATGCAAAATATGTTGGTGCCGAGATGGATATGGTGAAATTAGAGGCCTTATCGCAAAAAGCCGTAGTGAAGCAGGGCCGTTCGATACCTGATCAGTATAGGGTTATGCGAGACTTCCGCAGCTATACTAACCCAAATAGTTATACAGTTCGCTTTGAACAATGGGTCATCAAGAAAGCGGAGTAAACGAGCTGAATCGGTAGGAGTAGAATGGGCTATTGAGTGAAGTGCGTCTCAAATGATTGACGTGATATCGCTTATGATTTACAATTGTGTTGTTAATACTACACGTAATAAAATTAAGTACAAGGAGTTTAGTAATGGATCCTTCAAATAAAATAGATCTTAATTCTGTGAATAAGCCAAAAAATAATGCAAAGCTATTGAAAAAGACGCAAGGACCACTTCGAGACGAAGAAGGTAAGTTTGCCGCTACAACTGGTGGCGGTGGTTTAAAATCTTCTCAAAACTTTAGCTGGAAGCGAGCCGCCCCGCTGATTGCAGTCGTTGCCCTTGTCGGTGGTTTCTTTGTCTACTCAAGTTTTGCTGCAAGTTTTCAGAGTGTATCAAGCCAGCCGAGTAGTAGCGGTGCGCTAGCAGTAAACAACACTTATACATACCAAGAAATTTCAAATAAAGATTACGTACCCCTGGTGGATCCTGGTAAGGGGGGACCGTTTTCGAACGAGCAACAAATCTATCGGAAGCGACTGCAACTCTGTAAAGATCTACACCTGGCATATGTTAAGGGCGACAGTCAAGCTGCCAAGAAACTTGGAGGTGCCATTATCAACACAAGCGCGGCAATTATGTTACAAGCTAAACAATGCGGTGTCAAAATATCGGCTAATCATAGGTGCGTGTACAATAGTCACCAGTTGTCAAAGGTTGCTTGGGGTACCCCGGAATGGGTGCGGCTGAAGGTGATTGATGACTTTTGTCAGGGTAAAGAATTCGATAAAAAATAATATTTTTACTGAGTACGGACTTCTATGCACTAACTCAGGATATGATTCATCAAAGCGGCTAGTATGAATGATGGTAAAAAAATAAGCTTAAAAAAGCTGAATGGATCAAACGAAAAGAAGCCACCATCACTTTTACCTAAATCGAGGAACATTTTTAAAAAACAGCCGGGTCCTAGCCGAGATCACGAGGGTAAATTTGTTGCCCGGGGTTACACGGGCGGTCTCTTAGATACTCGCCGATTTAATTGGAGCCGAGCGCTGCCGATTATTGGTGTGGTTGCCTTAGTCGGTGGGTTGCTGGTATTTCGTTCGTTTGCAGGGTCTGGAGATCAAGTCACGAATAAGTCGTTCATAAAGAAGCAGACCCAATTGACAGGCGGTAAACTCAAAAAAAGATTTAACGGTCCCGATTATGTGTATATTGCTGCTGGGTCTCAGGTTTCAGCATCCGTTACACCACAGGAGCTTGCCACAACAGAGGCTGTATGCGTGAATTACGCTATGTCGGCAGACAACCGGAAAATAGCGGATTTGAATGTCAGTGTTTTTTATCATACCAAGATCGGGAATAAACAAGTATCTCTGCAGTCCGGCGCCGCCTATGACATCGACACTGCTCAGCGCTGTATTAAACTTGATGGTAAACAGCTACAGAAGTTTCAAAGCAGTGGAGTTGCGACGGCGACGGCTTTGGTGACGCTGCAAACAAAACCTCCTAATACGACCCCCGAAAAACCGCCCACCGCCCAACTATATTCGGTGTATGGTCTAAAGGCGCAACAAGCATTGATGGCCGGAAAGTTTGGCTTCACCTGGACGCAGGAAAACTTTATGATTCCTCGTGCTTCCAAGGCGGAAATTGCAAATATTCATCTCTACGGTTGGGGAAGCTTGTGGCCATATAGTAATGATGCTCCAAAGTCGGAGGCCGATGACGGTACCACTATTAAAAACCGAATCAAGAGTGCTACGGCGGAAGGTCAAGAGGTTATGATTACCGCTTGTTGTGCACCGAGTACCTATAACACCACCGGTAAAGCCTGGGATCTAGACAATTCACGCGTGAAAAATGAGCTCGAGCAAACCTATGCGAATCGTGTCGCGGATCTGGTTGGTAAATACCCAGAGATCAAGTACGTACAGGTGTGGAATGAATTTAAAGGCTACTGGGGAGATAATGCTTGGGACGCCGCATCGTATACTCGCTTTTATAACAAGGTCTATACTGCCGTCAAAGCAAAACGTCCTTCGGTACTGGTTGGCGGCGGCTACGTCGTATTTCATGCCAAAGAAAGTTACAATAACCAAACCTACAACGGTGTTACCCTCGATAAGCGTGGTGTCGAGGCTTTGCAATATTGGCTGAATAATGCCAAAGGTTTTGATGCGATTGCACTCGATGCTTATGTGCAGCCAGATGAGTTTCCTAAAATTATGTCCTATGTCAGGGGCATGAATAAGGCGCAGAATAAACCGCTGTGGTGGTCGGAGTTTTATAATCGGCCAACCCAGAATGCACCATTCACATCTGCAGGAAGTCCATACGATGTCGCAGCAAAAATCGCACCAGCGATGAAAAAAGGAGACATTGCACTCTACTGGGCAGAGAAGAAGTACGTACCCAATACCCAGCGACTTTTGTGGTAGAGACGCATCCGTACATCTATAAGAGTGGTAATGCTATTTTGACACTCTCGAATGAACGGAATTTACCAGCAGCACTAGCTTATTTCGGCCAAGCCGACAACATAGTTTTTACCATACACCTTGGCGCAGTTTGGGCAGGTTGTGTAGTAAAAGAAGATGCGTTTTAGTTCATCACCCCGCTCTTCAATGGTGGCAATGAGGTCTTGGTGCCACGAGGCGGCTTCTTTGAACGGCCCTTCGTACACCTTGGCGTAGAAGTCGCCCGACATTTCAACCATGTCGGCATCAGGCACCTGTTTGGTAACAGCGTAGTAGTGGTCGGCGTGCCAGGGCGTGACATCTTGACTGAGTAAGATAAAATCATCAGCTACAGCATTATTTTCTTCGGCCTGTTTTTGCATTCGAGCCATCACTTTACTCATATTAAGCGGTATGTACATGAAACTAACGGTGTGATCTTTGATGAATGGTTTATTTTTAAACTGAAACACCTGCCCGTCCCAACCAGAAGGGTCAAACTTGGCGCAGCAACCAGTGGTTGAGGTGCTCATATCGAGGAGCGGCAGGTTAGAAGTTGTTGTTTTCATACTTCCTCCTTTATGGTCTATAACTCTATGACCTTACACTTATAGTATACTCCTTCATTGCAAGGGCGTATATCGAGTGTGTGTATTTTTAATCTGTTGCCGTGCTTGTATTAGGCGTCAGGAGTGGGTGAGTCAATCTTCTTTTCGGTGCGGGTAATCATTTTTCCGTCAGCATTCACGTCGTACACGATAGTGCGGCCAAACATCATTTCGAGTAATTCGACATTTTTATCACTAATGTTTTCGATGTATTTGACTAACGAACGGATACTGTTGCCGTGACTGACGAGAAGAACATTCTTCCCTTTTTTGAGCTGCGGTAAAATTTCATCTTTGTAAAATGGTACGACACGCTCAAATACCATTTTGAGTGTCTCACCGCCTGGCACGGGATGATCCCAGCCGCGGCGAATACTGGTAAATTCATCTTCCCCAACCAGTTTTTGCATTTCCCATTTATTTTTGCCGGTATATTCTCCGTAATCACGTTCGTTAATTGCGGTACTGCGACTGAAGGGTACGTCTATCTGACCCGAAGCATCAAGAATACATTCCAGCGTTTCAAGGGTACGAATTTGCTGTGAACAATAAGCCTGGTCTATGGTGATATCAAGGTCGCGGATAGAAAGTCCAAGCATCGCTGCCTCATGAAAGCCTTTTTCGCTTAAATGCACATCGGTCAGACCTGTCCATTTACCACTGGCGTTCCATTCTGATTCTGCATGACGGGTAATGAGTAGCTTCCCAATATGCGGTGCTTGCGGCTGCACCTGGTTTGGTGTTTCGCCATACCAGAAGCGCGTAATATTTTGGCAGGTTGTACCATTGATACGGCTAATCGCTTCGACGGTATTGAAGGCATTATGCGGCGTCAGAATAACGTTCGACATTTTATTCAGCGCGATCAGCGCGACACTTTGCTTACCTGTTGCACTGGGTAGTACATTGCTGCGCAGCAGGGCGATTTCTTCACCTAAATCAAAAAGCTGCTCGCCTTCAAGCACGTCGAGCCCCGCTCCCGCCAGGCTGCCATTTTGCAAGACATCTGCCAGGGCTTTGGTATCAACTAATTCACCACGGGCCGTATTAATTAAAATGGCAGACGGCTTCATAAGAGCCAGGCGCTCAACATTTAACAGATGAGTATTTTCTGCGGTGAGCGGAGCGTGCATAGTCACGACATCGCTGATTTTCAGGAGTTCTTCAAGCGAGTGATATTCAAAGCCGATTTCTGTTGCCAGTTCTTCCTTCGGGTAGGGGTCAAACGCGACGACGCGCATATCAAAGCCTTTGGCCATTCTAATAACATGCTGACCGATGTGACCGGTGCCAACGACGCCAAGGATCTTACCGTTCAGATCACTGCCCATCAGCGTGGCAACATCCACTTCATGATTCAGAAAGCCAAGACTTTGCGGCAACTTGCGCATCAGCGATAGCATTAGGGTAAAAGTGTATTCTGCGACAGTCGCTTCGCCGTAGGTTGGCACATTGGTGACCGTGATATTGTATTCGGTTGCTGCAGCCAGATCGACATTATTGAAGCCAGTTGAACGGCAGGCAATCAGTTTGAGTTTTGGTAATTTTTCTATCATTTCACGCGTGATGGTACTGGTTGGAAATACTGATATCACTTCAGCGTCCGGATTCAGGTTATCAAGCCGGATGGAATCATCAATATATTCCCAGTGATGGTCGGTTTGCGCCATACCTTCGGTTAGTTGCTGTTTGTCGAGTTCTGAGGTGTCATAAAAATAGATAAGTGCCATATGCTCTTATTATGGCATAAACATAAGCAATATGAGAAGATAGAAACATGAATATATCTTCTATACATGCTCGCCAAATACTTGATAGCCGTGGAAATCCCACTGTTGAAGTTGATGTAACACTTGAAAGTGGCGCCTCTGGCCGGGCGGCCGTTCCTTCTGGTGCTAGCACCGGTAGCCACGAGGCTTTTGAGCTGCGCGATGGTGATCCTTCAAAATATGGCGGCCTCTCGGTTGAAAATGCAGTTGCGGCTGTGAACGGCGAACTGGCGGCGGCACTTTGCGGGAAGCCGGCGGATGACCAGTTTGCGCTTGATCGCCAGATGATCGCCATGGATGGAACAAAAAATAAGTCGCGCCTTGGTGCCAATGCCTTGTTGGCTATCTCCCTTGCTGTGGCACGGGCAGCTGCAGCTCAGCGTCATGTGCCGCTGTATCGCCATCTCAATGATATTGCCGGCAATCCTGTCATGAACTTACCTATGCCAATGATGAACATTATCAACGGTGGTAAGCATGCGCTGGGTGGTGCTGATATGCAGGAGGCGATGATTATACCGCACGGTGCGCAGACCTTTGCAGATGTTGTCCGGATGGGTAGTGAAATCTTCCACGCTTTACAAAAAGAGCTTGCCGCTCGGGAACTCTCGACCCAGGTGGGTGATGAAGGCGGCTTCGCGGTTGCGGTTGAACAAAACGAAGAAGTCTTGCAATTACTTGAGTTGGCGACCACTAAAGCGGGCTACACGCCGGGAAGCGACGTACTATTTGCCCTTGACGTTGCCGCCAGCGAATTGTACAAAGATAGCCACTATCAGCTTGCTCGCGAGAACGCCTCCCTCAGCTCTGCGGAAATGATTGACCGTTACGCACAACTTGTTCAGAAATACGCGTTGGTCTCTATCGAAGACGGTTTGGCAGAAGATGATTGGGAAAACTGGCAAGCCTTGACCGAAAAGCTATCACAAGTACAACTGGTAGGCGATGACCTACTGGTGACAAATGTTGAGCGGTTACAAAAGGCTATTGAACTGAAGGCCGGCAACGCCATTCTTATTAAAGTGAACCAAATAGGCACGCTGACCGAAACTATTGAAGCAATACAAACGGCGCAAAAAGCTGGCTGGCGGACGATTATTTCACACCGGAGCGGCGAAACCGAAGACACTTTTATTTCACACCTGGCAGTCGGAACTGGCGCCGGACAAATAAAAACCGGTAGCCTGAGCCGTACCGACCGCGTTGCCAAATACAACGA
>CAYUUV010000024.1:0-12482 GCA_964448015.1 uncultured Candidatus Saccharibacteria bacterium
ATCTCTCCTCCTCCGCCAAAACTAGAGAATAACCCAAAGGGTTATTTTTTAGTTTTGTTGAAGAGAGATTTGCACTCTCGCAGACGAAGTATACTTTTTCTTTGCAAGAAAAGAGACATTACAATCTGACACACTGATGTCATGGACGTGGCTGTCACGGCACAGCTGTAGCCCGTGGTATACTAAACTAATGAATAGTGAGATGCATCAAAAATCAAAGAATGCCGACGCTCAGCATGGGATACATAGCGACACAATGCAAACCCTTATCCCAACAAAGAATAAACCAGCACTCCTCAGCTATTATTTTGGAGTTTTTGGCCTTATTCCTTTTTTTGGCCTGCCTCTGTCTATCTTAGCCATCGTAACTGGATTTCTTGGATTATCTCAGTTCAAGCAAACTCCAACACCCGGCGCTAAGGTGCATGCCATAGTCGGTTTAATACTAGGATTTTTTCAGCTGCTAATTTTTGCAACCTTCGTCATACTGATGTTTGTAAATACATAACAAAAACTATCGCTATTACCGAGAATAAAATCTATAATTTACAGATGCAAAAGTGATATACTAACGATATGAGTAATAAGGATTGGAAGCTCACGTTGCCGGGCGGCGCACGATTAGTTAATGCCTTTGGAAGTGAGACGGATGTTAGTTTGTCAGAAGAAGTTGCAGATATGTCAGTAGAAAGAGTCAGGGCTTTTCAAAAAGGGCTCGATGACTTGTTTCAACGTGAGGTAGATTCAGCGGCTGAAGATGGGGAAGTGCGAATATTTTGATGCAAGAAATAGTTAATTCAATTCAAAAAGTTGTAAAGGATTTGTTCGGAGTAGACGAACACGTTGAATTGACACGTACTGATGAACAATTTGGCGACTATGCTACCAACGTAGCCTTACGCCTGAGCAAAAAAATTGGTCAAAACCCTCGAGAAGTAGCCCAAAAAATTGTCGACAACCTATCACACGAGGCTATTGAAAAAGTAGAAATTGCCGGCCCTGGTTTCATAAACCTATCTTTAAAAAGCGGTTTCTTGGTTCAAGATATCCTGCAGAATATCAAGGGTAGTAGCGGGAAATACGGTTCAAATAACAGCGGACAAGGCACAACAGTTGTTTGTGAGTTCCCAAGTCCAAACATGGCAAAACCATTCAGTGTTGGACATTTGAGACCAGCTTTACAGGGCTGGGCTATGGCGCAGATTTTGCGTAAATCTGGCTACACTGTTATCACCGACAATCATTTGGGTGATGCAGGAACGCCGTTTGGAAAATGGGTAGTTGGCTTTTTGCGTCACAGTAGTGAAGAAAAGCTAGCAACTGACGGTATTAATGAACTGGCACGCCTCTATATAGAAATTAATAACGAACTGAAAGCTGAAAAGCTGGCTGGTCAATCTGAACTAGCCGATGAAGTGCAGGCATGGCTACAAAAACTCGAAGCTAAAGACTCAGAAGCCGTGCGGTACAGCGAACGCTTCAACGCAATTTCGCTTGAACACATGCACCAAGTATTGCAACGACTTGGTATAGCAACAGACTACGAATACGGTGAAGCTAAATTTGTTGAACGCGGGCAAGAGCTTGCCGATGAACTGCTTGGTAGTGGTGTTGCAGTTGAAAGTGACGGCGCTGTGATTATCCCACTCGATGACCATGGTATAGAAACACCGGTCATGTTACGAAAAGCCAACGGTACAGCACTGTATGCAACTACAGATCTTGCGACCATAGAATTTAGAGAAAAGCAGTGGAATCCCGAGAGGGTATTTATTCACACTGGTGGTGAACAGGCCTTCTATTTTCAGCAACTTAAAATAATGGCCCAAAAAGCGGGTTATAAAGATACAATCCACCATTTATGGCATGGTTTAATCGATCAGATAAACGAAGATGGTTCGCGCGAAAAAATGAGTTCCAGAAAAGGTGTAGTATTACTGAACGATTTGCTTGATGAAGCTGAAAAAAAGGCGGCGGAGCTTTCTAAAGACGGTGACGAAAACGACATAAAAGCAGTGGCACTGGGAGCAATCAAGTTTACTGATTTTAAGGCAGAAAGAAAATCAGGTATGTTATTTGACTGGGAAACCATGTTTAATGTTCACGGTTTCTCGGGCCCTGCCGTGCAGTATGCCGCAGTAAGAATTAAGAGTATTCTTGAAAAAATCGGTACACCAACAACTGAACCTGAAACCACGTACTCTTGGGAACACGAACACGAACTCTTACTACTTGCCTCAACGTACCCCACGCTTGTAGAAGAACTTAGTCGGTCGTACGAACTGCATAAACTCGCACACTACCTGTACTCTCTAGCCCAGGCTTTCAACAGATACTACGAGACTACTCGAGTAAGTGATGCACCCGAACCTGATCGCTCGGCCCGTACATGGCTGATCTCGCTTATTGGAAATATCATGCAAGATGGTCTCGACACACTTGGTATACCTGTTCCGGAGAAGATGTGAAAATAGTACAGCTTACGATTCCTGAATATAGCAACGAACCAGACCTGAACTTAAAACCTATTGCTCACGCAATCGACCGGCTCGAGCGCTTTCATTGACATATATTTAACCATTGTATACACTTTGGTTATGAGTAAAACTACCGTTTTGAACGTCAAGATAGATGCAGATCTAAAAAAACAGGCACAAGAGCTGGCCAAGTCACTTGGCTTACCAGTGAGTATTGTGGTCAGTAGTGGCCTGCGTAATTTTGTACAGACTCGTTCCATAACGATTAGTGATGAGCCTCACCTGAAACCAGAAGTTGAACAGGAGTTGCTACGACTATCTGAACAGGCCAAAAAAGGAATCGATGTTTCTCCTACATTTGATAATCTTGAAGACTCGTTTGCATGGTTAGATAAAGAGCTTGCCAAAGAAAATAGCCACTAGTAGTCCAGTATGAAAATTAAGTATTCAAAAAGGTTTGTGAAGCAGCTCGCCAAACAACCAGACAAAGTGCGTGTGCAGTTTAAGCTTCGTATGCAACTTTTTCAACATGACATGTATGATCCGCTATTAAGAAATCACCAACTGAGTGGTGTCTTGAAGGGTTACCGTAGCATAAATATTACTGGCGATGTACGGGCAGTGTATGAAGTTGTTGATGATGAGATATACCTTTATCAGATGATTGGCACACATTCGCAGCTCTACGGTTAACATACAAAAAACCCCGAGATTAACTCGGGGTTTTAAGCTGTGCTTCTGCTTAAGAAACATCTTGAGCGGTCAGTCACGAAGCTCTATTGAAACAATCGAATTAACGAATGTTTTTAAGAGCACGTCGGCTGGCTACCCAGGCGTATGTGCCATAAGCAGTTGCACTTGTACCGAAGAGTCCGGCAACAATTTCACCAGCACCAGTTTTCGGAATTGAAGTTACTGGAGGCGTGGTTGGTGTGGTTGGAATAACCACCTTTGCCGTACAACGGGCATCTTTTTGCTCGTTGCCAACATTGAACAGTACACGTACAGATACATTGTATTCACCAGGTTTTGCATACTGATGTTCAACAACATTCTTGTCTGTGTTAAGTTCAGTGCTATTGTCGCCAAAGTTGTAAGTGTACTTATTAACCGTGACACCACCCTCGGTCTTTACAACAGTCGTAAATTGATACTTGTTGTTACCAAGAGCAAGTGTGTTAAGCGCCGTACATTCATACTTTGGAGCAACGTTACACTTTGTGTTCACATTTGCATCGTCTTCTTTTGGTTCAAGACCTTCAGGCTTTGCGCTTGCAATGTTACGGAATTTCTTCGCTTCACATTTTTCAGCTTCAACCTTCGCAACCTTGGCGTCAAAAGTAATCTCTGCTTGTTCACCCTTCTTGATTGTTGCAATCGTCACACCTTCTGTGAACAGATCAGCCGTGCTGGCCTGGCCGTTTACTTTCAGGGTACCGTTTACAAAATCAACACCTGTAGGTCGTTTGTCTTTTACAACAACATTCTTCAGGTCTGTTTCACCAGTGTTCTTCACAACAATGCGGTACTGCACGGTATCACCGTATTCAACAGTTACATCTTGCTGCCAGTCGGTATCACCGGCTTTACGAACATCTTTAACGATCTCAAACTTCGGAGTTGGCTCCTCACATTCTTCACCGTCAACAGTAATGGTTGCATCGTCAGTAACGGTTCCATTGCCGTTAGCAGGTGTTGCGTAGCCAACGTTCTTGAGGGTGTTCAATCCACATTCAAGATCTTCAGCTGCGGCAACCTTAGTTTTGAAGGTTACGATTGCGCGTACATTCGGCAGTCTCGTACCGGTGTTGACATTAATCTGTCGTCCGTTGGCCTGAATGGCGCTGTCTGGATACTGGTATCCGTTCGGGAAGTTAGTATCAAACAGTTTAACCGAACCAGGCACAACAGTTACGTGTTCTGGCAGGTTATCAACAATTGCAACATCATTCAGCTGTGTTGAACCAGTGTTTTTGAAGTTCAGGCGCCACTCAACAGTGTCACCAGCGTTAACCTTCATCGTTTCTTTCCAGTCATTCACTGAAGTAGAACCGTTTTGTCGAACAGTCTTTTCAAGAGTGTAGTCTGGGGCAACAATCTTTACTTTAAGCGTAATAAGCTTAACGTATTCAAAACAACCGTTTTCATCACCAAGGTTTACACCACCGGCAATAATAGCATCGTCAATAGCTTGAGTACCTTCGTTGCTGGTCACCTGTGCGGAACCAGGAATGTACTGCATACCAAAAGCGCTGCCGTTTTCAGTTTTCATGTCGATAGTATCGTAGATTTCTTGTGGTTGAGCATTGTCTGCAGAAATAAATGCTTTTGCACTGTGGTTCTGAGTAATTATTTCAACAGCAGGAAGCTCTACACGTACTTTCGTATTTTTTGCGACACCTTGACCGCTTGCGTTCAAGCTTGAATCAGCGTTGTTGTGTACGTATACACGAAGCATCACTTCATCATTAGCACGAAGCTGTGTCATTGGGTCGTAGAAACCACCTTCCGCACCGGCAATTTTACCAGTCAGGAAGTTGCGTTCATCACCAATGTTTGGCACACCAGTGAATGAATTAAATGTGACGTGGTCAAATCCAGGGATACCCTGGTAATAGGCCTTCGTCGGACGATCTGGGCCAAAACCTGCAATTGCAGATCCAGCAAAAATCGCTATAAACATAACAATCACAAAAGCAGAAAGCTTCTTGCTGTTACGTTTCAGAAAGTTTAGAAATTGCTTCATAAAACCTTCCTTTCTTTCGATCGCTCGAAAAATTAAAAACATAATAAAAAATAAACTTTAAAATTAACTTATTTTCTTCGGTACAAATTTTTAAAGTTCATCACGTCTGATTAGTTCAGCCATGAAGCACTAAGCTATAGTTTTGTCATCCTGAACTTGTCGCGCCCCGAGAGGTATTTTTCGGGGATCCAGGATCCAATAGTATTAGATTCCGGATCCACGGCATGTCGCCATGGCATGCAAGTCCGGAATGACAGCTAGCCAAATCATTACAAAATATAAACAAGGTAAGATGGGGTGCTCCAAAAGAGGAGCACACCCATGTTCGATTGCTGACGAACACTTACTTACCCTAACGCGGGTGCTATTTTGAGCCACTCTTCAATAAGTGGTGGCCGGCATAGCTGCCGCAGGACGTGGTAGTCCGAGACTTTACGACGAGACTCCTACTCCACGCACTGCCCTGTTCCTTCAGGATCCTGGCAGTCCGTGGTTGGCGGACGCGCAGGCACCGTGGTAGCAGGAGGGGGTGGGGGTGGAGCCGCAGTTGTCGGCGTCGGCACACGCGGTTGCGTGGTCGTCGTCGACGCCTCAGGCTCCCGCTCCGGCTCAGTGGTGTTGGGCTGACACACCTCACCACATGGACCACCGACGGGTCCGTCCCCCGCCACCTTGCCACGCGGCTGCGTGGTCGTGGTGGTCGG
The DNA here is from genome assembly GCA_964448015.1 of uncultured Candidatus Saccharibacteria bacterium. Lineage (GTDB taxonomy): Bacteria > Patescibacteriota > Saccharimonadia > Saccharimonadales > UBA7683 > JACKGS01. Next base: position 5,928 of record CAYUUV010000024.1, read on the forward strand.
CTGGGTAGTCGTCGTGGTGGTCGGCCGAGTCGTGGTGGTGACGCCGGGCCGCGTGGTCGTGGTGACGACCGGCGGTGGCGTGGTGGTGGTCGGCGGCTCCTCGGGGATGGTGACCCCCGGGGGCAGCTCCGGTGCTTGAGGCACCGGCACCGAAACCGGTGGAATGCCAGGGATCTGCGGCCGGGCGGGCTGCAGATCACACACGTACCGAGCGAACTCGGTACGCCCGTCCTTCAGATGGAACACGAGCACGTGTTCCATCGGGACGGGGCGTTCCGTCTTCCTGATGGCGGGTACCGCGTTGCCGCGGGGCACCATCAGGAGCGTTTCGTACGCCTCCGAGCGATCTTGGACCTCCATCTTATCGATGGCGGCGTAGATCTTACCCACCGTCTCGCACCACAGCCCCTCATTGCTGAGGAACTCCATGGCACGAGCCTCCAGAAACTCCGGCGTGGAGTTCACCATGTCGTGGAGGATGACATCCTCCCAGACGGCGGCGAACGCCGGATCCGACCTGAGCTTCAGGTCGAACCGCCCCCGCCCAGCCTCAAGGCTGAGGTCCACCAACTTTGGCCCGAACCGGTTGCTACCGGCGGGCGCGTCGTTGGCGAAGAAGTACGGGGTGCTGATGCACTCCGCCCTCGGCGCCTCGGGGGTGGTGGGGTCATCACCAGGGTCGTCGGCGGTACTGACACCGGGGAAGACCCCCAGTACCAGCAGCAACAAGCACAGCATACCAGCCGCGCCCGCTGCCCCGACTACCAGAACTCGCTTGTCCTGATTCATGGGACAAGCTCCTTTCTCCCGCTTGGCGGGATCGAGATGTATGGGACAGTGGGACGCAGCTGCCAGCCGCGCCCGCAGTACGTTTTGAGGGGATTTGTATCCCGAGCCTCAAGGTGTACCAAACCTTCTACACGCATGTAGCTCGGCAGTGGAGTCTAGCTAGTAGACCCCCGCGGTGCTCCGGCTGGCGGCCGGGGGTGGCGGGGGCGGAGCAGGAACGGAGGGTTGCACCATGGTAGGTGCATCCCGATCGAACCTGACCCCGGCTCCCGCCCCGGCGTTGGCCGTTGCGGTGGTCGTCTGGGCCTGGCCTCCACCTTCACTCGGAAGGAAGAAGGCGAAGAGCGCCCACACGAACCCACCGGCGCATATCCCGCAGATGACGGCCGCCCACCAGGAGTTGGCCGCGGTGTTCTCCACCACGGTCTTGACCCCCCCGCTGGTGGCCGTCTCCGACCAGTCGTGGACCGCCCAGGCCCACCCGGCGAGGATGCCGGCGATGATGCCGAACACCCAGGCGATCGGGTGGACGCGGTGCGACCGCGACTCGCTCTGGAGCGATGCGATGGCCGAGGCGTGCGCCCCAGCCGTCACCTCCACGCCCTCGATTCGCTCGCCGTGATTGGCGAGCTTGAGGTCGTGGTCGTCCAGACGCTTGTCGTGGTCATCAACCCTTCCGCGCAGCTTCTCGAGCTGTGCATTGAGATCACCCCACAGCGAGTCCATCCTGACATCGAGCCGCTTGAGCTCCTGCAGGATGGCCCCATTCTGGGTGGGTCCAGCCGCGGGGCCGAGGCTGTTCGACCGAGCCCGGAGCTCGGCCACTTCCTCGGCAAGCTTCACGAGCGTGCGCTCGTGCGCGGCAGCCTCTCGGTTGGCCCGAGTGATGCCGCCCGCCTTGCGGCGGAGCTCGGCCACGTAGTGGCCCAGTGCATCGACCTTGCAGTCGAGGCTCTGGAACCTCTCGTCGATCTTGTTGGTGTCCATGACATCTCCTTCCCCCACAAGGGAAAGTTGCAAATACGGGACTTTCCCGTATTAGGCTGTTCCCTCATGGTTTAAGGAGCAGCACCAGAAAAACTACATGGTAGCGTATCTGGTGCTACTCCTCGGAGATATCTTGGATAGTTGCGTTAGAGTGTATGTACAGTACCAAAATGATACTGTCTGTTCGAGTGCGTCACCACTTGAGATCCTGAATGAATACAGGATGTAAGCTTTGAGCACTGAGCAATCGATCTGCTACTACCAGACGAGCACATATACATGGCTCAAACCCCGAGAACTCTGCAAAGCAGACTAACGGGGTAAATCTGAGAGCAGAAGCGTGCTTAGCAGCGAATTAATCTTTGGTTCGTTTGCGGCGGATCAAAAACTAACCACCCAATACGCATGAAATCCTTGCATAGTCTGATTTAATCTAAACTCGTTCTTTCTATTTTTCTTCTATCAATGATGCTTTGGCATCACTTCATCAGATAAAATAAAAATTACTTCGTTTAGAGTTAAATCATCTTAATGCGAGGTTTCACGCATATTGGGTTTGCTAAACACAGTTCCGCTCTCAAGCGTCTGATAGGAACAAAAGTGTTATACACTGTAATGATTTGACTAAATGAAACTGTTGCTTCAGAAGCAAGAATTATGTATCAAGAAGTAAGTGGGTAGATTCTACGACAACATGTTGTCATACACTGTTCCTCATGCCTCTTAACTCTTTGTTCATACTTCTATGAAGCTTTGCTTCATTACTATAGCTTGTTAACGTGCCTCACATGATCCTCTGTTGCGTCAAGCTTCAGAGGGGAACTGCTTTATCAGACAGCCTCGTTTTACCCATGAGTGCCTATTGAAATACATACATAACTACCAGAATAACTCTGCCAGTTTAGATGTAATTTGTTTAGGTGCTCATCGCTAATCCTTTGTCGGTTAGCTGAGAGTTCTCCACCTCACAGTTGCCGCAAAACGATGATGCTATTAATTTATCACAAATATGAAAATATGTCAAGCATTTATACCACAATTTTGTCAAGGATAAGCTTTTTATGATACAAAATATCCCTTTTTAACAGAGGTATATGTATAAAAATAATTATCATAAGTTTTATCAATATGTACAATAAAGTGTTGTAGTAGTTGACAAATATGAATAAATTTGCTAGTATAATACTATCAAAACATAAAACAAACAGAAAAGGAACCATATCATGAGCGAAAAAGTACCCGCAACCAACAATAACGAATCAGGTAAATCTGCATTTAACCCAGATAGCGGCTTGAGTTATAAAGAATATCTTGAACAAGGCGGCGAAATGGGTCAGAAACTTCGTGAACGCACAGCTGCTGAGAACGTTCAGAATACTGAGGAAAACTCGGTAGATACCACCGCTGAATTAGAAGTACGACCTGTAGAAGATGGTGAGTACCAAGATTCACTGCGCTATGAATATAATACCAACCCTGAACATGAAGACTACCTTCCCATCGGGGTCATGGCGCACGAACCATGGACAATTGCACCAAAAGAAGGTGAAAAGACACCGCAAGAACCTCCAGTTGAGGGTAATGATCCTGTAGACTCACCAGAAACTCCAGAAGAACCTGTTGCAGCGCCAAGGGGCCGCTACAGCCTCAAGGGGTCAGATCTGTATAATAATGGTCGTGAAACGGTAGATGGTCGGGAGCCGGAAAATCGTGATAATGTGAATCAATATGGCTATGCTGGCCCAGTTGAACCAGGTAGCGAAATCGAATTGGCTGGCCCAACAGATATAGAACCCTATAATCCAGGCCCAACTGCTATTGAGCCAATTGAAAAAGGTGGTGACTTAGTACAGCAACCAGAGGTAGATCCAGCCCTCATTGAAGCCCTGAATGGTGCACGTACGCGTTACGCTGAAGAGACTGCTAAAAGCCGTAAGTCATATCTTGGCCGTTTTCTTCGGACAGATTCAAAAGTAGCCAATGTTCTTCGTAAAATTCCAGGTGTTGAACAGGGTGCCGAATGGCTTAATGGCAAGTTTGATCAGGCGGTTGTTGAGGCAAAAGACCAATACGAAGCACTGTACAACCAAGTCGGTGACGTTACCGCTGCGGAACTGCGTCGTGTTGGTTGGGATGAAGAAATGATTCAAAAACTGAGCTTAATTGGTAATATTGCCCAAGATTCACGTCTGGAAGCTGAAATTCTGTACCAACGCCAGGCTCACAGTAAAGATTCAAACAAGTTTGTAAACTGGTGGGTGGCTCAAAAGGGCTTCACTGGTAAGCTGAAGAAAGCCGGTGTGGTTATTGCCGCCGGTGCGGCAACCGGACTAACCGGTGGTCTGTTTGCCGGGGCTACGGGTGCATTTATTGCCGGTGGTGCCTCTGGTGCAGCCATTGCCAACCATGTTACCAAACGTCGTGCTAACAGTATTGATGAAAGTGGTATGAGGTTAGCGGTCCGACAGTCAAATGCCGACCATGCTCTCAAGCGAGCCGCAATTAAGGGCCGTCATGGTGCAGAAGATTGGGGTCAAGTTGAAGATATTACTGGTCGTACTGAACGACGTACAAATGAAGAGATGCTGGGTAACCGTAAGCGTCTGAAGACTGCTACAGCTCTTGGTGCTGCTGCAGGTAGGGGTGCATTTCAGCTAAAGGAACTGTTGAATCAGCCTGAGGCTAATCCGAAGACCCCTCAGAATACTCCTCCGAAGAATCCACAGAAACCACCTCAGACACCAGAGGTACCAGATGAAGGCCCAACTGCTCCCCCTGCTGAGACGCCTCCTGCAACTCCAGAAGTGCCTATTAATGGTCGTGAGTTCTTTGTTGACCCAGGTCACGGCTTTACACACGAAATTCAAGAGTTTGCTCAGGCCAATGGTTCATCTGTTGACGCCCGCAGAGCCTTCGATATTTATAACGAAGCCGTTGCGAAGTTTGGTGAAGATGGATTGATCGAACCAGTAGGTACCTACTTACGAGATGCTGGCGACTTTGGTATCAATGCACCGGGCAATGCTCAGTGGAAGCCAGGTGTTGCAGAATTCTTCAAGAGTAAACTACAATAAGTACAGACACATAATATAAAAAGGAAAAAATTATGAACGACCAAGAAATACTTCAAAAATTAGGCCTCGAGGGAATGCCCAAAGAGGTCCAAGACCAGACGTTGCTACAGGTGAATCAAATTGTAGAAATGCGGCTGGCGGGCATGTTCGACGAACTTATGACCGAAGAACAGCGAGCTCAGTTTACAAAAAAGTCCCAAGAAAGACCGGAGGCTGCATGGAAGTGGCTTTCAGAAGAGTTAACTGATGCCGCTCAGCTCTACCAAGCAGCGTTAAGCGATTATCTTACAGAAGTGACGACGCGCGGTAAATAGCAGGCCATCACTTGATTATCGGAAGAATATACCCGTTGTTTCAGCGGGTATATTGTATGGTGCGGGTGGCGTAAAATAGGGGTATGGTGAAGAAATCAGATAAGCAGTGGCGAGACCAACTTTCAGAAGAACAGTATCGGGTGCTTCGCAAAAAAGGTACAGAAGTGCCGTTTTCTGGAAAATATGTGTTCGAAAACGGAGTTGGCACATATGTATGCGCAGGGTGTGACGCAAAATTGTTCGATTCTCATACTAAATTTGAAGCTCATTGCGGCTGGCCGAGTTTTTATGATGCGCTGCCAGGAAGTGTTGAGTTTCACGAAGATACCTCGCATGGCATGGTAAGAACAGAGGTGATGTGCCGCACATGCGGTGGGCATCTGGGGCATGTTTTTGATGACGCGCCTGACATGCCGGGCGGGAGACGATACTGCATCAACTCAATCAGCCTTGATTTCATGAAGAAGTAGTATACTAGGGGCATATGAAGTTTTTATTAGATGAGGCCACCTTGCAACTTGAGCTTGAGGGGAAGGAGTGCGCGTTTGCGCTCAGGCGCAAGATTATTGTACCGGCTGAATCGGTTGTGAACGTTGAGTGGGTGGCCAGTACGGTGAATACCTGGCGGCTTTCCGGACTCCGGGCCCCCGGTACTGGTATACCGGGCATTTTTTATGCGGGTTCGTTTTATCGAAAAAGTGGTTGGGAGTTCTGGTATTTGCGCCTCAGGCAACCCGGTCACATCATCATCACGACAAATCTGAAGCGTTATCGCGTGCTGCGTGTTAGTGTTTCAGAAGAACAGGCCCTCAAAATCAGAGAATGGTTTAATACGTATCAAAAAACAGGTAGCATTGCATGAACTATAAAAAAGCACGTCCCACGAAGTTGTTGTGGATCGATCTGGAGATGACCGGGCTGGATCCGAAGAAGGATGTGATTTTAGAAGTGGCGGCCGAAGTTACCGATTTCAACTTCAAAACACTGGGTAGTTATGAGGCGATTATTAAACATTCGAACCGGCGGCTGAAAAATATGAATGAATGGTCGCAGAAGCAACACGCCGCAAGCGGCCTTACTGAAAAAATTAGAACGATTGGGCGTTCGGAGCATGAGGTGAAATTAGAGCTTGCCGGGTTTATTAAGGGTCATTTTGGTAAAGAACCGGCGATAATTGCGGGTAATTCAATTCATAATGACCGCCTATTCATTACTCGTTGGTGGCCGGAAATTGATGCGCTGCTACATTACCGAATGATGGATGTCAGTAGCTTGAAGATTTGGATGCAGGGTAAGCACAAAATTGAGTACACCAAAAAAGATGTACATCGCGCTTTCGATGATATTCAAGCTTCAATAGCAGAACTACAGTACTACCTAGAAAAACTGAA
>CAYUUV010000024.1:12582-15175 GCA_964448015.1 uncultured Candidatus Saccharibacteria bacterium
AAAGTTGGATCTAAGCCGAACCCTTCGACAGGCTCAGGGTCGCAGCAAGGTGCTGCGAAAATGTTTGCTTTGGTTCGCGAAGGCAGTGATCCGGCTCATGTGAGCCTCAAATGCCGGCCGGAGCTGGCGGAGCTGCTGCGTGAAAAATATGAAACCGTTATGCCCGGTTATCATCTTGATAAAAAACATTGGAACACTATTATCTGTAGCGGGCAATTGGAAGACGACGAGTTATTCGGATTAGTTGATCTTTCGTACAACCTGGTTGTTGAGGGGTTGCCAAAAAAGGTTCAAGAAGAACTTAACGCTCAGTAACAAGACGTTGGATATATGACAAGACAGTGGCCTCATCCTTACTAAAGCGTATTGGTTTTTTCAAGCGTTTCTAAAATAGCCTGCATATCTTTTTCTGCCAGTTTCAGAATTTCAACCAACTCTTTGTCAACAACAACTTTTTTGGCAGCATTGAGCGCCACGCCCGCCTCGGTAATTTTAGGGCCTAAGACTTCTATAATTTCGGTGTCTAGCGTGTTATTGCGGCGGGCTTCATCAAGTACTTCTTGCGACTTTTCATCGGGCTTAGGGTTATTGTTAAATCGTTTTTTGGGTTTGTAGAGTTTATTGTATCGAGTGTTGAGCTCTTGGTGGTTGTTTCTGATCAGAATTTGGGTGAGCGCAACATCATTTTTGGTGGGTGCATAGGCCAGATCTTTGCTGTATTCATCAATAATACCCAGTGCATCAGAGGTTGCTTGCAGCGAATTCTTCATTTCTACTTGTCCTGGGACGCCGCCACCGCTAAACAAAACACTGCCAAGGAGAATGAGTAATATGATCACTCCACCAAACATCAGAAATAGTTTTTTCTTACCGGTTCCTTGCTCGGGAAAATCATAAGGGCTTGGCGCTGGTTGTGTCGGTTGCGCGGGCTGTTGGTTGAATTGTGGCATTTGTGGTTGCATAAGCATAAGTATACTACACTGTAGGTGGTAGGTGGTAGGTGGTAGGTGGTAGGTGGTAGGTGGTAGGTGGTAGGTGGCCACCCCTTGCCTACGGCTGGGTTCTTCTCAACCGGATTAACTGGTGGCCATAATTTGTCTTGATTCTAGAGTGTGTAACCTATATTATATACATAACCACAACGACAAATCTGATCGATATATCTTACAAGAGTTTTTTAAATAAACACGATTTATAAAATGGGGGCAAAAGTATGACATGGAGTTTCCTGTAGTGGCTACTCGTAATAAGAGGCAACAGGGCATCGTAAATATGATAGCTCTGTTCATTGTGACGTTAACAATGTTTTTGACACAATTATTCGGGTATGTACCGCTAGCTCTAGCTTATTCTGGTCCTGGAGCTGGTACTTCAGAAGATCCATATCTTATTTATAACTGCGTGCAGTTGCAAGAAATGGCAGATGATCTTACGGCACACTATAAATTAGCTGATAACATTGATTGTTCTGATACGGTTAACTGGAATGGCGGTAAGGGTTTTGCGCCTGTGGGTGTTGGTATCACCTATGACGAAGAGTCTAACGAGATTCCTGCAAATCCTTTCACGGGTTCGCTTGATGGTGCAGGCCGTAGTATTAATGATCTAACTATTCTTCGAGCAAATGATATTCCGAACGACTCGGGTGCTCCGGATGATGAATACTATATTGGTGTGTTTGGGGCAACGGAAGATGCGACAGTGCAGAATGTACACATTCGCAACGCAAAGATCAAGGGTTTTTACAAAGTTGGCGGGATTATTGGCCAGATGGATGGTGGGGTTCTCACTGATAGTTCGGTGAACGTTACGACATCAGAGAACAGTTGTGACCCAGGTCATTGTATATGGGCGCGCTACGGATGGTACGGTGGCGGGCTTGTCGGGTTTTTAGTGGACGGGACGGTCGGTAAGTCTCGGACGGGAGGTCCAGTTAAAGGTAGCGGTGCCGAGATAGGCGGGCTGATTGGCTACATGGTAGGCGGCGTACTTGAAGACTCTGCAACCACCTCAAACACTGATGGAGGTGTTAACATCGGAGGAGCAATTGGCAGTATGAACGCAGGCACTGTAAGACGTGTGTTTGCTGGTGGTAATGTAAAGTCGAACGAGGACGAGAGTTCTGGTAAAAGCGGTAGAAATGCTGGTGGTTTTGTTGGTAATTTGAACGGTGGCACTATCAGCAACAGCTATGCAACAGGTGCTGTTACGGCGGATTACGGTCCAGCAGGTGGCTTCGTTGCCTTTATGAGTAGTGCTACTATACGTAATTCGTACTCATCTGGTAATGTTACTATAAATTCTAGCGGGTCTAACGTGTGGTCGAAGGGCGGGGGTTTTGCGGGTGCGGTGCAAGGCAGTGCAACGATCGAACATTCATTTTCTGGCTCCGCTGCCACCGGTGATTATGGCGGTGGCTTTGCGGGAGTTGTTGACAACGAAACTAGTGCGACGTCGTTAGCCAATGTGTATTACGATCAGTCTCAAGTTGATGTAGATTTTTGTTTTACTGTTCCGTCATACGGTTCGGGCAACGGACAGTTCAATAGCCCTGCAGGCGTTGCTATCGACTCCTCTGGTAACATCTATGTCG
>CAYUUV010000025.1:0-14163 GCA_964448015.1 uncultured Candidatus Saccharibacteria bacterium
TATTTATTGATTGTAAATTGAAAACTGTAAAATTGAAAATTGCTGTAGCCCTCTTCACTAATAAGCATATCCGTGTCATAATCTATGAGTAATAAGGTAGAGGTAAACATACACGAATGCAACCGAATGCGCAACAACAGGTGCCCGTACAACCCGCTCAACAGGCTGGGAGGGTTCAGCCAGGGGTAAACCGACCTCCGCAACAGCCTGCGGGTAAGCCACCTGTCAACCCAAATAGTACCCAGAATTCGCTACAAATTGCGGCAATTCGCGACGGTATTGTTATTATGCGCGACGGTAGTTTTCGAGCAGTAGTGATGGCTAAGAGTATCAATTTTGATCTGATGAGCCCAAGTGAACAAGAAGCGGTAGAGTATGCCTACCAGGGTTTTTTAAACTCTCTGTATTTTGATATTCAAATTTTTATGCGCTCGCGAAAAATTGACATGACGCCGTATCTTGAAAAATTAAACAAGCAACGACACGGCGTAGATAACATGCTGCTCGGCATGTTAATGGAAGATTATATGTACTTTATTGACGATTTAGTGCAACAAACCAATATTATGAGTAAACAATTCTATATTGTTATACCGTACTTTAGCCAGCTTAAAACTGGACAGGCCGTGAAGAGCGGGGCAGGTATGCTTGGCGGTTTATTCGGTGGTAGCAACAATAACCACAAGGTTTCGATTGATGAAGAACTCTTAGAAAAAGCTAAGATTGAACTAAAAAACCGCGTGCAAAGCATTATGAACGGCCTGCTGCAAATGGGTGTACAATCAATGCCGCTTGACACACAAGAGCTGATTGAACTGTACTACAATGCCTACAACCCCGACACCGCAACACGTCAAACACTTAATAATATGAATAACCTGAACGTACCTATCACCACCAAGGGGCAGGGGCAAGCACCCAAGCCAAACATGGGAGGCGCGCTATGAGTCACGATCCACAGATTACCTCCAATCTTCCAAACAGCACACACCAAATATCAGATATTGCCCGGAGGGCAGCATAATGGCACGAAAAGCAGATCCTGTAAGTCTAGCGCAACAGCAACGCGCTCGTGAGCAACGTGAGGTTGAGCAAGCCTTCATGCGGGGCGTCTCTGATTTTCGTGATTTTATTGCACCGAGTAGTCTCGAAATCGAATCAGGCCACTTCAGGCTTGGCACGCAGTACGCCCGAGCTTTTTATGTATATGGCTATCCTAGGCAGCTCTTTACCGGCTGGCTTTCTTCCATTATTAATCTGGATGAAGAGATTGATCTTTCAATGTTTGTATACCCGGTTGAAAGCCAGGTGGTACTTGAAAATCTGCGTAAAAAGGTGAGCCAACTTGAAGCTGGTCTCCAAATTGATGCCGAGAAAGGTCGGGTACGTGACCCCGCCAAGCAGGCTGCCATTATTGATGCCGAACAGCTACGTGATAGTTTACAAATTGGTGAAGAACGCTTCTTCCGACTAGGTATGTACTTTACAATTTACGCGAGCAGTCTTGAGGAACTAGAAATCATCCAGCACAAAGTCGAGACAATTCTCGGTCAGCAACTTGTCTATTCAAAACCAGCAACTGTTCAGATGGAACAGGGCCTCAATTCAACCATGCCTCAAATGACCGACCAGCTACAGGTGCGCCGTAATATGAATACTGGGGCACTTTCTACAAGTTATCCGTTTACCAGTGCTGATCTCACCCAAGAAAACGGTATTTTATACGGTATTAATATGCACAACAGCGGCCTGGTATTGTTTGATAGGTTCACCCTTGAAAATGCCAACATGGTGGTCTTCGCTAAATCTGGTGCTGGTAAATCTTTTGCGGTGAAGCTTGAGGCACTCCGCAGCATGATGTTTGGCACAGAAATCGTCATTATTGATCCGGAAAACGAATACGAACGGCTGTGTGACGCCGTGGGCGGTTCCTACGTGCGCATGAGTCTCAATTCAACCACTCGAATCAATCCCTTTGACCTCCCGCAAGTGATCGACCAAGATGATGGTGATAATGCCCTCAGGTCAAATCTTATTACCCTACACGGGCTGATGCGATTAATGATGGGTGGCGCCCTGAGTCCTACCGAAGAAGCCGATCTTGATCAAGCCCTAATAGACACCTATGCCAAAGCAGGTATTACCGGTGACCCACTGACACATCAAACACCACCACCAACCATTAGCGACCTGTATGAGACTCTGCTGCATATGCAGGGTACAGGGCCCGGAATGGCGCAACGACTACGCAAATACACCAGCGGTACGTTTGCGGGTATCTTTAGTCAGCAGAGCAATGTGAATATTAATAATCACATGGTTGTCTTCAATATTCGAGATCTTGAAGATGAACTGCGCCCAGTTGGTATGTATATTGTACTCAACCATATTTGGAATAAAACCAAATCAGACAAACGCCGCCGAAACCTGATTATTGATGAAGCCTGGCAGTTGCTCAAGCATCAGGATTCTGCCAACTTTATGTTCAGCCTCGCCAAACGTGCTCGTAAGTACTACTTAGGCCTCACTACTATTAGCCAAGATGTGGAAGATATGATGAGCAGCCAAATGGGGCGGGCAATTGTTAGTAACTCATCAATGCAACTACTCCTCAAGCAGTCAACCAGTGCGGTTGACGTACTTTCAGCCGTATTTAAGCTAACATCGGAAGAAAAAAAGCGCCTCAGCCAGTTCCCAGTTGGACAGGGCTTACTCTTTGCGGGACAGAACCACGTCCATGTTCAAATTATTGCCAGCCCAACCGAAACAAGCCTGATCACCACAAGTCCCGATGAAATTAAAAAAGTCCAAGAAGTTGCAACTCGCGCCCAGGAAGCCTACCAGCTAATGACCCAAGGAAGTGCAACCGGCAATATCGCCGCCAATCAACAGGGTTAAACTATGAACGTTGTATTGATATTACATAGAGGAATGCATGGATAATAATCCATTCAGAGAATCCGGAGGAGGAAAGGGTCCTGGCGGTATTCCCGGCCACATACCCAGCTTGGGCGGCGCAACGCCAGGAGGTGAACCTCACGATCATACAAAGGCTACACGTAAGCCAAGCAACAGCAATTTTGAATCGATGCCCAACGACAGCAACGAACAGGCCTTCAAAGTCCCCGGATTCGGTAAAGCTGAAGATGAAGAAAAAAAAGGTTTAGGAAACCGCGTTAAGCAAGCCGAGCAAGCAGGTAAAGAAATAGGTTCGACACTAGCAAGCGTTGCTGGAAAAAATGCAGGATCTGGAACAAGGCGCCCGAAAGAGGAAGAAGATAACCTAACTTCAAATCAACGTGAAGCGGTTGATACCGCTAAGTTGGGGATCAAAGCAGCTGCCGTTGCCTCAGCACTAGTTGGTAACGAAAAAGGTGCGGCCAATGCGGCTAAAGAAATGGCTGAACACCCGATAGAGACTGCCAAAGAGGCTAAAAGTGCTACAAAATTTGTGTTCAAGCTCATGATTGTAGGGTGTCTAGGATGTCTTACTGGCATCATTCTTCTTTTTGCATTTATATCTAACTTCTCTCAACAACACGTTAGCCACGTGATCAAAGATGTAGCTTTTTCACCAGTAGATGTAACTGGTGCACGACGGGTTAGCCAGCTACTTTCAGAAACACTTTTTGGTGACGAAGAACATTTTGATGTCGTAAAGGTACTCAAGAATCTTTACGAATCCGACAAGATATCTATTCTTAAAGGCGATCAAACGCTAACTATGGAAGAATTTGCGGCAAGTCAGAGTCAACAGGCGAGTGGTCTAACACTCGTTATTGGAACCGTACGGCTAGCTGTACCGGCTAACATTTCTGACTCATCAAGTGCAGAAACTATTGAATTTATCAAACAACTAGAAATTGCGATAAAACAGCAGGACATATTTGCAAATGAGGCGCGCATATTCAGAAGTCCAACAGCCAAGCAGGTTTATAAACAGTTTGGGATCAACCTGTTTCGCTGGGAAAACGAAGGTAAAGATGTAAAAACATACAGTGATAACATGAAATCACTGTATGAAAAAATTAAAGATCTTGAGCAAACAGATCTACATCTCAAAGATGTTGATGAATCGGGTAAGAAGTTGGATGAAGTTACAGCAACATTGTTAGATGAAGAGCTACCACGGTCTCAGAAAAGTGTTGCCATTAAATCATCGGATATCGCGTGGGATCAAGTAACGAGTAAAGTATCTCTTAATAAATTTGCTCAAAATGTTACCTCAACCCAATTCGCTATTGCCTCGTACTGTACAGCTAAGTCATATATTAATAACTATGAAAAAATCGTGACGCAAAAGTTTGTCAACTCTCAGCGCGCCGCACTGAAGCTACTCAGTAGCGATGACCAGGTAATGGTTGGTAAGGTAAACCCGAAAGCCGTCTCAGCCACAGCCCAACAGTATGAATTCTTTGAAGATGCTCGGCCCTACCTAAAAGCTATTAACTCTGACGTTACAAACCGTAGGCCAACACTTAACGAAGGACAACTAGCCTATCAGGACCCAAGAATAGTCAAGGAGGCAATGGAAGCAATCAGAGATGTATTTGAGGAACCATTTGGTAAAGAGGGTATCGCCAGGGCATTTGTTGATTTAATCTCGCCAGACCTTGGTAATGATAAATCTTTCTGGGAAGCAGGGTGGGATACAGTTGGATCATTATTGCGCGGTGATGTTTTTGGAGCACTGGGTGAACTATATGGGTTCGGTGGCAATATTCTTGATATTGGCAGAGATTTTATGCTGGATAAAGTTGGAGAACTTTTAGGAATGGTTGGTAACCCGCTTATTGGCTTTATAGCTGATCGGCTCTACCCGATACTGTGTGAAAAGCTAGATGTTCCAGACAGTGGTCTCGTGGCAGAAATTCTTAAGTTAGTATTTGGAGACATTGCACAAGGAACAATACTTGATGCCGTTAGACAAAAGTTGCTTGATGCTGGTGCATATGAATTGGTTAACCAACTGGGACTTACCGAGGAATCCTCTTATTATTCAACCCCGACCGAAAACTTTATGAAGTTTATGTATCGAACACAGAAAACCGTAGAGTATGCCGGGTTGGATGACGGTGCCGAGCTTGTTTCAAAAGACTTTGAAGGAGTGTCGGCTCTCGGAAATGAGATCTCACGACTCGGTGGAGGTAGACCACTCGAAATTAAAGATCAGCTTGCTTTTAACCGTCAGAAAGATGAGCGTAACCATGCGGTATTAAAGAGTAAATCGCTTGCCTACCGGTTATTTAGTCTTGAAAATCAATACTCACCAACCTCCATTGTTACTGCCCGGTCGCCAAAAAGCTTTAGCGGTGCCGCAAAACGAACTCAAACGCAATTTGCCTCGATATTTTCTCCGGTACAAAATTATGGAACCAATATGAATAAAACAATTGCCTCGGTTATAACCAATAAGGCCGTTGCTCAATCACTTTCGTCTAGTGATAAATACGACAGAACGGTTATGTTTGGGTATTCTGTTGATGAGCTAAAGAAGATGCATGAAGATATATCGTTCTGGCCAAAACAAAACAAGGAATATGTTGAAGCAAATCTTGATGCCTTAGAAGAGAAGTTTGGTATGTGTTTTGACCCGCAAAATTCTATCAAGATTTTGCATGACGATGAGATTAATATGTGGGATGGCGAATGCAGTCCTGATAAGTTGACGGGTGACGAGGCACTTCACTATCGACTCTACCTACTTGATAACTTGCACACAAATAGCCTGACAGATCTTGAAACAGTGACGCAAGATCCTGGTAGTGACTCCGGCCCCTTAACAGACCCGGGTAATGTTGGTGATGTAAAAAGTCTAGCCCAGCAGCTATTAGATAATCCAAATGTGACTTATCCATACACCGATACAAAAGGTGTGAATGTACGACAAGTATTAGAAGGTGTTGTGCAGACTGGAAAAGGCCTTGTTAACTCCCCAGATGTAGACTTTAACGAAGTAGCAGTCAGCGCACGAATGCTACAGGCCTTGGTGGAGTATGCGAAAACGCATCCAATCGGGCTTAATGCGCTCACTAACGCCGACCATTCCTCAAGCTCGAATCATTACAAAGGCATTGCGATAGATATTGCCTGTACGCCAGCACTTGATAGGGCAGCGTTTGATGCAATCGTATCGCAATATGGGGGAACAAATAATGGAGAGGTGTGTCCTGATGACAGTCACTGGCATTATGATTTTAAGTAACAGACTAGTCTCTGGATCAGCGCACGCCTACGATTTAGTTCGGTCTAAACTGAGCGCACGTAACCTACGCAGAGTTATATCGTTCTTAACCTTACTACTGATCATCCTGCAACAACCCTTAACCCTGTACGCTATTAGCCAGTCAGATCTTGAAGCAATCAGAAGAAACCACCCATTTTATGACCCGAAGGCAACCTGTACCACGTCTGGAAGTACAAGTTCTACAACCCCAGGGTCTGAACCTGCGGGTGCGGGCACGTTATTTATTTTAGGAGATTCTATTGGGCAGGGACTGCAAGCTCCTCTGGCGACCACCCTTGGAGCAGAATGGTCGGTTAGTGGTGATACCCTCGTTGGTAGACCACTGAATGACGGTATCGCTGTTGCACAGTCAGCACCAGAAGATCTCAAAAATGCACAATATATATTAGTAGTACTTGGCACAAACCCTGACGGAAAAATGACACAAGAAGGTATTAATGAAATGGTAAATGCCCTAAAAACCAGCAATTCATCAGCTAAGATATTCTGGCTTCGCCTTAATGTTACCAGGAGTGACCTGGTGGCTGGTGCTACAACATTTAACGGGCTGCTTTCTTCGACTGCGGGCATCACTGCTATAGATAATTCATCAATTCTTGCCAGCGACGGAGTACACCCGAGCGACTATGCCGCACTTGCACAATCAGTTGCGGCCAGTATTTCATCCGGCTCAAGTGACCAAGGTAACACCGGATCTCAGGAATCTAGTTCGTGTGGACCATGTCCAATCGGCGGATTAAGCGGTGTTCTGCCTGTTAATGGTGAGAATGCTGAACGTGTATTTAAGTTTTTCTTGAGTGTCGGATATAAACCAGAGTGGGCAGCTGGCATAGTGGGTAATATGATCGCTGAATCAGGAGTGGAGCCACAGAGGCTTCAGGGTACCGCGTCGGGAACTATCACACCGGCAGCACAAGCACGAGGATCTAGTCTTGGCTGGGGCTTGGTGCAATGGACACCGGCAAAAAAAATTATCGATTCTGTAGGGGTTGATAAAGCCGATGATATGGGTGTGCAGCTTGATTTCTTATATAAACAACTCGAGGGGCAAGTGTCTGAATATAATGAAAAAGCTGCTGGTGATCAGCTCAAACAAACTACCACAGTCGAGGATGCTGCAAAAATTTTCATGACTGAATACGAAAGACCGAAAGATCAAAGTGCTAGTGCTCAAGAAAAACGTGCCTCACTAGCAAGGGGTGTGTTTGATAAATATAGTGGTATCAGCTCACCAACCGGTGGCGGTAACTCATCAACCAGTTCGTGTGGAGGACAAGGGGGTGGCGGCGTTGCTACGGTTGATGGCTTCACATTCCCACTGAAAACAACTAAATCCGTCATCACCACTGGTAATGAAGTGGGTGCAAAATGGTGTTACGAGGCTCAGTCGAATTGTCACCACGACTACAACGCGGCAGACATTATGGTTCCGGCTGGTACTATAGTAATAGCCGCTAAAGACGGTGAAGTAGTAAGCGCCAATGATGACGATGGCAAGTGTGGTTCAAGTGTGCAAATTCAAGACAGTACTGGGCAGATATATTACTATACGCACATGGCATACGGTTCGATTAAGGTAACCAAGGGGCAGCAAGTCACTGCCGGAACAGAGATTGGCCTGGTTTCTGCGAATCAGCATTGTAACTCGTCTCCACATCTACACTTCGATATGCCAGCACCACCAGCCTCGCGTCGACCTTCGTGTAGCGGGGCGGCTTGTAAATCATATTCATTCCTTGAGGTTCAACCAATATTAACAAAATCGTACGCGGCATTACCGGATTAAACAGGGGGTCATATGTATAACGGTATCACTATATCTAGAAAGAAAATCTTCATAGTTTTCTTTGTTCTTGCATTACCAACTCTAATCTGGCTTATAACCCAACGTACAATTTTAAATATTAAAGTAACTGGTCAGAATGATGGTGATGTATCAGTTTTTTATACAACAGACGGTGAAAACCCAAAAAAAATTAAAACTGGTTTTAATATTGTAAAACCTGGATCTGCAACCATAAATATCAGCACTGACGACAAACAGTCGCTCTTATTTCAGGACGTTCGAGTACTATGGAATAACACTGCATCAGCACAACTTTCAAGTCAAAAAAAAGTTAGTAAAGTAGTCGGTGGTATTCAGTCAAAAATAAACTGTATCGCCGGAGATTACTCGAAGATCGATACCGGTATCATGAGTTGTCAGAATAATCATATTTATAGACAGTTGACCACTAATGGCATTGAGCATACAAGTGTATATCCAAACCAAAGAATTATTGGCACTACAGCAGCTTATAAAGACGGCTACCTGTCGATTGTCGATGACACCGCAACTAATTCCGTGAAGTATAAACTAGTTTACACTACGCCAACCAAGCAAACAGTTATTGACAGTGGAGATACATTAAGAGGTGGGGATGAGGGTAATCCTGTACTATTTACATCCAGCAGCAAAGACTCTTTTGCTGTACTCAATCCAAAACTGAAAACAATAACCCTTTATAAGAACCTGGGCGACCAGTCGCCGTTATCAACAACTCTGAATGATGAGTTCTCTGATTTTAGCTTTACAGATTTGGCGGTTTCGTTTGATGAATCGTCGCTGGTTATCGCATATCCACTCGGTGATCCAAATAGTGAGGATGATGTCTTTGGCGGTAGTAATCTACACGTACGACTGTATCGATATACTCTCTCAGATACAATTACTGAGCGATCAAACCACACGCTGCAATTAGGTCAGATTGGCGGACAATTACAGATTGATCAAGATACATTAGTGCTACTTGGTCAAGATAGTTATTTGCATATCT
Organism: uncultured Candidatus Saccharibacteria bacterium; assembly: GCA_964448015.1. Classification (GTDB taxonomy): domain Bacteria; phylum Patescibacteriota; class Saccharimonadia; order Saccharimonadales; family UBA7683; genus JACKGS01. The sequence goes on from CAYUUV010000025.1 coordinate 9,064, forward strand.
TTGATATCAGTAATAATAAAGTTGATTTACAGGCTTCGATATCACGCGTTGACCACATACTAGTAGACCGTGGCAATATATTTTATACTTCACAAAAAGCAGTGTATGAGTATAAAAAAGAGGAGAAAAAAGCTAATCTTCTCCGTCAGCTTTCAGAAATTAATGAAGCAGATCTTCTATTACTACAGGGTAGACCGGTACTAGTAGGTAACACGAACAACTCGCTATCGACTTTTGGTGCTTATGCAGTATTAGACCAAAACAAAGCTGATGAAGTTGATCTATTCACACTGATTCCGTATAACACAAAGGTTTTACCACTTATTAAGTCAGAATATATTGGTAACGATATCTACTTCTCTGTAGATCTAAAATCTATAATTTTTGAACGAGATACCGGAAGAATAACTTATACCAACGCTGAATTTGAGCAGAAAAAGAAAATTATTACCGAAAAACTACGTTCTGATGGTGTTGATATACAGAAGTATCAGCTCCACTTCAACCCTGGACCATAACTAGCTCTTCAGGGGCATTACAATGTGTTGGTAGCCGGGTTGTTTTTCTGAAGTTAAAACACAGGGGCTAATAGAGCCGCTGAATCTGAAGTTGATAATATCTGTATCAAAACAGTTTAATGCTTCAGTAAGATATCGTACGTTAACGACAACTTCACCTGAGCCGGTAATTTCACCTTTTAGTATTGAGCTGTTATCACCAACCTGTGAAGCAACGGAACTCACTACAACCTCATTATTAATATCTGAGGCCCTCAGGGTGATACTACCGCCGCTTTCACGAGCAAATAGACCTGCTAACTTCGCTGCCGTTAAAAGTTCTTCACGCTCAACACTAAATTGTATTTCACTGGTTTCTGGTATAAGCTGTTTGTATTCAGGATACTGACCGTCAACCAAGCGGCTCACCAGACTAGTTTCTCCTGCTAAAACACCAAACTGACCTTCGTCGAATAATAGTTTTATACTCTCATCTTCACCATCTTGAATAATTCTCAGGGTATCAAGCAGTGCCTGTGATGGAACGACGCAGTTAACTTCTTCTGGAACATTTGCAAGCGCTGATTCAGCCAACCGGTAGCCATCGGTTGCGGCAATATATAAAGACCCATTAATGGTGTGGAAATATACACCGCCAAGAATTGGTCTTGTTTCATCACGAGAGGCAGCAAGCATAGTACGCTGGAGGGCAGATTTTAGGTCATCTGATTTTATTTCAACAATAGTTCCGCCAGATATTTCGGGAAGTGCAGGGAAGTCATCTGCTAATACACCCTGTATGTGTGAGCTATATGATCCAGTGCTAATAAAAAGTTTTGTTTTATCAAAAACCAGATCAACAGTGCTATCTTTGGGAAGTTGCGCAACAAATTCATGTAGTAATTTTGCTGGGACAGTCACTGCTCCCGATTCATTAATCTTACCTTTGGCAGAATGAGTGATGGCAACCTCAAGATTTGTTGCGGCAAATTCTAGCGTATTATCACTTACTTTCAATAGAATATTTGCAAGAATCGGTAGGGGTGTACGAGAGCTGGCAACTCGCGAAAGAATGCCGAGTGCTCTATTAAGATTGTTCTGAGTTATTTGAATATTCATACATTTCTCCTATACGATTATTGGTTTGGTTTTATATAAAAAGAACTTAGTAGTAATAGTAGGTACTGTGGAAACGGTGTATAAAGCAGTGAAAATCTCGAGGTAAAAGGCCGGTTGAGTGATGTGTATAAATAGACGGCTCACTGTGTAGATACACTGACTTGTACACAAGCCTAGACTGGGTCGCTGTGTAGTCTGTGGAATAACAGCACTTATACCCATTGTTGTGCGAGTAGTATGCGCACGTTGTACACATTTTTTACCCATGAAGTTTCTCCCGAATTTCTTGGATATGCTGGCGGGTAATGTAATCGTCATTGAGTAATTTCTCAACTTTATCAACGGAATGGATAGCGGTGGTGTGGTCTTTGCGGCCAAGTTCTCCGGCAATTTTTGGAAAACTAAGATGTAGCTCACTTCTCAGAAGATACATTGCAACCTGTCGTGGTACAACAATCGACTTATCACGCTTAGGGCTCATGATTTCTTGCAATTGAATATCAAAATGCTGCGCAGTCTTTTCAATGATACTTTTTGCGGTTAGGTGGCGCGGGCGGTGCTGCTTGCCTTTGAGAAGTGCTTGGGCGGTTGCAAGGTCTGGTTCAAGGCCGCGTAGTTCACAGTAGGCAAGTAGCTGATTAAGTGAACCCTCGAGTTCACGAATATTGGTTTGAATACTCTTTGCGAGATATTCTAAAACATCACTCGGGAGAATAACTCCATGACCACTTGCTTTTGTTTGCAAAATTGCCTGTCGTGTTTCAAAGTCTGGCGGCTGAATATCAATTGCCATACCCCATTCAAAACGACTTCGTAGACGTTCTTCCAGAGTAGGTATCGCCTTGGGTGGTTTATCACTCGTTAAAATAATCTGCTTATTTGCTTGGTGTAGGGCATTAAAAGTGTGAAAGAATTCTTCCTGAGTTTTTTCTTTACCGGCAATGAATTGGATATCATCAATAATTAACACATCAGCGCTGCGGTATCTGTCGGCAAAACCCTGTTTTTTAAACCTGATACTATCGAGAAATTCATTCACAAATGTCTCAGTTGAAACATAGACGATTTTTGCGTTGGGATTATTCACGGTAATACCATTACCAACAGCTTGAATCAAGTGTGTTTTACCAAGACCAACACCGCCATAAATAAAAAGAGGGTTGTACTTAGTGCCAGGATTACTAGCGATTGCTTGACAGGCTGCATAGGCAAGTTCATTACCTGATCCAACAATGAAGTTTTCAAAATTGTATTTTTCATTTAGTAGTGGTGATGTCGTGGACCTCGAAGTGGGTAGTGCCTGGGTTGGGTCGTTTGGTTGTTGGCTATGATGCAGTTCTCGTTCTTTCTTCACACTCGAGGCTGGTCTAATGGTATAGGCTATATGTGCCGCATCAAGACCATTCTTTTTGAGGAGTTCTTTAATGGTGTCATTGAACTTTACTTCAAGTTGCTGCTTGGCGAAAATATTTGGTACTAAAACAGTGACATCCGTGCCATCGTCATTAGCTTGTAACGTTGTATTGCGAAACCAGGTCACGAAGCTTGCACGTGAGACTGAGACCTCTATCTCAGCTAAAACAGAATTCCATACCGCGTCACTCATTTTCCCTCGCTCCATAAGTCAGTAACCCTACTATACACAAAAAAGTGAGTTTTCCACAAGTAAATATTGTCAAGAATCGAGCCGAACAGTATCTGAATGAGTTTTCCACACCCCGAATATAACAGATAAGAGAGTGTGGATATTTAAAAAGACTGTGTGGATAAGTAAAATATGCTATAATACCTACTATCAATTTCATCAAATAACTGAGATTTATATAAAACAGGAGTTTATTATTATGCCAAAAAGAACTTTTCAACCAAAAAAACGTCATGCCAAGCGCAATCACGGTTTTCGTGTTCGCATGAGTAGTAGTAATGGTCAGAAGACTCTGAAGAATCGCCGACTAAAGGGTCGAGCACGTCTGAGCTATTAGAAGTCTCAAAGCGACTCAATTTGATATATACTAGTTGATATCTGAATGTGTTGTACTACGTATTTTTTATAGTGCGCCACCTCTCAAATATTAAGTAAGTATCAGGTATCACCATTATGATTGCTAAAAAATTTCGATTTCATGGGTACGGGTCTCTCCGGTTTGTGTACACAAAAGGCCGTACAGTGAGAACCCGGTTTGTCAGTCTGAAATTTCATAATAACACTCGTCGCACAGAATCACGTCTGGCGGTGGTTGTCGCTAAGAAGGTGGCCAAGAAGTCGCCAGATCGTAACCGAATCCGCCGCCGAATATATGAAGAAATGCGCAGGCAGTGGGGTAATATCACATTGCCTTATGACATGGTGATTACTGTTTTTGATGAGCGTGTCGGGGATATGCCCGCAGAAGAACTGAGCAGAATAATCCAAGATCTTCTGCAACAAGCCCAGATTACCTCAGTATAGATTTTGCACCCACAGACCCGACCGCCTGTACTTGTCATCTCGAGTGAAATCGAGAGATCTATTAGCTGGTTCAATGATATCTTTCAATTCCTGTCCTGCCTGGCCTTAACTTTGAATGGGGCCCGTTGCTTTGAGTTGAAAAATACACGTGAGTCAGTTCACAGCCCCCTCCGAGCCATAGATATGGTATGATATACATAATGTTTCAGACTTTTATTGTGCAACCAATCTATAATCTCTTACTAGTCATTTACGGGCTTTTACCAGGTCACGATCTTGGTGTGAGCCTGTTGATATTTACAGCACTCATTCGCTTGATGATGTGGCCGCTTCTCAAAAAGCAATTACATCAAAGTAAAGTCATGCGTGATATGCAGCCGGAGCTCGCAAAAATTAAAAAAGCTGCTGCTGGTGATAAAACAAAAGAAGCAAATATGATGATGGAACTCTATAAAGAAAAGGGCATTAGTCCATTTAGCTCTATTGGGTTAACGCTGATTCAGCTTCCAATTTTTATTGGAGTATTTCATGCGGCGCGAGATCTGAGTGAGCATCTTGAAAAGATGCATTACATGACGTATTCATTTGTTCGTAACATTCCGCATGTCGCAGAAGTTATTGCTGATCCTTCAAACTTTAACTTCATCTCATTTGGATTTATTGATCTGAGTAAAAGAGCATTTCATGAAGGTGTTATTTATATACCAATCTTGGTCTTGGCAATTGCCGCAACTGTGTTTCAGTACATACAGTCCAAGCAGATCATGCCGCAACCAAAAGAAAAAAAGCGCCTTCGCGACGTTCTGAAAGCTTCGGCTGAAGGTAAACAGCCAGAGCAAGAAGATATGAGTGCGGCAATGACGGGCTCTATGATGTACTTGATGCCGTTACTGACTCTGATGTTTGCGCTCTACGCCCAGGGTGCGATGGTGGTCTATCTCTTGGCAAGCAGCTTAATTGGTATAGCTCAGCAATCTCTGATATTTAAAAAAGACACTGAAGAGATGGAAGCCGAAGTACTCACAGTTAAAAAGA
>CAYUUV010000026.1:0-12879 GCA_964448015.1 uncultured Candidatus Saccharibacteria bacterium
GCCTTTTTATACTGCGATATTTTCTCAAGTTCATAGAAGAACGCACTCGGCTTATATAAAAGTTTCAAATTCGCATCAGAATAGGGAATGAGCGCCTTGAGAATATAACCAGCCGATGATCTTTCCCTAACCATACAGCCATAATACATCAAAAATTGGACGGCCGTCTATTTTTGGATGTATGGCTTGATGGTTGGCTTGAGACGCTACATGTGGGGGGTGTACGCTATATGTAGCGTACAGCTTAGGCGTTTTGTGGTTTCTTGCCGGTGAGTTTGTGTTTGATTTTTTCGGCGAGACGAACGGGGGAATCATCTGGCTTTAAGTCATCACGGTGATCAAGATAGTCGTTGAGCAATACCTTCATGCACCCTGCAACTGGAATAGCAAAGAGGCCGCCAATTGGCCCCATAAGTGCCACACCAAGGACCACCGAAACAAAGATAACCAGGGTTGGTAGCTGGGTTGTTTTTCCTTGAATTAGTGGTTGGAAAGTTGCGTTTTCAATTTGCTGATAAAGTACGAAGAAGAGAGCGACGACTAGTGCAGAGGTGAGGTCCTTCAGTACAACCGTAAATAAGACCACCAAAATTGCTGCCATGGTGTTGCCGATCAGAGGTATTAAACCAAACATGAAAACAATCGAGGCAAGCGGTAACGGGTAGGGGATCTTCAAGAGAAACATAAATCCAAGCGCAAACAGTGACGCAACCAAGGCAATGAGTACCTGACCGTTCACATAACCGGTGACAACTCGATACATCTTAGCAAGCACCGCCTCATGCCGCTCACGAAGCACTTTGTTACGGTATACTTTGTCTGAAAAACGCTGGATAAGGGCTGGGCCACTTGATAACATGAGGATTGTCATGACGAAGCCGGTGATACTTGCCACTAAACTATTGCCGAATTGTCCCGCTCGACTGACTGCAGTTGTCGCAAATTTTTCGATATTATTTTGCGTATTCTTCAGTAGTTCATCAATGTCATCTTGTAGGTGATACTTCTGGATAACTTCTCCGACAAACGTATCTCCCGTGCGTATTGCTTCAAAGCGTGCCGGTACAGTTTCAGCGAAACTTGAAGCCTCTCGCGCTACGGGCGAAATAATTGAGAAGATGATGAAGCTCAGTAACGTCAGCCCAACTATCATCACGATCGCCACTGCCAGGCCACGTTTCTTCTTTGGCATATACCGGCTCAGGTAGCTAACTGCGGGGTTGAGCGCCAGTGCAAAAAAGAAGGCCGTACCTACCAGTACTAGCGCATCATACATGCGAATAACCGCAAACACTGAAATAGTGAAAAGAACTGCCAGAGTAAAAATTTTAATGATGTGCTTGGTCTGTATGTTGATATTGAGGGTCATACCGTCAGTATACGCTTCTTTGTAGAGTCAGGCAAAACGGAATCTACTCGGCAAGTTGCCGCAGTTTTTTAAGATCCGGCTTATTAGCACGACCCATTCGAGGTATTGCTTCAAGAAGTATCACCTTGTCTGGGCGCCAAAAGTTTGGCATATCTGATTTTGCAAACTCACGGATAGTCTGTTCCGTAACATCGCCAACAACAAAATAAATGAAGTCGTCGCTTAGCTGATCGTCTTTTTGAATGCTCATGACCGCCGCTTCTTTGACGCCAGGAATACGCATCAATGCCCATTCAACATCTCGCGGATATACCGTGTAGCCAAATTTCTTCATTTTTTCTTGGACCCGCCCCTTGAGGTGTACGTTACCATCTTCGTCAAGCACCCCAATATCACCGCTCAACCAGAAGCCATTTTTGGTTGTATGCTCTTGGGTGGCGACTTGATTGTGCCAATAACCTGGAAAGAGGCCAGGTGAGCGCATGGCAATTTCGCCGTCATTTTGAAGTGTAATTTCTACGCCTGCAAGCGGCTTGCCAACACTGCCAGGAATGCGTGAATCCAATGAATTTGATGTTAAAAAGCCCATTTCTGAAGCACCGTAGCGTTCTAGAATTTCATGTCCGAAGCGCTGTTTAAACGCATGCCACATAGCTGGTGGCAAGAAGGACGAACCCGAAATACACAGTCGCACACGGCTCAGATCATACTGCTGTTCTGGGTTCTGTTCTAGCAGGCGCGAGTAGGCAATGGGAACGTGCATAAATAAAGAAATCTCACCGCTCTGCAGTGCCTGTAGCGTATCTTCCGCATCAAAACGTTCCTGTACATACAGTGTATTCGCGTGCATCAGCGCACCGGTCAACCCCACGCACAAACCATGCCAGTGTGAAAGCGGCAGAGAAATCAGCAGCGTATCATCATGTGTCCATTCCCACAACTCAGAGACCGCTTGAATATTCCATTGATGATTAGCGTGGGTGTACGGTGTCGCCTTGGGGTTACCCGTTGTGCCTGAAGTAAAGAGCATCGAAACCACCTGCGTATCAGGACTTGAACGGTAAAACGCATCCGCCGTGTAACGCACTTCTTCCTTGAGTAATGACTGTACGTCCCAGACTTGCTCGGCTTGAAAATAATCCATATGCTGACCATCGGTAATAATTGCGGCTGGCCGCATTTGGTCGATCACATTCTGGGCCTCCAGCTGCTTAAAATTAGGGTCGAGCGGCATTGCGATATGACCAGCCTGTACAATGCTCAGATAGGCGATAATAAATTCGGGTGAGTTGGGTAGTAAGAGAGCAATAATCTGTTGTTCTTTCTGGTCAACAAGGTTCGCGAGCTCGCCCCGTGACATTGCGTCAACCGCTTGCCACAGTTGGTACCAGGTGGTAACCACGCCATTGAAAACTATCGCCGGCTTATCGGCACACTTTTGAGCATTCTGGGCAAGATAATCTGTAATATAGTCGAGCTGTCCTGTCATAGTATTCTATTGTAGCAAACCACCGCACGCTCATGTCGAATCAGACGCTATGTGCCCATAAATCTGCTACCATAGAATATGTATGCAAAAAGCAGTTGTTAAAAAACGTGAGATCTCCAGATTTTTAAGTCTCGACGTACTTCGCGGCTATTTTGTGCTGGTTATTATTATTGACCATCTCAATAGGTTTCCTTCCTGGTTTGCCTGGATTACCGGACAGGGAAGATTATGGGTTTCAGCAGGTGAAGGATTTTTCATTATTTCCGGCCTGTTAGTTGGCTACACACGGGGCCATAAAAAACTGCATCTCCCCATGAAAGAAGTGATTCAGCTACTGTATAAGCGAGCGTTCGTACTGTATCTTTGCGCCATTATTGCCAGCGCTCTACTTCTTGTGATGACGCTACAATTATCATTTCAGCCTGGCATGCAGCCCGCTGTTGTTGTACCAAAGCACTCACTTTCAGCAGCAATCTATCAACTACTGACCCTGCAGTTTGTATTTGAGTGGGTATACTTTTTAAAATTTTATATCGCCTCGATGCTTATCGCCCCCGTATTCATATGGCTATTCAGACACGGTAAAACAGTGCTGGGTATACTGGTGGCCATAGCAATCTGGGCATTTGGCTACACAGTCAAGCAAGATTGGCTTCAGTGGCAGATTCTCTTCTTTATTCCTGCAGCATTTGGGTTCCACCTGGAAACAATACGTTCCTACTGGAGATCTCTCTCCGGTAGAACACGTCGCTCCATTGAGGCAGCCGCTATTGTAACCACTACTGTAGCCTTGGCCTTGAGTAGTTTCTGGGTCTTTGGCTGGAGATTCGTCAAACGGCCAGATTTTGTACTTTCTTTCGACGAATACTTACGCTATCGCCAAACAATCGATCCTATCTTTCAGAAGGTTCAGCTCAGTCTTGGCCGAATTATACTGGCCTTCGTCGTTTTTGTTGGGCTGTACGTGATAGTAAACAAGGGGTATTCCTATATTGCTCGCTATCTTGATTGGCTACTTGTTCCATTTGGCCGGTCTTCTTTAACCATATATATACTGCATGGTTTTATACTCGTCTTCGCGCAGTCGTTTGTTCCGCTGAGCACCAGTTCATTATTTAACACCGTGCTGACAGCCGGTATTGTACTGGCCATCTATGTGCTCAGCAGGCTGGCGATTATTCAAAAATTTATACCGCGCTAACCTGTAATAATCTTGCGTTTTGTGCTATAATAAAAAGTGGTAGAAGGTATGTATACCGTCTTTTTTCCACCACACGCCTACCAGTATATGAAGCAAAGCACTAAAACGTATCAACCTCGACAACCATACCGGTCTGACCGCGCAAAAAGAGCGCGTAAGTCTGTTCATAATAGCCGCCTACCAAAATGGCTGGCTCGTCAGCCATGGGTGAAGAAATTCAGCCGCCTCAGCCGCCGGCAAAAAATTATGCTTCTGGCGTGGGCGGGTACTTCTTCATTGATAGTGCTTGGTCTATTTACAACTATCTATTTTGCAAATTCACTGGGTAGTCAAGAAAGTATTATGAACCGCAACAAAACCGGTTTAACATTACTAGATCAAAACGGCACGGTGTTTTATGAATTTTATAATGCCCGTTCAGATACTCACGTTCCCCTCGATTCTATATCGCAATCAACCAGGCAGGCTGTGGTTGCATCTGAGGACAAAAACTTCTACAATCACCGTGGCTTCTCACCTCTGGGGATTATCAACGCGGTGTGGCAGAATATTCGGCCAGGGGGCCTCGACAATGGCGGCTCAACAATTACCCAGCAGCTTGTCGCAAGCGCCTTGCTGACAAAAGATCGAAGTTACATTAGAAAATACCAAGAACTCATTTTGTCACTCGAAATTGAACGACGCTACAGCAAAGACCAAATTTTAGAAATGTACTTAAATTCAGTTTATTTTGGCGAAGGCGCCTTTGGTATTGAAGATGCTGCCCGAATTTACTTTAATAAATCAGCCAAAGAACTTTCATTGGCAGAATCGAGTACCTTAATTGGCTTACTGCCGGCACCCTCAGCATACTCGCCACTCTCTGGCGATGCCCTCAAAGCTGAAGTCCGCCAAGACTACGTTCTCAAACGTATGACCGAAGATGGCTATATTACCAGCGACGAACGCCTAGCCGCCGACGACCAACCGCTAGCCTTTTCGGGCAATACCATCCAGAAAAACTACCAGGCACCACATTTTGCCCTGATGGTAAAAGAAGAATTAGAAGCCCAATACGGGGAAGAGAAGGTGGCTCGTTCGGGCTATCATGTCACCACGACGTTAAACTTACCCCTTCAAACACAGGCTGAAGCCGCAGTAGCGGCACAAGTCAATCGACTTGCTAGTAGTCGTGTTAGCAACGGGGCGGCGGTCGTCATTGATCCAAAAACTGGTGAAATTCGCGCACTAGTCGGCAGCCATGATTGGAACAATGACCAGAACGGCAAAATTAATATGGCTACAACCTCGCGTCAACCAGGGTCATCTTTTAAGCCGCTTGTTTACGCCAGTGGGATTGAAAATGAGGCCTTCAGTGCGGCAACTATATGGCACGACAAAGCAACTGATTTTGGTGGCGGCTACAGTCCGAAAAATTATGATTTACGCTATCACGGTGATATCACCACCCGGCAAGCGCTTGCTAATTCATATAACGTTCCGGCCGTCGCAGCTTTACAAAAAAATGGCATTGAAGAAACCGTTGAGACCGCTGAAGCTCTTGGGTTAAGCACACTGGGTGATGCAAAATCATACGGACTCTCACTAGCGCTTGGAAGTGGTCAAGCGCGCCTGACAGAAATGACAAATGCTTACGCAACCTTTGCAAACGCCGGCCAGTATAACAACCTCACCACCATTAGCAGCATTATGAATAAAGATAAAAAAACGATCTTTACACACAAGCCTGCAAACGAACAAGTTATTAGTGACCAAACGGCATATATCATGTCGTCAATGCTATCAGACGCGACCGCCCGCAGTGCCACATTCGGTAGTAGTTTAAGTTTACAAAACCAGCGCCTAGCTGCTGTTAAAACCGGTACGACTGAAGATTATCGCGACGCATGGACAATTGGCTACACGCCCAGCCTGGCCGTTGGTGTTTGGATAGGGAATAACGATAATTCGCCCATGAGCTCGGTTGCAGGCGCCAGCGGTGCGGCACCAATTTGGCGTAGTATTATGAATCAGGCATTGCAAGGTAGCAGCCACGAAACATTTACGCAGCCAAAAGATTTAAGTGTACGAAGTGTTTGCCGCTCAAGCGGCGCCCTAGCTCTGAGCGCTGGTGAAAATACCATGACAGAATACTTCCGCCCCGGCACGCTCCCCACGCAAACCTGTAACGAAACTACTCCTCAGAAGTCTGAGACACAAAAAGAATCATCAACGGCTGAACCACAAAGCAAGCCCCAGCAAACAAGCACCGAGCCACCGGAAGATGAAGACACCGAAGACTCTGATCAGTCAGCCGATACGCAAGATCCGCCAAGTCAAGAGCCCGCTGATCCAGAAACACTACCGTAAAATTATTATAAAATTACGAAAAAGATATTAGTTTTCTTCCACTAAGGCACGAAGTTTTTCGATATCAATATCATATTGTTGATTTTGATGTTTGATAATTTTATTTTTTTCCAGCTTTTTCAATTCAGTACTAGTAGTTTCTCTGGTAATACCGATGTAATTTGCCAGTTCTTGCTGTGTCAGCGGCAGTCGTAAATGTTGCATGCTAGAGCGGCCCGCTGCTGGTGCCGCAAACCGCTCACAAAGATACAGCAGGGTTAAAACGATTTTTTCTGAAGCTCGCGATTGCTCGAGAGCATAAATACGCGACTGCAACGCAACATGGCGAGCAGCAAGTGTCGCGTACATTTCATAGCCCATTCTTGGATGCAACTTTAAATACAGCAGAAAATCACGGCGGGGCATTTTAATAATTTCGCAATCCATAAATGCCTCATAAAAGTACTGTGTTTTTTCTATTTTGCCGTATACCCACCCAATCGGAAATATTTCATTTTGGGCATCAAAAGAAACCGGACGTTCTTCGCCATGTCGATTAATGTTATATGTTTTTACAAGACCGCTTTTTATGATATTCACGCAGCTCGGAACCTCATCATACAGAAGAATGATTTCGCCTTTTTTGTACTCATGTACTGGAAACCGTTTAAGAAACCGTTGCCATTGGTCTCTGTGCAGTGTATTAGAAAATAACTTCACCCTTCAGATTTAACACCACTGCGTCAAATATGCAACAACACGTGAGAATTATCACAGACCATTCTAGCGCCGATACGCTAGTATGAAACGCACCCTCTACGGCACAACATTCGAGCAATTTTAATATATACTGGGGATATCATATGAGCACACCGCACGATAAAGATACACTCACACGAAAGGCAAAAAGAACAGGTCAAGTATTTCTTGAAAAGTTGCATGTGAGCGCAAAAGAACGCCGTGCTAAAAATATTGAGACTCGCTTTGGGCAGGGTGAGTATTTTAGAATTATTATTCGACCCAGCTCAGACTTTATCAAATTACGCATGGAAGCCTCTGCCGATGCTGATGTCATTCAGCAAATTAATGGCAAACGAGCTGACGGCCGTTGGAATACGCAGTCCTGGCTGATTCATAAAAGTGCCGCTCATTTAGAAGCTGACAAACTAGTTGCAGACAATCAACATGCCAAGAAACTACTGCAAGCACTTGATCACAAAATGGTTTTGATTGAAAAAGATACATTCAAAATTTAAACCCCCAAGTATCATCAGCGTAGGCGCACCTTACCGAGCCGCGATACATTTCAGGACTCGTATTGTATCAATTTATGCATCTGTAAATTAGCCATATTTGTGAGAATTCTTACAGCTAAAACCATGGATTAGACGATACTCTGAACATGCCAGGCGATACGTAAAGAAAGGAGACGTGGGTTAAGCCAAGCAAGCCAAGGGGCGGCATTCATGAGATAAAAAGCCAAACATATCGATACATTCACATAACGAAAGGTAGCGTATGAACGACAAGAAACTTATGAAAAATACATATGGCAAACATGGTTTAGAAAAGCTTCAAGATTTTTCAGTCTATTTTGAAGAAACTCCACCAACGGTCTTTCACAGTAAATGGCTCAAGGGAATTTCACGTAAGCCACGTAAATTTAAGCTGGCGCGATAATAGCAGGCAATGACGCCCGGAGAGGAGTGAACATGTCGAGATCACAAATCACAGTACATAATGACCGCAATATCCAAACGCGACATCATCACTATTACGCAATCGGTATTATGTTGGCAGTAGGTGTGATTGCTCTAACTGTTGCATTCGGTTCAAAGTACCGACAGGCCGATCAACACCTAACAGCACACTCGCCGCAATCATTCACCACAACGCGCACCGAAGATTCCATTGCATTTGCCGAATTAATTGTTCCGCTGCAGCCCATCACCGAACAGTCGGAAAACTCAGACACACTACCCGTCGTCGTAGGTGCACAAACATCAGCAACATATTCCAACACACAGCATTCAAGCTCTACCAGCGGATCGGTGACCGTCAACGGTACAACCACACCGTTCTTGACTACCGAAACAGCGGAACCAGCGGATAGTTCAGCAGCTAATAACTCAACCACTTCTATCGAATTGCACGTCGAGAGTGACAGCAATGTCACGATCTTCTCGCAAAGCTATGTCGGAAACCACACCTCGGTTTTCTCCAGTAGCAACACGTGGTCTTACTAAGAATACTTTTAATGATAGGTAATAGGCCGACCCTGCAGGACAGTCGAGTCCTTCGGGGCCGGGAGATTAACCCGGAGTAATAATAAGAGGGAGGTCTCTATGAAAAAACGAATTATTAAAGTTGCGGCGGCAACAAGCGCTGTATTTGCTTTGGCTGGAGCATCGCTGGTTTCAGCACAAAGTGCCACAATCGGGACGACAGGACCTGATTCAAGCAATCACATAACCAGCACTCAGACACGTAATACGAATCTGAATAATAATAACGGGTTAGGCGTCACCAACACAAACGCCCAAGCCGCTGCTTCAGGTTCAGCTAATACGTCAAACAATACTAATGCTGGCTCAGCCACTTCAGGCGCGGCGAGCAATAGTAGCACGAGTAGCACATCGGCCACTATCAACAATAGTAGCTCTGGTGTTGCCGCCCTGAACAGTGGTGGTGGTACTGGTTCGCAAACAGCCACTATGAGCACCACTGGGCCAAATTCAAGTAATCACATTACGCTCTCGAGCACTGACACGGTGAATGTTACCAACAACAACACTGTCCAGGTTGCGAATGTGAGCACACAGACCGCAAGCAGCGGTACTGCAAATGTGAGCAACAACACCAACGGGGGTAGCGCAACCTCGGGTTCAGCAAGCAACACAAGTAACACAACCACATCGGTTAGCGTTTCTAACTAAGTGTCTTAGTTGCTGATACTGATTCGCCCCATCAAAGCAGTGATCTGGTGACTACACCACCACAGTCACCAGTCCCGCTTGGGCGAATCAGAAACCAGCAACCAAACCATGAAGGGAGAGTCATGAAATTACACCACACCATACAACGTCTGAAGGTATATACCGTAGCAAGTCTTGTCGTACTCTATAGTATCGCCACACCACTCATCACGCATGCCGAGGAACTTACAGAAACCACACCCGAGCCAGAGCAATCTATAGTTACGCCGGAATCACCAACTCCAACAGAACCAGTAGCAGAAGAACCGCCCGTCGTACAAGAACCACAAGCAACAACCACCGGCCCTACTTCTCCTGTTGGAGAATCTCGAGATACTTATCAGTACAATGATACGACTGGTCTCTGGGAAAACGAACACTATACCTGGGGCCCCGTTACCAAACAAACGCTACCAAAAACCACCTCTCAGTACGCCTTTAATCCTGCCACTAACATGTGGGAAACGACTGAATGGGAATACGACGCGGCAGCTGAAAAATATATACCCCGGGTCGTTCAAATCTCACCAATTGCGCCTTCAGAGGTTAGCGCCGCACAGCAAGGTAGCGCAGCAATACAAATTGATACAAATGCGACTGTTCAGAATAGATTGAATGCTTGCTCTAACAGTGGCAACGCCAGCGTGCATAGCAACACCCATGGCGGCAGTGCTACTTCAGGCGACGCTTACACTATGGCCAACATTTTGAACCTGCTTGGTTCAAGTTGGGGCGAACTTGGCGGCGCAATTAATACCTTTACCACCGATATTAACGGCAACGTCACGGGTGACATACACGTAAACCCCACCGCTGGCGCCTCGTCTAATCAAAATGCTCGTAATAATCTTTCAGTCAATGCACAAAATAATGGTAGTATTACCAATCAAATTCTGCTGTGTGCGCTGAGCGGTAATGCATCTGTTTCAAAAAACACTACCGCGGGAGATGCCACCAGTGGTAATGCCAATGCCGTCATTAATCTTTTGAATCTTATCAATTCCTCGATCGAAGCAGGTGAATCGTTTGTTGGTGTTATGAATATTAATGGAAATTTTGATGGTGATATTCTTTTGCCCGAATACCTTCGTATAGATAACTTGATCAACCCAGAATACGCAGCAGAAAAAAGCGAACCCGTCACGCTTGCCGGCATGGAAATTGAAAATAGCGAGGTCTTGGTAGATGTCATGCAAAGCAGCACAATCAATAATAGTGTCGATACTGACGCTACCAGCGGTACTGCAGGAGTAACAAATAACAACACAGCTGGCAGCGCGCAGACCGGTGGCGCACAAACAAATGTTACTCTTTTAAACCTAACCGGCCGTGAAATCACTGGTAAAAATGGTCTACTCGTATTTGTGAATGTTCTCGGCACGTGGGTTGGCTTTATTGTCGATAGTCCACACGGTAGCACAACCGCCGCCCTGGGTAATGGTGTTACGAAGAGCAGCAGCACGCATAATACCGCTACCCTCATTGCAGAAAATAACCAAGCTATTACCAACGACGTCATCGTGCGTGCTCAGAGTGGTGATGCATCTGTTGATAGCAACACACAAGCGGGCAGTGCAACCAGCGGGAATGCCAGCGCCAGTGCCAATATATTAAACCTGATCGACAGCCGTTTATCACTCAGCGACTGGTTTGGTGTCTTATTTATTAACGTCTTCGGTTCTTGGCAGGGGAGTTTTGGTGTTGATACCAGCAGCGGTACGCTAGCAGCCCTGCAAACACTGGCGGAAACCGGTACTGTTCCTGTTGAAGATGCCCGTGTCTTTAGCTTTAGCCCCAGCGGTAGCAATACCACCCGACTGCATAATGTAACTGAAGATTACGCCCAGCCGACAGAGCCAGAATCAGGCCCCACCGCCACCTTGGCTTCTGCAGAAATACTTGGTGATACAATCTACAAAGCCCGCTCTTCACAGCAACGTCAGCATCAGCAATCAAGCAATACACTGCAGCACGCATTAAACTTTGGAGGCATTGCAACGCTCAGCTATCTTGGGGCTGACCAGCTTGCTCGACTGTCTCGAAAAAAACGTAATCGCCTATAACATACCGGCTTCATTCTTGCACTAAGCGGGCAAACACAACTGTATTGTCGGTATATCGGCCGGTTGAATAGTCATAACTGCCAGCACAGGTTACCAGCCGAAGACCCGCATAGTCAGTTGAGCCATACACTTCTTGAGTAGGGAATTGGTGCTGGGGATACGAAGATACTTTTTCGACCCGAAAATGCGGACGGCTGCCATCAGCCCGTTCAATCCAAATATCAGCACCAACCGACAAGGTGTGTAGCCCAGCAAACACCGCATCACCAAAATATGAGCTCACGTGGCCAACAAGTATTGAAGGCCCCAGTTCACCAGGAGTAGGGGAATGGTCGTACCATGCGCCTTCAGTAGCTGAGGCTGGAACTACGAGCTCTCCTTCGGGGCCAACTGACGTGCGTAATAAATCAGCCCGCAGACCCAGATCGGGAACCTCTAGTCGTACGGGTATTGATTCTTGCATGACGTATGGTTTTTGTATGTGAGGCTGCGCGGTGGACCCGAGCAGTGACGACGCTGTAACAACCGGCGACTGGCTAGCATTTGCAGCACGTCTTGCTACGAATACACTCGGCCCTATCACGCTGCCAATCCCGATAATACCCGCTAGAATTAAAATAACACCCAGCGCACGACTCAATTTTGGCTGATTATTCTTACTGCGCACATTGAGCCACGAAAAATCTGGTCGCCGATAGGCAAGTGAAATAGTGGTATGGTTTTTATAACGATGAAATGTCAGACGAAGCAGCAGGCCAGTCTCAAAGTGAGAGCTGCCCACTGCCCGTTTTCGGTTACTCTGTTGTCGACTACGACTTGATTGCTTTTTTGAGCGCTGCATACCGCTCCTTTTTACATAATGGTTTGGCGAACTTTTACAAAACCTCTTTAACCAAGTGTAACTGCTGCATTCCGCCAAGGAGTGCCCCTAAAGATACTGCTGCTATCAAGACATTTTGTATGATATCGCCAACTGGAATCGCACCAGCTGCAACGGCGCCAACCGGCACGACTGAAACTTGCGCAGCTTGCGCTGCAACTCCGGCACCTCGACCGCCCACGGGAAGCTCAGTTTGCTCACTTTGAGAAACACAAGTAGCACTGTTGTTGATGTCAACCTCCGTCTCCACTACATTAGTATTACTGGCATCACCACTAGAACCAGTGCCACTATTAGTATTACTGTCTTCAGTTACCGGACCCGTTGTGGCATCCTGATCGTTTGAATTTTCTACATCAACTGTAGTGTTATTTTCTACCGTACAATTTTGATTCACATTTTGATCAATGGTGTTGTTAGAATTCGGTCCCGTATTTTCAATACTTTGGGCCTGCACGCTGTGTCCGATTACAAAAACGCCGACCATTACTACTACTATGGCTAAAACTTTATTCATAATACCTCTCCTCGCATAAAGTATTACTTGTTAGTACTATTATTTTTACAACATTCC
>CAYUUV010000027.1:0-12033 GCA_964448015.1 uncultured Candidatus Saccharibacteria bacterium
TTGGTTACGAATGCGGGCAATTAACTCGCCAATTTTTTGTTGGTACTCAATCATTGCGCTTATTATAGCAACATCACATGTGATATACAATTTTATATAGGTTTGTATTAACTCTTCGCTGTCATCCCCGACCAGATCGGGGATCCAGTCATTATCTACTCGCACATCGAGGCATTTACCTAGTTCTTTACTTTTTGTCAGCAAAAAGATAACAAAAACTGCCAGCCAGAACAAAAAAGGCGAAAGAATTTCAGCTGTTCAGATACCGCGCCAGTTCAACGACAAGCGATCTCAAATATTGTCTTTAGTTAAGGATTTGAGATAAAGGAACTGGCTCGACTCGGTATCTGAACAGCTGAATTCATCGATTTTTTGAATGGTTGGAGGGAGCAAGCAAATAGTTTCGCGGGAATCGTTCAATAGATTATACTAGTAACCAACAAGCGGAGATAATATGGCATTACAGGATGATACATTACAGCAGTTGGTGGACGCGGAAGAAAAGCGGCAACGTGAAGGCGTGGAACTGATTCCGTCTGAAAACTATGTGAGTCGAGACGTGCTAACAGCACTGGGTAGCGTGTTTACCAATAAATACGCCGAAGGATACCCTGGCAAGCGTTACTACGGCGGCCAGGAATACACCGACCAAGTTGAACAACTTGCTATTGATCGTGCTAAGCAACTTTTTGGGGCTGATCACGCCAATGTGCAGCCACACTCTGGTGCGCCAGCAAATATGGCGGTCTATCACGCATGGCTACAGCCAGGTGATACTGTACTTGGTATGCGACTCGATCACGGTGGTCATTTAACGCATGGTCATCCGGTGACCGCTGCGGGAAAAATTTTCAATTTTGTTCGTTACGGTATTAAAGATCTTGAAACGGGCGAAATTGACTACAATGAACTTCGTGAAATGGCCCTCAAACACAAGCCAAAAATTATACTCGCCGGTTTCTCAGCGTATCCGCGGGAACTTGATTATCAGAAGTTTGCCGACATTGCCAAAGAAGTGAACGCTATGGCTATGGCTGATATTGCGCACATTGCCGGTTTGATTGCTGGCGACGCCGCAAAAAACCCTTTCGATTACGGATTCCATTTGATGACAAGCACAACACACAAGACCTTGCGCGGTCCACGAGGCGGTATGATTTTAACCAAGGGTGCCGTTAGTAATCCACTGAAGGCCCCAGAACAGAATTTAGAAAATCTACCAACCATTATTGATCGTTCGGTGTTTCCTGGCTACCAAGGTGGCCCACATATGAACAACACACTTGCAAAGGCTGTATCGTTTGGCGAGGCACTAAAACCTGAATTCAAAACCTACGCGCAGCAGGTTGTTAGCAACGCTAAAGTTTTAGCAGAAGCGTTAATGAAGCGTGGCTTTAAACTAGTAACCAACGGCACCGACAATCACCTCATTCTTATAGACATGCAAACATCGTTTGGTATAGACGGCAGTGTGGCTGAAAAAGTGTTAGATCATATTGGTTTAACGTTGAATAAAAATGCTATTCCTAACGACACCGCGCCACCATTTAAGCCAAGTGGTATTCGTCTTGGAACACCGTCAATTACTACTCGTGGTATGAAGGAAGCTGATATGGAACGCGTTGCCGAGTGGATGCACGAGGCGGTTGTGAACCGTGAAGATGTCTCAAAGTTGGATTCACTCCGTAAAGAAGTTGTCGCCTTTTGCCAGGACTTTCCTTTGCCAAGTGATATCTAGAACCCGACAGTTTTTAGTGATCGCATCGGTCGGCTATTAGCACTACTAGCTCAGAAGTATTCGCAGAATAAAAGACTGGGCGCTATAAATTGCCGGACTAATAAGCGGGAAGCCCACAAACATAAAAATCAAGATAGCACTGAAGCCCATACGTTCAATCTGCATCATCAGGTTTTGCAGGGGCTCTGGTGCAAATGCGTACAAAACACGCGAACCATCAAGTGGCGGGAAGGGGATCATGTTAAACACGAACAATCCAATGTTAAGCAGTACACTGTAAATTAAGAAACCGGTTAGGAAAGAACCACCGAGTAGCAACTGTCCATTACCCAGAGATTCGAGGGCAGTTGGGTTGTAGGCACGGAGTACTAAGGCAAAAATAATAGCCAGTAACAGATTGGTAAGTGGGCCGGCAATACCCACTAAAGCCATGCCGAATTCTTCAAATTTGAGACGGTACATGTTAATTGGTACGGGTTTGGCGGCGGCAAAGGGCGGTAACCCAAGCAGCACGAGTATCAGTGGCAGGCCAACGGTGGTCACAGGGTCAATGTGTTTAAGCGGATTTAGTGTGATCCGGCCATGCGCGTGGGCGGTATCATCACCCAGCCAAAAGCCAACAACGCTGTGCATCATTTCGTGCAACGAAATTGCAATGACCAAGGCAGGTATGGCGTAAAATAGTAGCGTAATATTCACTGATCTAGTATACCATTTAGCTTAAGCGCATCCTGGAATTCGGGTATAGCTGGCTGGTATGTCGGGGGTGCGGCCGTTACTGTCTTGAATGGTAATGTAGAGAATATAAGTATCAGATCCTTCAAGTGCGGATTGTGGTGTTGTCATGGTAAGAATACCAGTGTCATCAACCGTATAGGTGATGTAGCCACTGCCGAGTTCATATTCTGCATAGATGGTTATGCTTGTTTGCCGGCCGGGAGTATCGGGATCAAGATCAATTGTATTCGCCAGTAGCGTACCAGGGCCAGAGGTGGTGAAGAAACTACCATCCATCAAGTTGAGGCTAAAGTCAGAAGGCCAGAGATCGCAGCCGTGATTATGGGATACGTTGCTACCAATGATTGGGCTTGGGCCCAGTGGTGGCTCAGGGAGTGTGACGGTAATCGTTGCTGGCGTGAGTAGTACGCCAGATTGCGTCCTCACTGTGTAGTCTATAGCGTAGTCATCAGGTTCGGCTCGGGAGGTAAAAAAGACTATTACGTTACCGTTTGGCCAACAAGTGCCGCCCAGTGGGTCGGTGCACGCGACGTAGTCGCCAGGGTAGACCGCGCAGTGTTCAGTATCTTCCGGATCACAGGTGAGATCTAAATACCAGTACCCCCATACATTGGGCGCATCCCACCACCAGCTGTCTGGATCAGGTAGTGTCTGACCTTCCGGATCAAGAATCAGGTGATTCTCCCAGCCAGCTGAGTTAGTAATACTGTAGTTACTTATTAATTCGAGTGTCGATACATTAAACGGATCACCATTCGGGGCATTATCATTTGGTAAGACCGAGAATCTCGCACCGTACGCACCTTCATCTTCGTCATAGCTTACTTCTGGGTTGTCATCAATAAGTCCACCGAGCACTACTTGATTGTTCGAGCCCGATGTTTGCTGATCTTGGGTTGTTGTACAATTTCCAGCAGCTTGTGCGAAGACCGCTTGCTGCAAGGGGGTGCTCAAGCTAAAAACTAACACCAGGACAGGTAGGAGCCACCTTGCATGGAGGCCAAGCTTTTTGCGGAACACAAACAGGGCTATACCACTACCAAGCAACATCGCACTCAAGGCTGCGATGTATGTTGTACTTATACCAGAGGCAGCGAGCTGACATAACTCGTTGACCATATACCTAGATCTCCTTTTAATCTTCTGTTTGTGTTGCGGTGGTTACACCTATTTTAGCAGGGAAGTGTTGGTATAGCAATTGAGGGTTTCGTTAATCTCTCCCACAACTAGGGGTGAATTCAGGAATAAATTCTACACCCTGAGCTATATTTGAGACATGTCCTTCGTCATCGCTGATGGTATACCAGAAACCAAAGCTCGGACGTCGCTCTCCCCATTCATCTACAACAGGTGCGGTCATTGTTACGATACCATTTCCGTCGACCACATAGGTGGTTAAGTTGTAGTCTTCAATTGATCCGTAGGTGACGGTAGATTGTATGCCTGGCGTATCCGGATTAAGGTCAATGGTTGAGGGTAGGAGCGCACCCGTACCAGTGGTACTCACTAGCGGCATAATATCTAGGCTCCATACTGAGCCCCAGGGGTCACTCAGGCAGGCATCAAATTCAACTTCGCTATCTTGAGCGATAATTGGCGAAGGTTCCGGTATGGCGACAGTGATCGTTGCAGGTGTAAGCGGTATACCACCTTGGGTAGTTACGGTGTATGGAATTGAATAGGTTCCAGGTTGTGCCCGGCTGTTCAGTAAAACACCGACGTTCCCATTTGGCCAACATGTCCCGCCCAGAGGGTCGTTACATACGCCGCTGTCATCAAGAGCGATATTACAATGATCAACATCCTCTGGATCACAGGTAAGATCTAAGTACCAGTACCCCCATACATTGGGCGCATCCCACCAGCTGCTGTCTGGGTCGGGCATTGTTTGGTTATTTGGATCAAGAATGAGGTAAGAGACCCAACCCCATGAGTCAACAATTTGGTGTGTACCGAGTAGTTGCAGTGTTGTTATATCGAATGGATCACCATTTGGGGCATTGTCATTTGGCAATACTGAAAATGTGGCAAAGTATCCTTCGCCAAGTTCATCATACGTAAGCTCGGGGTTATCATCAATAAGATTACCAAGAACTCCAGGCATACCTGGATTTGGTGTTTGACCATTGTTTTGTTGCGGCACGCAATTTTCGGCCGATTGCGCAAGCACTAATTGTTGAAACGGTGCTCCAACGGTAAAAACAAGAAGAGCTACCGGTAGAAGCCATGTTACGTTCACGCTGTATTTTTTATGTAAAAGGAACAAAGCAGTGCCGAGCATGAACATTGCAGTACCAAAGATGGCAAGCTGCCTTGCATTAATACCAGAGGCAGCGAGCTGACATAACTCGTTGACCATATAGCTAGATCTCCTTTTAACTTTCTGTTTGTGTTGTTGTGGTTATGTTGAGTATAGCAAGATGTTGCTTATGCTTCAATCAGCTCAGGCTCTTGTTCCAGCGTAATACCAAATTTATTTTGCACACTTGCGGTAATTTTTTCTTTAAATACCAGAAGATCACTGGTTGTTTTGGCAGATTCGTTGACGAGCACTAAGGCCTGGTTCTTCCAGGTTGCCATGCCGGTTGCTGGATCGTGGTAATCTTTCAAACCACACAGCTCAATCAGTTGGCCGCCGTATAGTTTGAGGTTGCCATCATCGGTTTGGTGGCTTTTAAGTCCGGGAAATTCTGCTGCCAGCTTCTGAAAAATTTCACTGCTTACTACTGGATTCTTGAAGAATGACCCACAGCTGGCAATATTTGTTGGATCAGGGAGTTTGATAACTCGTATGGTAAAAACAACAGTGCGAAGTTGTGCCGGCGTTACCTGTTTTTCATCTATCTTGTGAGCCGCCAAATAGGCTTCAATATCAGCATAAAATGGTGGATCAACATTTTTGCGACAAAGTCGCATTGTTATATTTGTCACAATAAATCGTTTTTTATCGGTAGTATTGAAGCGGCTGTGCCGGTATGTAAAATTGCAACTTGATCGCACTATTTCTACAAATTGTTCAGTATGGGTATCGTAGGCACGAACTGAAGTAATGACATCTGAAACTTGCTGCCCGTAGGCGCCAATATTTTGGATTGGTGCGGCGCCCACCGTCCCGGGGATTAAGCTGAGTGCGGCAATGTCCGTGAAGCCTTCGTCAACAGTGAGGCGAACAATATCATCCCAGATTTCTCCTGCACCAACAGTAAGATGCAATTCATCATTTTTTGCTATACGTTCAACGCCCCGTATTTTTATTGCAATAACAATACCCTTGAAGCCTTCGTCTTGAAAGATACTATTACTGCCACCACCAAGAACGTGAAACGGAAGGTTGTGCTGCGCGGCAAAAGCAAGTGCCTCAGTCAATTCATCTTCATTCGTGACCACTGCGAAATAGCGCGCCTTACCCCCAAGTCGCATGGTTGAATATTCTGCCAAAGAAACATTTTCTTGTATTTGCATCCTGGGCTCTAGTATAGCGCATCCCCCCTCAATCTGTTATAATTTGACTGCTCCAAAGTACAGATTGAAAAACAAAGCAAAGCGACTTTTTCAATCTGAGAGGAGGCACAACGGAGAGTGTAGGCTTTTAAGCTTTTAGCTTGAAACCGAAACTCGGAGTGAGTGCCGACGACGAGCACCGGTAGCCCCGCCTGTCTGGTCGCCAGAACGGGCAGGTCAGCTGTTAAGTGACGAAGTCACGACAAAAGAATGCGGAAAGATGCTCGTACCTTACAATTAAATTTAGGTATAATTCTAAGTAAGAATTACACTAATGCGCACCGGTAGCTCAGCTGGATAGAGCGTCTGTCTTCGGAACAGAAAGTCGGGGGTTCGAATCCCTCCCGGTGTACCAACTTATGAATCCTGCTTGAAGCAGGATTTTTAAGTTGGTTATTCCCGAGAGGGATCCGAAGCCCCGACTAAATTTTGTGCCAAAATTTACAAGTCGGGGGTTCGGTGGAGTGAGATCTCACGCAGATGCTTGCATCGAGTAAGTTCGAACGGAAAAGCGCAGCGCTATCCCTCCCGGTGTACCACGAAAAATTCACTTCGTTCATCTCGTGGCACCGCCAAAGATGAAACAACGGAGTGATTTTTTCGTGGTAGCGCCACGAGTGAGCAGGGTGAATTTTTCGTGGTCGGGCGATAAGTTGCTTTGCAACTTATTTTGCGCGAACATAGGATCAATGTATTACGTCTATATTCTTGAAGAAACGGAGAGCAAGAAGCTTTACATTGGATTTTCTGCCGATCTTAAGCAACGAATTAGGACACACCAGTCTAAGAAGGTTCGTTCCACCAAATACGGCAATTACCAGCTTATTTATTATGAATCTTACCTCAATAAGGCAGATGCCCTTGGCAGAGAAAAATTTCTTAAAGGCGGTTCTGGTCGCAAGTATATACATAAGCAGCTACGTCATTATCTTGACGAAGGAGGCACAGCCGAGTCAGCATAGCATCGAGTAAGTTCGAACGGAAAAGCGCAGCGCTATCCCTCCCGCTTATGCTTGCTATCAAGGTCTAGCCTGTTACTATTGTGTCGATGGCCAATTTAGAATTTTATAACTTGGGCAGTAACCCTGAGGAAGAAGCTGTGCGCATTCAGCAGCTCTATTTTGATGATGGCGTTGATATATATGTACGTGACGAATTTGAGGCTACAGTTAAGGCATACACCAGTTTATCCTTAGCAGAAATTGCCCAACGACTGCGTAGCAGGTACGCAGGAGATCAACGAGCAGCACATGGGGTGCTACCGGTCTACAATAATAATGACATTGGTATGGCTATTTGGGGCGAGAAAAACTTTCAAGATACTTCTACTTCGCAGGAAACCCCAGGAGTCAATGTATCCGCTTGGGTTTTGCGACAGTATCGCGGGCAGGGTTTTGGAAGACAGGTTTTAGAACACGCCACAAGGGAAGCCGCAATTCTAGGTAATAATTTAGACAAACAAATTTGGACTTCTATCAAGCCAGAAAATTTAGCCAGTAGACGATCTTGTGAGCATGCAGGATTTGTTGAGATAGGGCCACAACTAGATAAGCCCGAACGTTTGCTATACATGCTCCAGACCAAATAAAATCATTCGTAAACAAAAGAATACATAATGATCGACTTTGGTTTTGCTATTGTATAAAATGAAACTATTAACATAAGGATCTATAATGCCAAAGAAGAAACATACGCCCTCAAAAATTATTACACCCTTTCGGTTATCGGTTGGCCTGAATATCGTTTTGTCGCTTATTATTATCTCCGCCATTTCAGCTTCGGCCTGGGCGTACCATCAATACAAAGGGGGGACGCAGGCAGCAGCTCGATTTAGCTTGGAGCATATGTATGATTATTGCGACATGTACTATCGAAATATTGACCAGTGGCTGAAAGAAGCCGAAGAAAAGGGTCAGTCCTCGGGTAACCCTGATGAGATGAAAGCAGCGGCGCTTAATGTCGATGTCCTATGCGTTCATGAAGAATTTGAACCATATCAGAAAAGTGCTATGGAAGCTTACTATAACGCCCACGGGGTGAAGCTCTTCCCAGATGAAGGCGCACTATAATCTCAGTCGGTAATTGAAGAAGTTTTCAGAATCGAAGAGCGCGGTATGTTTTCTTCGTATAGTACTAGTCTGCATTGTGGTTTATTGCGTGGTTAAATCGCGCTTGGCATCTTCGTAGGAACGCTTTATCAGTTGTTCTAACATAGCAACATCTACATCAGTGAGCTTGTTGATGTATAAACAGGCTTTACTGGTTTTATGCTTCCCGAGCTTATCAAGGAGATCGCTGTAGTCGTGCAGGTCTGACATGACATAGAGTGTTAAGTTTTGTTTTCTAGGTGAAAACGCAGCTAGCGGCCAATCGCCTTCTTGGCGGCTGCGCTCAGACTTATAGTGGTAGCAACCAAAACCAATAATGCTAGCGCCCCACATTTTTGGTACTTCGTTTGTAGCTCTCGTATATATCTTCAATAGTCGAAAAGCGTCAGCCTGCTTTGCTTCACCTTCAACAGAGGCGATAAAATCTTCCACACTCGCATCATTAACCAGCGTTTTAAGAGTACTCATATGTATCAGTATAGCAAAAGGTAGCTTGCCACTGCATGAGGTAGCCCCAGGATATTTTTAGAAATCAGTATCGCCTTGGTATGATGAACACATGTCTGAACGATCGAACCCTATTGATCCCATAAATTCTCAAACTGCGCATGAACGACGTGTTTCTAAAGAGGGGCTGTTGAGGGCGGTGCAGAATATGAGACCAAAGGATGCCAGGCCAGTTTTTGTGGCGATATCAGGATTCGGCGGGACGGGGAAATCTACACTGGCTGCATTCCTGAGTGCTTCTTTAAAGCGCGCATCAGTCGTGCCAATCGATGACTTTATTATCGGTGAGCGGACACAGCGTTCCACCGATTGGGCAACTTTTGACAGAGAGCGGCTCACCCACAACGTACTCGAGCCAGCCCGCATTGGTCAGACTATACGCTATCAGCAGTACAATTCGGGGGAGTGGGTGCAGGGTCGCGGGGGATCATGGCGTGAAATAGAAATAGGCCAACTTGTTATTATTGAGGGCTGTGGTATCCTGCATCCTTCACTAATGCCCCACTATGATATTTCGGCGTGGATCGACTGCCCTCACGATGTCGCGCTAGAATCAGCAAAAAGACGTGATCGCCAATCGGGAGAGTTATTTGAAAATGATGACACGGACAAACTTTGGAACGAGGTGTGGGGCCCCAATGACCTGGATTTCTTCACGACATTTAAGCCAGATATGCTCGCAACTATTTTGGTAGAACGACAGGTCTAGTCTTGATATGCTACGATATTTTCAGTAAATAAGGAGTGTATGCATGAGCAAGCAGCTAAAACAATTTATGGACTTTGTACGAGAGCATGGGGTAGTTGGCTTGGCGGTTGGTTTGGCAATCGGTACACAGGTCGGCGTGGTGGTGAAAACGATTGTTGAAAATCTAATTAACCCTATTATCGGGTTTATAGTCGGTGATACCAAGGGTTTGGAGCAACTTTCATTCACCGTTTCAGTTAATCACCGAGCTATGACAATTGGCTGGGGTGCAGTTGTGTCTTCGTTGATTACGTTGTTTGCAATTTCAGTAGTGATATATATGGCGGTGAATGGCTTGAAGCTTGATAAAATTGATAAAAAATCAGACAAATAAAGGCTAGTACAGTTCGCAGACTAAAAACTCCTCAAATTTGAGGAGTTTTTAGGTCACAAGACGTTTGTTAGAATGCTAGCTTGTAGATCACCTCTTTCGTTTCATAAGTTGCATCGTCAACAACATATCCTTGGTAAGCAAGATTCAAGCCAGTTTTGCCAGCTGATACTTCAAAAACAAGCTGTCCTGATGTACTGGCGCCTGGTGCAAGTTCACCACTCGGTAGTTCTTTGCCGGGGCTTTGCACATAGCTGGTGTCTTCTAGTAGGCCATCGGTTTCAACCCCGAAGTCATACTTTGAAATATACTCGCTTTTCTCGCTTGAATTGGTAACTGCAACGTCCAGAACTATTAATTCCTTACCTTCTTCAGCTCTGCTGTAGCTTGATTGGGGCACATAATTACGTGTTACATTGCTAATCGATACTGAGAGACTGCCAAACTTGGCCGTTTCACCTTTGGCGTATTCAAGCTTCGAGGGCATCTGGTTCTCAGAAGCTTCAAGTGATGATTGTGCTTCTTTTTGTACTCCGATTAGCGTTTCCTGTGCTTTGTTTTGTGCTGCATTAAAACTAATAAAAACTATCACCATCAGTGGTATGACGAGTAGCATAAATACAAGATTTAATATCCAGCCAATTTTTGAAAGTGAAGGCGAACGTCCTTCCTTTTTTGCTTTGCTGGCGCCTACAAGTCCCAGTATAAACCCGAAAGGTTGGAGGCCAATAAAGGCGAAGACAATACTGATAATTCCAAGAACATCAGTTGTTTTTTCTGCGGTTGGTTGGCTTGGTGCACCTTGCGGGCTTGGCGGCGCCTGCGGTATTGTGCTTGGTTGCTGATCCATAAAAACTCTCCTTTTATTTACTACTAATGGTTATATCACTAATCGCCTTTAAAGACCAGATACTTGTCATTATTCTCTAAAAATGCTATTATCTCATCTGTATTTGATGTACTGCATAAATACCAAATTAAGAAACAAAGCACAGCGACTTTCTTAATTTGAAAGGAGTGATATAGCACAAAATCGAAGTTTTTGATTTTTATCAAAACGAGATCAGTGCGTCGATCACGACGCGGGCCAGTAGCTCAGCTGGTTAGAGCACCTGCCTCTTAAGCAGGGTGTCGAGAGTTCAAGTCTCTCCTGGCCCTCCACACTTCGCCAAGGCTTCGTGTGGCAGGCCACTTGGTCAGAGTATCTGATTGAGTGGTTCGACATACAAGTCCTGGAAGTGTGCCACCCATAGCTTTATGCGAAGGGTGGCTTTTTAGTTTCGAGTACAATAATGCTATGCATTACGTTTACCTTCTAAAACTAGCGGATAACTCAATCTATGCCGGTTCAACCAAAGATGTAAAAAAGCGTTTTGAAAAACATACGACTGGTAATGTTCTTGCGACTAAAGGCAAACGACCAGTGGAACTTATATACTACTGCGCTTTTGGTTCTAAGTCCAAAGCACTACAATTTGAGCAATATCTCAAAACTGGTTCTGGGCAGGCATTCCGCAACAAGCACTTAATTTAAGCATCTTTCAGCTTCAAGAGACATATTCAATCTGTAATTAGTTCTAGCCCCTGATGCCCTAATTAATTCACCTTAGTTTTGTTATAGTGGTTTTATGAATATTAAACAAACCACCATCGATTGCTTAGGATATTCTCTTGCTGCCGACTGGTATGAGGGTAGTGAAGAAGATATAATGATTGTTTTCCCTGCGTATACTTCTTCAAAAGCACGAATTAAGGACATCACTCAAACGTTGTGCAAGGCAACGGACTACTCAGCTCTAGTGTTTGACTATAGTGGTCATGGCGAGAGCCCGTTTGAACTAAGAGATACTAGTCCAGCCCGACACTTTTTAGAAGCTATTACGGCATTCGACGTGGTAAAGTCTAAATACCCTGATGCTCGCATCACTGTTTTCGGAACAAGCTATGGTAGTTTCCTTGCTACGCAGCTTACAAAATATCGGAAATTTGACCGGCTCATACTTCGTGTGCCAGGAATTTACAAACCCCATTCCTTTTATGATACATGGGCGTACCGTCTCGATAATAGCGAAGTCTATAATAAAGATATCTTGGCTTATCGAAGTGATGAGTCAGAGGTCGCTAAACACCCCCTGTTTGCACGTGCCGGTAGCTTCCATGGCAAGACACTCGTAGTTGTTCATGATAATGATGAGGTAATACCAAAAGCAACTTCAAATGTATTCATCAAGACTTTTAATGCCGACAGTTTTGTAGAGCCAAACTTCATACATAACATTGGCGATGCCATAAAGGAAGACAGAGTGAGCAAAGACCAACTCGACTCCTACAAGCAGAAGTATATTAACTGGTTAAAGAAATC
>CAYUUV010000028.1:0-10154 GCA_964448015.1 uncultured Candidatus Saccharibacteria bacterium
GCGCGGGCAATTTTGAAAGATGCTCCGATTCTGGTACTTGATGAAGCAACGTCAGCGCTAGATTCAGAAAGCGAGAAACTGATTCAAGACGCCCTTGGAAGACTCATGGAAGGTCGCACCACGATTGTGATCGCGCACCGACTTTCAACCATTCAAAAAATGGATCGGATCATCGTTTTAGACAAAGGAAAGATCAGTGAAGAAGGCTCACACAAAGAGCTGCTTGCTAAAAAAGGTACCTATGCAAAGCTATGGGCACACCAATCTGGAGGATTTTTAGAAGACTAGCCCATTTACAAGGACACTCCTTGCAACAAGGAGTGTCCTTGTATAATAAGTTTTAATGATCTGCGAGAGAGTGTTTTATTTCATCCAACATTTCTTTGTACCCTTCATAATCAGCTACAAAATCCATATAACTCTCGTTTTCAAAGATCTCCGATACCTTTTGGTGCTTCACCCAATCAGCCGTCTTTTGACCACGGTAATAGGGTAAACTTGACCACTCCCAGGTACGCCAATCCTTCGGATTTAAGTGAATATACCGGGAAATATGTTCTAAATATTGCTCAGTGTCTATAGTCGAAGCTTTGAAAGCGTCCTGAAATAGACGGCCGACACGCTTATACTTCTTATTATAATACCCCGAATACGCCGTAGCCACACTTCGAAGAAGCTGCGTCATACCATCCTCGGTATATTGATATATAAGCAAATGGTAGTGATTTGGCATCAAGCAAAATGCAAGCAGCTCAACTTCTTTTGAAAGATTTCTATACGGACGACCTATTTTATCTGTCGTCTCGGCAGGGGAAAGATGCCTCTTCAAGAGATTTAAAAAGACAGCATAGTCTTGGCTGTCTTGGCTGTCTTGGAAGATAACGTCTTTTTTATTACCACGATTATACAAATGGTAGTATGTTTCAGAACCATAGTCTTTTACCCGATTACGACTTGGCATATGTTTATATTATACAAGGACACTCCTTGTTGCAAGGAGTGTCCTTGAAAACTCTGGTGAATTACTCGCCGTGGTCTTCTTTGGCTTTTTTGCCGCCGGGGTTTTCGCTTTCAGTTGCGCCACCCTGGTCAGAATCGCCGCCTTTTTCAGCTTCTACGGCGCCAGCTTCGGACTCGCCTTCAGCTAGTTCTACACCCTCGTCTGATTCAACTACGCTTGGCTCTTTCACAATCGCGATTGGTTGGTGCAAGAATTCTTCGCGCTTTTCTTCGTCATCCGCACTAGCGAGCAACTCAACAAGTTCAACACCCTGCGGTAATGTAATATCGGCAATAACCAACTTATCATCAACCTCAATCAACTTCTCTCCAGAAACTTCCAGTGCTTCGGGTAGATCTTTTGGTAACGCACGAACCTGTAGTGTTTCAAGGGTGTGTAGTAGTACCAGACGATTCGCCTCAGCAGGAATCTCACCGGTAATATGCACTGGAACTTCGGCGTCAACTGGCTCATTAGCCTTCAGTGCCTGAAAAACCACGTGCTGTACTTCAGGTTTCAGATTTACAAATTCAATTTCTTTAATCAGTGCCAACTTCTTGCTGCTACCAATTGTTAAATCTATTGCCTGACTCTTGCCCGCCTCGGCAAATGCCTTGAGTATAGCCCGTCCTTCAACCAAAATATTGACTGAATCCTGACCGTGCTCCTGCACCGTTGCCGGAACCTTACCTTCAGCGCGTAACCGACGTACCGCTCGTTTCCCTACTGCTTCTCGTTTTTCAGCTTGTAATTGGACATCCTGACTCATAACCTCTGCTCCCTCTTTTCTCAGTACCACTTAGTATATCAAAAATTGAGAGCTGAATCGATAGTGTACAATAGTTTGTAATGATTGGAATTTCTGCCGAAAAGATTGCGCACGCCGGTATTATTGTGGTGGCAGCCGTTATTTTTGCCGAAAGCGGCCTGATGGTCGGCTTCTTTTTACCAGGTGATAGCCTTTTATTCACCGCCGGCTTTTTAGCAAGTCAAGGGTTTGTTAATGTGCACATACTGGCATTAACCTGCTTCTTGGCCGCAGTACTTGGTGACAGTGTTGGTTACGCTTTTGGCAAACGAATGGGGCCGCGGCTCTTAAAGCGACCAGATGGCGCAATTTTTAAAAAGAAGTATCTCGCGCAAGCTGAAGCATTCTATGAAGAACATGGCAAGAAAACTATTATTATTGCCAGATTCACGCCCATTGTTCGTACGTTTGCACCAATTGTTGCGGGGCTCGGTAATATGCACTACCGTACGTTTCTATCCTACAACATTATTGGTGGGGCACTCTGGACTCTCGGATTGACATACTTAGGGTATTTCCTCGGTGGACTCATTCCTGAAGGCTATCTTGAACCAACAATCTTACTCGTCATCTTTATTAGCTTACTACCGGCCTTCTACCACTTTCTCAAAGAAGTTGAAAATCGTGAGAAGGTCAAAAAGTTACCGGCTCTGACAATGCGAAAAATTCGCAGTATTGTCAAAAAAGCTGAATCTGAATAACTTGTTCAGCTGCACACCTACCGTATGGTTCGGGTAACGGCAAGCTGAGCAAGCTCTTGTTGATACTTAAGAAGAATGGCCTGCTCACCTTGCCACGCACTGCCTACGTATTCCGCTAGATTTTCGAGAGCCGCGTGGGCAATAACTGCAATTTCTTCAGCAGAACAGGAACTACCTTCACATAGTGACTGAAAATGTGCCGTGGCTCGCTGTAGCTCATGAGTGTATTCGTGCGGCTGCACCTCATCAAGACGTGGTAATGTGAAAGCCTGCTGGTGGGGCCGATACTGCTCAACATGGGTATCACGAGTATCGTCAACTGCTAAGCCAGAGTGCCAGTCTAAAAAGTTATCAAACCAGTTATTGAAATCAGCTGCTTGGTTAAACTGGTCAGGAAAGCGTAACCGAAGGTCGGCAAGTAAACATTCTGAGAATGCATCGCCAATATTTTCATATGGATCTTTTATGCCTGGTATGTCCATATTCTATATTATACCATATTTGTCAAATATTAACTAGTCTTCGGTGTCGTCCTGAACTTGTTTACAGTGAGTCTGTCGAACTTGATTCAGGATCCAATGGTTATTGATTAGATCCTGAATCCAGTTCAGGATGACAGGCTATGAAAGCATCTTTTGTTTCACGATTCGGGCTGAGATAGACCCTGCCCGAAGCTGCTAGAGCAGGCTACTAAGATACCAACCAGTATGAGATTTCGCAACTTTTGCAACCATCTCAGGTGCCCCTTCAGCAATAATTTGGCCGCCTGCCTCGCCACCTTCTGGGCCAATATCGATAATATGATCGGCACACTTAATAACATCGAGATTATGTTCAATAATAACCATCGAGTTGCCGGTATCTACTAGCGCGTTCAGCACCTCAAGCAACTTCTTTACATCAGCAGAATGCAATCCGGTCGTTGGTTCGTCAAGAATATACAATGTTTTCCCGGTTGGGCGACGTGAAAGCTCAGCCGCGAGTTTAATACGCTGCGCCTCACCGCCAGAAAGGGTCGTTGCCGGCTGGCCAAGTTTCACATACCCCAGCCCGACATCATTGAGCGTTTGCATCTTACGGGCAATGGCCGGCTGATTTTCAAAGAAGTCAACCGCTTGCTCAACAGTCATATTCAGCACATCAGAGATATTTTTGCCTTTATAGGTAATCTCCAGCGCCTCACGGTTATACCGCCGGCCCTTGCAGATCTCGCAGGTCACGTAGACATCAGGCAAAAAGTGCATTTCTATTTTAATAATACCGTCACCCTGACAGTTTTCACAGCGGCCGCCTTTGACGTTAAAACTGAACCGTCCAGCTTTATAGCCGCGAATATTAGCTTCAGGTGTATTGGCAAATAACTCGCGAATTGGCGTGAACACGCCAGTGTAGGTAGCTGGATTAGAGCGCGGCGTTCGGCCAATGGGGCTTTGATCTATAATAATTGCCTTGTCAAGATGTTCAATACCAAGAATTTCTTCGTGCTTGCCCGGTACCACATGCGCCCGATGCAACCTGGCCTGAAGTTCTTTGGCAACGATGTCATTGATAAGGCTTGATTTACCCGAACCGGATACGCCACTGACAACCACCAGTTTACCCAGTGGAATGGCCACGTCTATGTTCTTCAGATTATTTTCCGCAGCACCCTTCACCACCAGTTCTTTCCCATTACCCTTGCGGCGCGTTTTCGGCACTGCAATGGCTTCCGTTCCTGCCAGATATTGCCCGGTGATACTTTGTGTATTCTTCGCCACCTCATCGGGCGTGCCCGCCGCAACAATAGTACCGCCATGAACGCCTGCACCTGGGCCAATATCAATCAGCCAGTCGGCAGCCTTTATGGTGTCTTCGTCGTGTTCTACCACTATGACTGAGTTACCCAGATCACGCAGATGATGTAGCGTGGTGATGAGGCGATCGTTATCTCTTTGATGCAGGCCAATGGAGGGTTCGTCCAGCACATACAGCACTCCCTGCAAACCTGAGCCAATTTGTGTTGCCAAGCGAATACGCTGCGCTTCGCCACCAGAAAGTGTGACTGCGCTTCGGCTCAAGTTTAGATAGTTTAAGCCAACGTTGTTCAAAAAACTAAGCCGTGAACGAATTTCTTTGACTACCTGCGCAACAATGAACAGTTCTTTTTCACTAAATTTTGTGTGCGTGAAGATATCAAGGGCGTCACTGACCGACAGCTCGGTGATATCTTGAATCGAAAGGTTGTGCACCGTGACCGCTAACACTTCCGGCTTTAGCCGCGCCCCTTTACAGGTATGACACGGCCGCTCACGCATGAAGCGTTCAATATCACGGCGCATGAAATCACTATCGGTTTCTTTCCAGCGCCGTTCCAGGTTCGGAATCACCCCTTCATAGGTAGAATCAAAATCGCGGCCATTCCCCAGCGTAATGGTATAGACTTCTTTTTCGGTACCATACAGAATTTTACTTAGTTGTTCTTGTGTAAGCTGTGCGGTTGGCACCTGTAAGCTAAACCCGAATCGCTCGGCTACCGCCGCCATCTTCTTCATATACCACGCATCAGCATTGACGCGGTTGAAAGGACGGATCGCACCTTCGGCTATTGTGAGATTACCATTGGGAATTACCAAATCAGGATCAACTTCAAGGCGAGAGCCGAGGCCTGTACAGGTTGGACAGGCACCTTGCGGCGCATTGAAGCTGAAAATACGCGGTTCAAGCTCGGGTAATGCCAGATCTGGATGATCCGGACAAGCATAGGCCTGCGAAAGAAGTTGATCGGTTTTATTATCGGCGTTATGCAGAACAACTGATTCTTTCCCGATCTCCAGTGCCTGTTCGATAGATTGCGCCAAGCGTGTTTGATTTGCTTCATCATTTGTCAGGCGATCAACCACTATTTCTATTGTGTGTTTATATTTTTTATCAAGCTCCGGCCATTCGTCAAGGCTGTAAATGACGCCATCAACCCGCGCACGAGCAAAACCACTGCGCTGATACTCGGCTGGGATATGTTCGAACTGCCCTTTTTTGGCATTAACAATAGGCGCCAAAATCATCAAGCGGGCACCTTTTTCCATAGCGAGCACTTCGTCAACAATTGCTTGCGGTGTCAAACGCTTCACTTCATTACCATCAATCGGGCAATGCGGCACCCCAATGCGCGCAAACAGTAAACGGAGATAATCGTAAATTTCCGTCACCGTCGCCACAGTAGAACGTGGATTACGGCTAGTTGATTTTTGGTCAATTGAAATTGCTGGACTCAGGCCATCGATCTGGTCGACATCGGGCTTTTCCATTAAGCCTAAGAATTGGCGGGCATAACTGCTGAGTGATTCTACGTAGCGCCGCTGTCCTTCGGCGTAAATAGTGTCGAACGCCAACGATGATTTTCCCGAGCCGGAAAGCCCTGTAATAACAACTAGCTTTTCGCGCGGAATCTCAACATCAACATTCTTAAGGTTGTGCTCTCGGGCGCCACGAACAGAAATAAACTCCGACATATCACTGTATTATACGCTATATGAATCAATGCCATAAGCCCTGCTATACTCAATCGTTTAGTATACTGGTTGTATGAGTAAGAAAGATCAGGCATATCAATGGTGGAAACGGAAGCCGACGAGTGTCCGCAAACCCTTGGTGTTAACGTTTGGAATGCTTTTAGTAATCATTTCGCCCTTTACTGGTATTCTTCCCGGACCTGGCGGTATACCAATTTTTCTACTTGGTATCGCCATTTTAGCCAGCGAATACGACTGGGCAGATCGTATGAAACAGTTTTTTTTGAATGTGTTGCCCGAATGGATCAAACGATATTGGCGATTCACACCGAAATGGCTGTATTTTTTCGATTTTGTCGCATTCTGCATACTACTTTTGGCACTTGCGCTAACCGTATGGCCGGTGTATCTGCCGATTCTAGAAATGCGGGCTGAGGTACCATTCTTTTTTGTAGCAGTAGACCAACATCAGCAATGGTGGATCCCGGCCGCGGTATGCTTGGCCGCCAGTATCAGCCTGTTTATATTTAATCGCAATCGCATACAAGCACTCAAGAAGTTATTGCACAAACTGAAGCGCTCGCGTATCATCAAACAGATATGAACATAGCTATTCAGGGTTTTGCCGCCTCGTTCCATGAAATTGCGGCAAAACGAATATTTACCGACGACATACAGCTCACCTACTGCCGCACATTTAAGGAGGTGTTTCAGGCACTGGCTGAGGGTGCGGTCGATCACGCGGTTGTTGCCATTGAAAACTCACTGTATGGCTCAATTAACGATGTGTACGATCTTCTGCTGAAACATGATTTTTGGATTTGTGGGGAATTATATGAACACATTGGGCTACACCTTATGGCACCCCAGGGAGCCGCGCTTCACGGTATTACCGACGTGTATTCTATGGCGCCTGCCATTGCTGAAGCGGAAGCGTTTCTTGATACACACCTTCCTGGTGCCGAACGTCACGAACACGCCGATACCGCACTTGCTGCCAAAGAGGTTGCCGACTGGAATGATCCCACGAAGGCGGCAATTGCCAGTCGGGCGGCCGCGGCAACGTATCACCTGTCCGTTCTTGCGGACAACATCGAAACTCATCACCAAAATTACACCCGATTCATTGCACTCTCGCGAACAAAACAAACACCGTCCACCGTTACAAAAACCTCTATCACCTTCCAGACGGCTGATGCCCCAGGCTCGCTCTACGCCGCACTGGGTGTGTTTGCCTCTCGAAACATCAATCTCACAAAACTAGAAAGCCGCCCCATTATTGGCAATGCATGGCAATACATGTATTACCTTGATTTTGAATCTAGCTTTGATACCGCGATGCAAACTGAACTCGACCGCTATGCAACAAATGTGCGGGTACTTGGCAGCTATGCCAATGGTACGATCGAATCCATTTAGCCCTTGTACTCCGTAGAAAGAACTACAACAGATTTTTACTGTAAAGGGTTGCCCCAAACTTTCAACCCAGCGTATGATATACATAGTAGAAAATAATGCGGGGAGCAAAGGGTCAATGCGAAGAATAGTGTACACATTAGTGGTTGTGAGTGGCGTTACGGGTTTTATCCTGTGGTCTCAAGATCCACTTAATGACACCGTCAACTTTATTATTGGCGGCACCATACCGGGCACAAAGAACGCACTCGGTTTTTGGCCAATGCTTGGCATGATATTTGTTCTACTGTGGCTCTTAGCGCGGTTCATTCGCAACCTCAAGCTTCAAATGCTCGAACATACCGCACACCAAATTGTTGCTGAAAAAGCTCGTGATGAATTTGCAGAAAGCTATAGTACAAAAGACACCGCTCTTCAAAAAGCTATCCTAGGTCAACACGAACTTACCACCGAAATTTAATCCATTGCTGTTGCGTCTTTTATAACGTAACGATTCTTACTTTTTGAGCGAGCGAGTGCGCCATATAAGTACACCGCCAAGCATCACAACTGAAACAAGCACCGACCATTCACCCAGTATGGAATATATTGTTTTACCCGACCCAGGCTTGACGGTTGCGTGAATGACCTGAATGTTATCGATATCACGCTCCACCGCAGCTGGCAGGCCATCGGCAGTCAGTATATATGACGGCCCGCCGCGAGCAGCTTGCACAAAGGGGCGCGCATTAGCAGTTGCAATAAATTGTGCCATTTGTTCCGCCTGATCATAGTATGAACCGGAAACGCCCAATGTTGCAATTGAAGCACTGTTCGTCAATATTGTTGCACCACCGCCAACCAAGCCCCGATATAGTTCAGGGGCAATTGCGCCAGAACACGCCAATGCACCATACGACACACCCTTATAGGTATACGGCTTCTCCTTCAGTGATGTCTCATGTACTGACCGTGTGGTATGAAATTCATGAAGCAGTTCTGATTGCCAGAGTAAAACAAAATTATGTGGTAGATATACGGTAAATACTCACCACCAGGAATTAAAAATGATTTCGCTTGCTGAGACAGTACTGTGCCATCCGGTTGATAAAAGCTCACCATGTTATGGATTTTGTCTGTATGACGAGCACTGGCACTGTCAATAACCAGCTGCACACCCTTTGGTAGTGTTGCTGATGTTCGACTACCTTCAGTGTTGAAAAAATAATTAGAATACTCCGGCAGTACCATGGCATCAAGTGCAGATTCCGCCTTCAATGCCTCACGTAAAGTAGTTTCGTAACCCGCTTCAACAGATTCATGCAACCCAACACTCGCAACATGCAATGTCGTATGGCCTGGGTTCTGATAGACACGCCAGCCAACAACACTGAACACAATTGGCACCAGCAGGAGTGGTGCATACCGCCACCGCCTGTGCGCCAGTTGATACAGTGCCACTGCAATAAGCACCAGTAGAAATGAGATCCCCAGCGAGCCAACAATTCTGCTTGCGTACTTTAATGGTGAATGCATAACACTAAAGCCTAGCACCCCAAAGTTCCAATAGTGTCCTAGAGAACCACCGTCACCCATTGCAAAAACTGAAAAGAAGACACTTCGTATGTATTCACCAATAATCCACAGCGCAGGCAACAGTATAATGGTTTTATTCTTCACTGAAATATTCAACTGACGATACAGATACCCTGACACCACAAAGCCTACAGCAAGTGCGCCAACCATTAATACATAGGTGAGACCGGTAAATAAGGTGGCAAAAAAAGTATCTCCAATGAGATCAAGCGCATTAATTGCAAATACCCAGCGTAGCACCAGACCACAATACACATAGCCAAACAGTGCGCAGTACCATAAAAATTGCCTTTGCGGTACACGCTCACTACGCTCCAGTAGTACTATAAGAAACACTAAACCAACAATGCTAAGCAGCCCAGCGCCCTGCCATATAAATCCACTAGCGGTGAGAAAAGCACTCGAACTAACAAGCAGACCCCGCCACAACTGCTTCACGGTATGTACGTGTTTGAGTTTTATATACGTCTCTCCGCTTTGAAGGATTACTTAATGAAAGCTCTGTCGATATAGGTTGCGCCGCTACCACTCTGCTGTACCATTAATGTACCGACACCAGGGACGTTCACTAAAGCACATGCCTGACCAGCACCACCGCCATTCACGGCATGAGCAGTGGATCCGCGCTGCTTACCACCAATGGTGTAGGTAAGATTGAGTGTTCTACTACCCGTGCCCCCAATATAGCTGACACAGACTTGATGCATACGGTCCGGGCTGGCAAGACCGCTTGCTATTAACGTACTGTTTGAAGAATTTAAGATTCTTGAAGAAATACCCTTCTTACTGGTGTCATAGCCACCCGACATGCCGCCAGCAGAAATACTATTGGTTGCGGCGAAGCTTTTATAGACGAAGAAGCCGCCGACTAATGCAACGACGCCGACAATAATAGCTCCATGTTGCCAGTTAAATTTCTTTGCCTGAAGACCACCACCGCCCTTTTGAACTGATGCGCTACTTTGTTTTTTACGTGTTGCCATATGCTTGTTTCCTTGATTATCAATACTGGCGTCAGTATAACGTACCGCTTATGCTCTATGCAATGGCTATTCAGGAACCGGAGCAATACTTTCGGCATATAGCTGCAGTTCTTGTAGTAGAAACTGCGATGATTCATCTTGTTTCGATACAGCCAGTTCCTGCAAGCGCTGAGCAAACGCTGC
>CAYUUV010000028.1:10254-11642 GCA_964448015.1 uncultured Candidatus Saccharibacteria bacterium
TGTGTCAGGACCCCAAGTGGTGCAACTGCTGGCGCTCGATTATACTGCAGCTCCTTGACGGGTAGTTTTACAAAACCTTCGGCTTTTCGTTCTTCCCAAGTCGCAGAAAACTTATCAGCAATTTCTTTTTCTGTCAGATTTACAAAATCTGTTGGATCATATCGTAGATCGTAAACTACAACGTTATTATTGCGCCCGCTGGTCAGCGGAAAGGCAACGGTTGTTTTTTGATGCTCACTTTCGTATCTCCCGCTCGTATAGACAAACGGTTTTTTATCTTCAAGATTTACCAGTTCACGAACCTGTTTTTTATCACGCATTTTTAGCAAATATTGAAACATTTGGGGCTGTTTTTCTTGCAAAAGTTTTGCCACCGCAATTGTTGCGTAAACATCACTCAGTGCATCATGAGCATTACGGTGATCAAGACCATTCACTTTTGTCAGCAGCTCTAAGCGGTTACTTGGCACTTTGACCGTTGTTTGGCCTGCAGTTTCCTGCGCACCATGGTCGCTCGTGTGTAGTAACCGCTCTTCAAACGGCCATGTAATTCCCTCAGGCCGGAGTACTCGAACCATCCGGACCACGTCGAGTAGATCCCAGCGTGAACGACCATCTTGCCACTGCCATTCATAGGCGTCATAAAAATTACGCCATAAGGTTGCTCTCATGAACTCATCATCGAATCGAATAGTGTTGAAGCCACAAATAACCGTATCTGGCTGCAGCACTTCTTTAGAAAATAGCTTGAGAAATTCAGCCTCACTATAGCCTTCTTCCAGTGTTTTTTGCGGTGTGATACCAGTCAACAATACCGCCTCGGGATCAGGTAGAACCTCTTCTGTCAGCTTCACGAGCCAATTGTGCGGTTCACCAACCGGATTTAAATTTTCGTCAGTCCGCTGCCCGGCAAACTGCATAATTCTTTGGGCCCGCGGATTAATACCCGATGTCTCGAGATCGTAGAAATAGAAGGTCATAAGATTAGTATATAGTGATTAGCAAGTAGTGGGTAGTAGCTGAGCAGAAGTACATTCTTGGTTCGAAGCTACCTCCATACTGTCGGCTTGTTCGACACAGTACAATTGGCCTGGGTCGTCTGGATTGTCAAGTCGTTTTGGCCTCAGAACAGCCACAAGACCAGCCACACAACTGCGCACTTCGGGAAGTGGCACAAGAATATGCTCATTTAATGTACGGAGCGCATCAATTTGGGGCCCTCGATCTGGTAGTATTCCCACAAACTGACCTGCTTCTATTAATAATTGCCACTGTTCATCACCAAGCGCATTACAAACAATACGCGCAGCTGCTTCTTGCTTACGCATTGTATCTCCTTATTATTTTTATTAGAGTTCTAAGATGTTGCTCTTATTTTTTACTGTACT
>CAYUUV010000029.1:0-11607 GCA_964448015.1 uncultured Candidatus Saccharibacteria bacterium
AAGAGGCTGAGGAGTGCTTATGCTACGAGGATTACAATAATAATTCCAATAAGGAGTAGTGACACCGCCATGAACAAGGCAACCAGCCCAGCGCAGAGATAATTAGCCCAGTGTATATGTGGTCGAAGTTCAGGGTGCGTGCTGGTCGCTTGCAGTTGTTTGTGCATCGCGGCTTTGCCAGTTAGTCCAAGAATTGAACCAACAAATGGAATCAGTCCTGCTACAAAGCTGATACCAAATACTTCCCATAACCTTCCTTTGACGAGGGCTTTTATTTTTGTATGAGAATCACCAATACCCTTTTCATCAGCAGATTCGTTCATAATAAGATACGGTAATAATTGATATCGATAGCCGGCGATAATACCAGGTACAATCAGCAAAAGCGTCCAGCCAAATATTTTAATGTTTGCAAGTAGCTGCGCAAAAAGCAGTCGCCAGAATCGACTGACGGTTGCCTGTAGTGCTTCATTGAAACTGACTGATTGTTCTTCTTCACTCTTGAGTGCAGCGTAGGTAAACATACCGTTAATAAATGTGCTAATAACGCTGCCAATGAGTATGGCAAACACGATCACAACAAATACAATAACTGCAATTGCAATAATAGTGGCTATCTCGGGTCCGCTGCTTGCGGGAGCGGATGGCAAGCTTGGTGTGACCTGCGTTACTTCTGTCGAGCTTTCGGGTTCGGCTATGTATCGAATAATATCACTTCCTGCTTGGCCAACAAAACTAACAAATCCGAGAATAATCAGTGCAA
The DNA here is from genome assembly GCA_964448015.1 of uncultured Candidatus Saccharibacteria bacterium. Taxonomy (GTDB): domain Bacteria; phylum Patescibacteriota; class Saccharimonadia; order Saccharimonadales; family UBA7683; genus JACKGS01. The sequence continues at coordinate 764 of CAYUUV010000029.1, forward strand.
TTGCCCAGCCGGTATTATATTTAAAAAATCTGCTCAAGGCATTAAAGCTGAGTGTGAACGGATTTGAGTCGTACGGCACGGTATGCGTGGCTTGCGGTGCGCGCGGCACATCTTGATGACTCGGTTTTGACATGGTAGGTCTCCTCGTTTATATCCACCAGTATAGCGTGATTAGCGGTATTGAGCGAGTACTTCTTGTGCTTGTTGGATATTTTTTGATTCCATGAGGCGGGCACGCAGCTCACTACTGCCCGGAAAATCGCGGACGTAGATTTTAAAGAAGCGCTTGAGGGTTTCGTACGGCTTGGCAGGTTCGTGTTTCGTGATTCGTTGGTCGTTGTTCGTTTGAAACAATGCAAGGTGGTGTTGCAACAAGGCCAGGAGCTCTTGCTTATTATGGCTGCTTGGTTCTTCTTCAAAACAGAATGGGTTGTGGAAGATGCCGCGCCCGATCATAATGCCGTCGATGCCGGTTTGTTGGATCAGTGTTTCGCCATGTGCCCTGCTTTCAACATCACCGTTGCCAATTAGTAGTGTATTTGGGGAAACTGCGTCTCGCAGTTTTTTAATTTCGGGCATCAGTTCCCAGTGAGCTGGCACTTTACTCATTTCTTTTTTGGTACGCAGATGAACGGTTAGGGCAGCGATATCTTGTTGCAACAAATGTGTAATCCACCCTTCCCATTCGTCTACGTTTGAATAGCCAAGACGGCACTTCACGCTGACGGGTAATCCGGCCGTTTTTGCGGCGGCAATGATATCGGCGGCAAGGGCGGGATTCTGGCACATGGCCGCTCCCCCACCGCTTTTAATGGCGGTTTTTTCCGGGCAGCCCATGTTGATATCAAGGCCCGCGAAGCCGCGTTTTTTACATTCTGCGGCCAGCGCAGCAATATCCGCCGGTACAGTTCCCCACACCTGGGCAATCACGGGCGTGACTTCATCCGGATGCAGAGTGATTCGGCCAGCCGCAGCTTTTTCCCCGGCGTGAGCCCAGCCAGTCGCGTTCATAAATTCAGTAAAAAACAGATCGGGTGGGGCGGCCTTTGTGATCACACGGCGAAAAACATGGTCAGTCACTGCTTCCATGGGGGCAAGAACATAAAAGTGTTGCGGTAGTTTTTGCCAAACATTCATCATTATATTCTAGCATTTTTTTGCAAGATGATGTACCCTGCATAGAGTGGAGAAAAAACAAGACCTAGGCTATGACTGGTGGCAGGCAAATCCTTCAAACGACAGGGCGCTGCCTATAATATTAGGTGGCATTTTTGATGATGATCAGGAATGCGGCTGGATGAAGCAGCGCAGTTATGCGCATGAAGCACAGTTTGATGCTCTCGAACAATTTTACAAAGAACGCTACCCGGAATTGTTTACCCAGCTGAGCGCATGGGCAGCGGTGAGAGCGCATACACCAGCGGTGTTTGAAAACGTTGATGCAACAATGCATCATTACTACCGTGGCGCAGTCATTGCGATATATGCACTCGAGGCTTCCGTACCGAAAACCGAACGATTCAGTGATTTATCACCCCGCTACAGTGCACACGTTGCCGAACTTGATATGATTGATACCGAATCGTGGTTGCTTGCGATGCGAGCATCAACCGTGAAGCAAACCGAACAGCTTCGCGGCTTTATTGAGCACGATTATCACTGGATCAACGAGCCAGAGTATCTGAAGACCGCCATGCATATTGGTGCGCAGTACGCCTACATACTCATGACGCATAATCGTCACTGTATTGAACGAGAGCAAGAAATTGCCTGGATGACTCGAGATGACGAATCATTCGAAGGCTGGCTGGAATATAAGGCCACCGGCGGTTTGTAGTTTGTAGAGGTTGCTAACTTTGCCGAGCTTCAATAATGGCCGTATGCTTGGAATCGCAATTGGTAGCAGTGTGCCAAGCTGGTTTTCTATCTGATCTGAAAAATCACAGGCTAATCTTACAGTTAAAGGATTCTTATTTTGCTCAATTGTGCCAATAACGCCAGTGGTGGTGGCAATCACAAACTTCTGCGGAACAAATAATGCTACAAAATCAAAGTACCGGCGCAGGACTCCCAGTAGGTTGCTGTCTTCGTTGATAGTACCGATTTCCTGGTCGGTTTGGTTGAGTATCAGCCATTCATCTCGAACAAAGGCAGAAGCCATACCCTTTCGTCTGAGGGCTGCTACCTTCGTGCCGGTTTGATCAAAAATATCGTAGGTTGCCCCAAAGTCCATAATTTGCCGGGCCTGCATGCTAAAAAACTGCTGTGTTTTTGCTTCATCTTTGTAAAAGTTCACCTGTTCTTTCAGGGTGAATGCCTTTGCTTCGGCTTTACATAAAAGCGTACGGTTTTCATCAAACGTACGAACAGTTGCCCCAACAAGTTTTAGTATTTGACGCTCTACCTGTAGTTTCATGTCGATTCTTTCTGTATGTTATGTTACCTATTGCAGTATATCAAAATAAAAAAGACCGAGGGTAATCGGCCAATTCAGCTGCATAGTTTGTCATCTCGAGCCTGTCTGGTCGAGATGACGAGTACGAGTGTTTATTTTTTGGGGCTGATAAGCTCCTGAGTTATTTTCATCACTTGAAACCTGCGAATATTCGTAGACTTAAAGTGATGGACAGGTGTGATACCCGCGCGAGAGCTGGCAATAGCCTCTCAATCGCTGCGTCGGAACGCGTCCACCAAGCTGGTTGGTCGGAAAGCTTATCGCTTTTCGACCTCACCTTTGCCCTTGCACCGTTTGCACGGATGGGTGGCAAGACCGCCGAGACCAGAGGTGCTACCTTTGCCATTGCAGGCAGGACAGCGCTCCATCTTGGGGGGTTGGTGAGCCAGGCCATATTCACCTCCTTCCAGAGGTCTTGTGGACTTGGGGATTGAACTGAGCGAGTGTGGCGCCCGGGGTACGGAAGGCCCGGAAGCCGGGCGCCATCACTCTGATTGTGCATCTGATGCGGCATGTAGCGCTGACGGGGCTACAAGGCCTTGGCGATGGACAGGAAGCCCATACTCACCTCCTCTTTGTTTGACAATAAGAAGAATCATCTGGGAAGCGCTAAGCAGCTCTACATCGGGAGGATGGGCAATGCAGCCTGGTTCTTTCCAGGCACCCAGACGGATTGTATACATCAAAAAAAGCCGGCGCGGCAGGATTCGAACCTGCAACCTTCCCGAACGTATCGGGCTACTGAAACCGTTCAGCTTCGCGCCTAGTCGGGATAGCAGGATTCGCACCCGCACCTTCCGCATTTTGCGGACGCACTTCTGAAAGACTTTGGCCTTTCTATGCTATATCCCGCGGAGGATCCTGTGGTTATACGTTTTAAACAAGTCGCGTGTGAGCGCGCCTTGGTCCCCTTACGTATATCCACAGGATCCAAGTGTGTTGACGCCGGAAAAACCGGGGGGAAAGCCTCCCCGACGTCAACATATGTATCCGAAGTATTCGGACAACAAAGCAAATGCTCCACCAGGTTGCAGGTATCAAGTTTCACGTATCAAAGAAGTGGCAAGTTTCAAGTAACATTAAATTTGCTACTCTATAGTTTCCTGTTCCTTGTTACACGTGACTTGAAACTGAAAGCGCAGCGCTTGGTTTGTTGTCCGATATTCACACCTGTCAAAGTTCGTGCGAGCGATAAAAAATAGCGCTCAAGCACTTTTCTTATTATACGCTTAATTAATATTGCTGTCAATAGTTCATGACCCGAATTACGAAACGAATAATACTCCCATGTCCTGTCATCTCGAGTGAAATCGACCCGTTCTTCGTAGTAAGACTGCGAAGGGCGAAGAGATCTAGTTGTAATTGCTGGCAGATCTCTCGATTTCACTCGAGATGACTGTAGCGGATAGTTTGGTGCAGGGTTCAGGATTTCATTAATACGAACTATTGCTCAACTGCTGGGTCGTTACTTTTCCGCCAGGAGGTCATGTATGAACTGTTCTATGCCGTTGATATTCTGTTCATAGTGCGAAGTATCGGGGAGATCGTAGTTTTGTATATGGTGCCAGACCACCTGAATTAGCTTTTCAAGTTGCTCCACTTCTTCGTCGCTTGGTTGGTAAGAAAGTTCAAGAAACTTACGGTCGTTTGCTTCAACATATACCATTTGCCCTTCAATATTTCTAAAAGCACTGTACTCAGGATGTTTGCGTGCCAGCAGTGCATAAAATGTTAGTTGTAGTTTGTGCTTCCAGGCTTTCACGGCTTTATTCTTGTCTTTAGTGAAAAGGCTATGAAGACCGCTGCCCGTTTTGTAGTCAACAATTCGCAGCGTTTCTTTATCTATAAAGTCGATTCGATCAAGTTTTCCGCCAATGCGAGCATCATAGGCGCTGAGATCTTTCAAAGATTGTTCTGGCTGGCTTTCTTTTGGTAGCTGGTACTGAAAATCTGTGAACAGCCGATCGAGATTCTTTTCACCTTGTTCAATTTGTAACGGTAGCCGCTCGGCTGGGATATGTTCTTTTTGCAGTACTCGGCGATATTCCCCCTTGGCGGTCGAAAGCTGAAATGTGTCGAGATTGACGTGTTTTTGGGCTAACTCGAGTGCGCCGTGCATGGCAGTACCGTGGCTCATAGCGTCACTTTTCATCTGCGGTAAGCGCAACAGGCTGCGCTGTAAAAAGGTGGCCGGTCCACCTTCAGTAACATCTAAAAAGTGAATCAAGTTAGTGGCGTTAATGGTGAAGTTTTCAATAATCGGCGCCAGCACTTCTTTTTCAACCGTTGTTTCCAGTCGCGGCCATGTGAGCGCATGTTCAAGAATCGCCATTGATTGGTCGGTATCTGGCCGCGGTGCCTCAAGTGGTGTAAATGCCTGCAGTAGCGGCGTTGCCAGCACCTCTTCACCAGCGGCGTCATATTTGTAACTGGTAAAAATAAGCGTGTGTTTGGCGCGAGTTGCGGCAACATACATGAGTCGCGCATATTCATCTTCAGTTTCAAGCGGTGCATGCAGTGGCAGATTGGCGGGTACACCGTGACGATTACCAGTTGGTTGCCAATCTTTTTCCACCGCATCCAGAATATAAACCGCGTCGAATTCAAGCCCTTTTGCTTTGTGAACTGAAAGCAGGTCAACTGCTTGCGGATCGTCTTTCAGGCCAAATGAATTTGCGATAACTTTTTTGTTTGCCTGTTCGGTGGTGATGAACTGCAGAAACTCAGCCAGCGTTGGTTTGCTGCCCAGAGTAAATTCGTTGGCCATGTCACGAAGAATCCGAATTGCCGCCAGCGTTTCAAGGTAGATATTGGAAAGCTGTTGGTCGTGCACAAAGTAATCACGAATGTAGCTTTGCGGCGCATCTTCTTGAATGCCAAGTATATATTCCAGGAGCAGTGGTAGTGGTTGGCGGTGCGCCTGAGCAGCTAGCCACTGCAGCCATTCACCAAGTGGTCGAGTCTGGGGATGTTCTAAGATACTGGCTAACCATTGTGGATCAAAACGGTTTTCTTTAGCGATAAGCCAGAGCAGTTCCCCGTCTACACCAAACATCGGGTGTCTGAGTAGGTGTGAAAGCACTACATTTAACGCCTCTTCGTCACCGCTATTGAGCGCTGCAAGAGCCTGGCATATATTGATAATTTGCAGCACCGCTTCTTGTTCCAAAACATTTTGTTGGCGTTCGTAGCGCAGCGGTACCTCAAGGTTGTGTAACTGGGCCGCGAGTGGTTCCAGGCTTTTGTGACTGCGAGCCAGTACGGCCACACTCTGCTGAGGGTGCTGTTTTTTGTAGTTTTGAATTTCGTAAGCAACCATGTACTGCTGATGTTCTTTGGTGAGGTAGCGATGATGGGTTATTTCGCCCTTTGGTAAATCAGTAGCCCTGGCAATCAGCTGCTTGCTGAGGTTTGGTAATCGGTGCACCAGGCGATCTTCGCTACGGGCAATGATACTTTCCGCTGCGGCCAGTACCGCAGCAGTACTGCGGTAGTTTTCTTCTAAAACAATGGTTGCGACATTTTTATTACCGTAGGTTCGTTCAAAGTGCAGCATGTTGTTTAGTTCGGCGCCGTTGAAGCCGTAGATCGATTGGTCATCATCACCAACCGCCATAATATTCGGCCTTCCTTCGGCACTTGGATGGTCTGCTACCAAATGTGCCAGACGTAGTTGCGCGGAATTACTGTCTTGAAATTCATCAATCAACACATAGTTGAAGCGTTCTTGAATTTCAGCTCGCAAATCCTCATGCTGTTCTATCTGCACAATAACTTCAAGCAGCATATCGGAATAATCGTAAAAGCCGCGTTGATGTAGTTGGTCGCGGTACTGCTGGTAAATATCAGCCAGATGGAGCCATTCGGTGTTGCGCCGCCGTTCTTTATGCAGACCTCTTACATCACCTTCTTTCGTCAGCCAGCTCTTCTTCCAGTTGCTGGTGTTGGTCGCTTTGTTGGTTGGCTCATCAAGCTGCACGGCAAAGTCGAGACTTTCTTTAATTTTTGTGTCCAGACCAATCAGCGGCGCGGTTTTGAGATCAGTTTTTTGTTCGGGTAAGCTATGAACGGCTTCTTGTAGCTGATGTAATTTTTTATGGCTGAGCGTTCCTTCAAGCGCGGCAACAAAGTCTGCTTCAATTTCGTCTATATAGGCGAGATTGGCTTGCAGAAGAACACGTAACTTTTCTGGTGTGAGGCCAGCTTCTTTGGTGCGCGCAATCGCCTTCTGTGCCTTTGAAAGCATAGTGTATGTTCCGTAGAATTTTGAAGCGTATGGATTATCGAGCGGTAGTTTTTCAAAAATTGATTCCAAAATGGCCAACTGGACCGCGTCGGGTGCGCTGGTGAGATTGGCGCCGTTCCAAAAATACTCAGCATAATTATTCATAATTTCTGAAGCAAAACTATGAAAGGTTTTGACGTGAACATGTGCCGCTTCGCCGTCGGTCAACTTTTGCAAACGTTCGCGCATGTTTGTTGCTGCTTTGTTGGTGAATGTTAAACACAAAATACTGCGGGCATCGGTATCGGTCTGCTTCAGAATATTGGCAACACGGGTGCTCAGTAGCTGAGTCTTACCAGTGCCGGGACCGGCAATAACCAAAACCGGCCCGTCAAGCGTATCAACAGCCTGCTTCTGTGCCGCATTCAGATTCTTATACGCCTCATCAAAGTTCATGTCACCAGTTTACCTTACCTACCTCAATGGCGTATAGTAGCCATATGCCAGAGATTGCCCCGTTCGTGAGTCTTGAAATGAGTTGTGCCGCCAAAGCAGAAACACTCGTTACATTAATGACTAAAGACTACGATCTAGAACTTCTTGATATACAAACCAGCCTTGCTGACTCATTTGAGACTATTGAAGCCTTGCTGGCAGTGTATGACGAATTTCCAAAAGTCTTTGGTCTTGAGGGTGCTGATATTGGGAAGACTTCATATCGTTCTTTCGTTTTTGCCTACAAGGTTGCTCGGTTAATTGGTGAATATGCATTTTGCACAACCGTTCCGCGTACCGGATGGTTCGCAGAGTGTGATGCTTCATACTTTGCCAAAATACAGCATACGACAGAGGCATATTTACAGGCCAACCAAACGGTGGGCCGTGTACTTGAAGCTTTTGCCGCAGAAATTGCTTGGGGTGAAGAAGACTATCATTTTTCTACCGTACAATCAGTTGGTGGTTTCACCTGCATGATTATCGATTTAGCCATGCACGAAAGCTATATGGCTACTGAGGTACAACGGTTACAATCGACCCCCCAGCCAGACGAGCAATAGACGGGCACGACGGGCTGACGCCTGCCTGGACCCTTTTTCAAACAGTGTTTAACGGTAGTATTCTTCAATATCGAGAAGACTAAAAAGGATACAGAGCATACCGACAAGGCTAACCAGTGGTGCCGCTGGATGCGTGATTTGGTTGAAAAATTGCCATACGATATAACTCGCAGCCAAGAGGCTAGCTTGATATATGCGCAGCCAACCGCGTCGTTCTTTTTCAAATAAATGGCTGATGCCGTCAACGAGCAGTAAAATGTTGATAAAAAGAATAACTAATACAACCCAACTTGCTTGATTAAACAAAATGGTATCAAAAAAACTGGTCAGCCCAACAAGACTGCCGGTTTTTGCAAATATTAATAGTTCGGGTATGACGACAATAATAAGAAATGTTGCCAGCCACGGACCGTATGCCACCAACTTCTTCTGGGTGTTTTTAGAGAGCCTGAAGTTGTATCGGTGGTGGAGGTTGTGTGAAAGTATGCGAGTAATGGATTCCACCACTTCATGCGCGTGCTTAACGCGTACTTGCGGGCTCTTGCGAGTACTGGTTGCGCTCGCCTGTTTCGTATTTTTGGTTACTTTTTTGGCCATAAAAACTCCATATAATATAATTGTATCATACAATTGCAATAAATGCAAGTTCTATGTGCTCGCATCAGGTAACGAACAACACCCCCCTAACCCGTCGTCTCTCGACACGCCCCGCCTGTCTGCTCGAGCCCCCCTGTCTTTCTGACAAGAAGGCCAGGCAGAACGGGCAGGTCGAGATGACAGTAATGGGTGGTCTGCTGTGTTGTTCGGGGTCTCATTAATCAACTACTCGGATTTTGAATCTTTGAAGAGCTTCGCACTGGGCACGGTATCAAAGTGTTTAGTATGTTCACAGTCAACTGTAAAGATAATAAAAACTTGGATTGATCCGACTGCCCGGGTGCGCTTTTTAGGGCGCACGCCGGGCAGACTGCTTCGGACCTAGTTGTTGTGCAGGTCGGTGTTGAGGCCTCCCCACGTTGGTTCACCCTTGTTGGGCAACATCTCGACCTCTGACGTCTGACTGTTCCGGCGGAAGAGGGCGTTGTCGATGCCCGAAAGCTTTCGGGCTTTCACCGTTCCACCATCGGGCATACTGACCTTGGTGCCGGCCGTGAGGTAGAGGCCAGCTTCGATCACACAGTTGTTGCCGAGGCTGATTCCAGTACCAGCGTTGGCACCAAGAAGGCAGCCTTCTCCGATGGAGATCACCTGCTTGCCGCCGCCGCTGAGCGTGCCCATGGTTGAGGCACCGCCGCCGATGTCACTGCCGTCACCGACAGCCACACCAGCGCTGATGCGCCCTTCCACCATGGAAACGCCGAGGGTGCCTGCATTGAAGTTGCAGAACCCCTCATGCATCACAGTTGTCCCCTCAGCCAGATGTGCGCCGAGGCGCACTCGAGCCCCATCAGCGATGCGCACACCCTCTGGGACGACCATGCTGAGCATCGGCGGGAACTTGTCAACACAGTAGACATGGATCGGCTTACTGTACTTCATGAGCGAATCGGTGTGAGCCATGTTGACCCGCTCCGGCAAGTAGACACCCTGATCTGTCCAGGCCAGGTTCTTCAGCAGACCGAAGATGCTGTTGAGGTTGAATTCATTTGGCTTGACCTTGCAGTGACTGAGCAGATGCAGGCGCAGGTATGCGTCACCCACATCGGCCGGTTCGGCTTGCAGATCGTCGATGAACGTCACTACTGGAACTGGACGAGCGCCGTCCCAATACATCCGATGGCGATCACTGCGAAAGCCTTCGTTCAGCACGGCGCACACCACGATGTTTTCGTGACGCTTGCCGTCGTCACGGAAGACGCGGAAGACGTGCTCGATGGCGTGGAGTTGATCTCGGCTGAGACTCCGGAGGCCACTGCCGTTGGTGTAACGGCCCGTCACCCAGCTGAGCAAGGTGGCCGTTCCGTCGTTCGTCGGGCCCACCATGTTCACGATGGGATACTGCACGGCGACGATCTCGTTGTCGATTGCTAGACCGACGCCAGCAGCGAAAGCTTGAGGCAGCGTGAAGCCTTTTTGTGCTTGCGCTTCCGTCACCCACGCCTTGAAGTCGTCCACGTTGTTGATCGCATTGAAATTGAAAAGATCCACGGGATCCTCCTGATTCTAGGTCCGAATATTAAAAAACATCAGATATCGCATTGCTGCGCCCTCTGACTGATACAAAATATACCATCATATTCGAATATTCTCAAAACTGAAGCCCACTTCACTAGTTTTTATTTTTTGATGCAGTATTATCCTAAAGAGGCCTCTGTTACAATCTAACGAACGGAGAAGATATGAGTTTAGAAGTAAAAATTCACGAAGCACAAACCCTAATTTTACGGGAGCTTCTTTTTCGGCAATCGGGTGGGTATGCTGAACTGCAAAAACCTACAGGGCTGAATAGCGACCATTTCAACTTTCATATTAAGCGGCTAGTAGAACTCGCTTTGATTGAAAAAGTTGGTCGCGGTCGATATTGTTTAAGCCGCAAAGGCAAAGAATACGCCAATAAACTAGATACTGAACGCAATACCATAGAACGTCAGCCGAAAATTTCCGTCATTTTGGTTATTTGGCGCGATGACTCAAAACAGGAGCTACTTTTACAAGAGAGGCTGAAAAATCCGTATTTTGGCTTCTGGGGATATCCTACTGGCAAAATAAGTTGGGGCGAGACGGTTCTGCAGACTGCCAAGCGGGAGCTGCAAGAAGAGACTGGCCTTGAAGGCACGTTCATGTATCACGGTATTTATCACGAACACGCTAAAGATGCCGAAACGGATGAGTTGCTTGAAGATAAAATCTTTTTAATCACTGAAACCGTGAATCCGACGGGTAGTCTTATCGATGCCGAAGGGTGTCACAACGCCTGGGTTCATATAAACAATGCCCTCAAATTTGAAAAAAAGTTTCCCGGGTTCACAACGGTGCAAGAAATCATTTCTGGCACGTCACCTCTTGAAGAACACGAACGCTCGTATCCAACTGACCATTTTTAACGGAAGCGTAGTTCCCTAGTTTTTGTGTTTTTAGCCTGCTACTCTACACTTATAAACAAGGA
>CAYUUV010000030.1:0-10897 GCA_964448015.1 uncultured Candidatus Saccharibacteria bacterium
AAGAGGGCTACAGCAATTTTCAATTTTACAGTTTTCAATTTACAATCAATAAATAGTGAACAATGTATCAAACAAGTTTAACCTAGAAGAAAGAACGGCTGTATTTGGAGAAGAGACAATAAAATTGTGTCAACAGATAAAAGTTAATGCAATCACTAAACCTTTAATAAATCAGATTATTCGCTCAGCTACATCAATCGGAGCAAACTATATGGAGGCAAATGGTGCAAGTTCTAAAAAAGACTTTCGTAACAAAATACATATTTGTAAAAAAGAAGCTCAAGAAACACAGCACTGGCTCCGTATGCTCAGTACTGCGTCACCCGAACATAAAAACGAGTTACGGGTATTGTGGCAAGAAGTCCACGAATTTGTCTTAATTTTTCAAAAGATCACCACAACTTTGAATAAATGAGCCCCTGTATTATTGAATGAAAAATGCAAAATTGAAAATTGAAAATTGAAAATTGATCAAGCCATTCATCACTTTCCCCTGTACCTTTCATCTCTAAACTCATGCCTTACGCCTCACAACTATATCAATGTAAGGAGATCTCTACCGAGCCGTCTTCGGTGACGTGTTCTTTGGGAGTTTCCGCGCTCTTTGTCTGAGCCTCCGCCACCTTTGTAGTTTCATCTGGTTTTGGCACAGTTTCTGATTTGATAACTTCTGGTGTCGGGGTTGCCGGTTCTTCTATAGTGGTACTTTCTTCTGCCGGCGTGATAACTTTTTGATGCATCTGGGGATATGCTGTGTGTGTTGGTAGGGCAACTTCTTCATTGGTTTGCGGCGGCATAGCATCTGGTGTGGCTCGCGCAGATTCAATTGCTTGTATGGCATGAGCCCTGGTTGATGTGTCAACTTGAGTGATCTTTGAATCAAAATCACGAGCCACAAGACTGGTGTTTTCGTCCATCACATCTGCTGGTTGCATGTAGGTTTGTTGCGCTGAGAGTTGACCTGGCGCTTCTTGCGGTTGCACAAGCCGGTTTGAAGATTCAGCAGTAGTCGCAAGTTGCGGATTCTGCCAGTCAGCCATTCGCTTGCTGGCCCATCCCCGTGAATCCATCATGATAGACAGGCTAGAAAGCTTACTAGCAGCTTCTTCGCCGGTAAAATCTTTCGTGTAGTGGTGCTCTATTTTTGGTGGAGCCGTAATAATAACGTGGTCTTCGTGGCCTTCTTGCGTCCAGATACGTTTGCGTGGCTTAAAATAAAACGTCAGCGCTGAAGAAAGAAACACCTCAATCGGCTGATCTTTACGTTGGTATAAACCAAGTACTAAAAATAGAAGAGTTGGCGGTAGCCAAATAAGTGCCGCTACAGGATGAATCTTCTGAAAAAAGAAAAAGGTTAAGTAGCCAAAGCCAATACCAATAATAGTCATAATAAACTGCTTGAGGCTCAAAAAGCCAACAAGTTTATCATCAGCTTCAACATCCTGGGGAACCATATGTGTTGCCATACCGTCTAGTATACCCAACTATTAAGCATAAGTTAATCCACCGGTTCTATACTGGCGGTGGTGTTGGCGGTGGTGGTAAATTCTTACGCCTATCAATCTCAGTATTAATATGCCCCAGTACTTTTTGATTAAGGGTAATCTGAGCTTCGATCGGTGCGGTACTTTGTCCGGATCTAGAGGCGTGCTGCATATCGGCTTGCAACCCCCCAATCGCACCCTCCAAGTTCTTCTGCGATGAGATCAGAGCCTCGTTGCTTGTACCTCCGCCGATTGTTGTATTGCCTCCCGGGGCACCCTGTACACCAAGTCGTACCGCATCGATGAGGTCTCTTTGCTGAGCCCCATAATTAATTTGACTAGGCACATCTTGTGCGACTTTACCACCAAGATTATCACTGGCTTTAATTCTTGTGTAATCCTTCACAATGGCGGCTTGTTCATCAGGGGTACTGTTGGACATTGCGTATGCAACGCCAGATGATGCCTGAGTTGCCTTTACTTCATCAGTTGCACCAGTAAATTTAACCTTTCTTGCTTCTGCGAGTTCACTGTAACTGCGAATAGTCCCGTTACTCTTCCGTAGCTCGGCGGTTAAGCCAACACCAAATGCCTTGACATCACTAAATCTGTCTGCCGTATGCTGATCTGCCTCTGCAGCTCTGTCGCCACCCATTCTTCGGTCATGATCTTGAATATCCCGATATTGTTCTTCACCCTTTTGATCAACTACTACATCTCTTGCAGCATCACGTGCGGCTCTGGTTTCACCATTCGTTGCCTGATCTACTGCATTCTTAAGAATTTGATCACGTGTCCATCCTCTGCTTGCTGCAGCCTCTTTAAGCTTGATCTTCTGTATTTCGCGCTGCTCTTGCTCATGCTTATTCTTTTTCTCTGCAAACATTGCATCACCAAAATCTCGATTTGCATCACGGCGCCAAGGATTTAGCCCAGCTCCGCCGAAAGCTCGCCGTTTTCTTAATTTAGACAACGGTCCATCACCCTGCATACCCTCTTGCCAACCACGCTGTCGCTGAGCATCTCTACGAGCCTTCTTGCTCTTCTTGTTGAGTGCGTATTTAGACTCGTTGTCCTTAAAGTTTCTAGCTCGATCAACTAGCCCCTTGCCCTTGTCGTTTAACATACCCGTAACGGTGCCCATCACACCAGTAATCGCCTTGAACGCCATGGGGAGTAGCAGGTATGGGAGTATCATTGCAAGCAGCATCAAGAACGCGGTCAAGAAATCCTCAGCACCATTTCCGGTACCGCCGTCTTGTACAAGATTACCTCCACCGGTCTGACCAATAACACTTGAAACAACTATGCCAGACCCAAGCAGCACCATTGCATAGGGATATACGAGCAAGAGCTGTGTGAAGGCCTTCCACCATTTCTTGAATATGCCTTCACCACCTGGGAACGCCCAGAACATAAATGCAACTGGCGATATCAGCACTAGTAAAATTAGTAGAATTCGTCGTAACAGAAATACAATAAATGCAATGCCTACAGCAATTAAAATAGCGGCCATAATTGGCAGAAGTACAACAATCATAGGAGAAAATGTTACCCAGGCCAGAGCTCCTATGCCCACCAAGATTGGGCCCTTAAAAGCAATAGCTAAATTCCCCCCCGCCTCCGCTGCCGAGTAGCCATTTTGCCTTGCAATATCAGCGAGTGTACCACTTACCTCACCACTTAAGGGGTAAATCATTACCTGTTGTATACCTAATCCAAGGTAGTTAATGGAAGAAATAACAACAGAACAGATTACCCAAGAAAGGTTTGCTGCTATGGCGGCAACAACTATCTTCGGCAACGTTTTCTTCACCGTGTAGTTACTGAACACGCCAATATCAAGTGCCGTTGAGACGATCATAACAAGCATCGCAACCACAAGCATAATATTGACAACATTTAAGACGTTTCGCCAGAGTCTTTGTAGAGTAACAACATTCTTAACTCCAGCTGCGGCCGCACAATCAGCATCTTCTCCTGACCCACCACCGATCTGGTCTTTACAATCTTCCGTGTATGCAGTATCAGCAGAATCTACATCTTTTGTTGGGTCAAAAAGCATCAGTCTCGACACTGCTACGTTGATAAAATCAATCAAGCCGCTGAGCATATCAGAAACACCACAGATGAACCACTCGAGTGGGTTATCCATAAGGTTTCTTGCGGTATCAAAGTTCTTACCGACAGATTCCGCCCCATCTTCAACTATATCCCCAAGTTTATCTCCAACAATTGGGTTAGCTACCTCTATCAAAAAGCCTAGAGCTCCCCCAACTACGCTACCAGCCTTTTCGCCCTCGTCATGCTTATCGTAACAAGGCTCTTTTTTAGCCTCTTCCTCGCTTTCGGCGTCTTGAGCATATACAACCGAGTCACCGTGGTTGATAGACAGTAAAAAACTTGGCGCGACAAAATTAAAGAACATGAGTATGGCAAAAGCACTAGCAATAACACGTTTATGTAATTGTTTCACTGGGACATACCTGTTTGTATCAACATTTTATGAGCAGTCTACCTATTAATTTTTATGCTTTAATAATACACCACATTCCATATTATGAATAGAGGCCGCAGATGCGAGTATTGAAAAAATAATACATTGCCAGTGATATATTTGGTATTATGACTTATATGATAAAAATATCTTTCTTCTGGGTGAGCCTAATAGTTACAGGTGTGCTTAGTATGTTTGTGTCGCACCAAGTGTTTGCGGCGGATATATGCTACCCCCCAGGAGGTACGGGTCCACCCAGTCCGCAAGCGTGCAGTCAGCCGGGCGCATCGGAGCCAATTGATCCGAGTGCTTCGGGTGCTACATCGGGGTCGACAACGATTGACAGGTTGATTCAATCGGCGGTCGACCTGATGGCGGCGGTGACCGGTATCGTTATTGTTTTGAGCATTATTATTGGCGGTATTCAGTATATGACCGCTCGTGATAACTCATCGCAGGTGGCAGCGGCCAAAAACCGTATCTTAATGTCTGTGCTTTCCCTTGTTCTCTTTATTTTTGCCTATACTATTTTACAATGGCTGGTTCCGGGCGGAATATTTTAGGGTGTTGGCGTGGTAAGCTGGGTGCATTATTATGGCTATAGTGAGTAAAAGAATATCAATACCGTTAATAGTACTAATTGCTTCAATGCTAATTAGTATTTTTGCGACTACTAATATGGTTTTTTCCGCTACAGTAAATTGTGTCCCGGAAGACTATGATTCATATGCTGCCTATGAGTCTTGTATGGAGTATCGTGAGTACCGTGCTAAACAGGAAGTGGTTGATACGAACGAAGCCACAGCTACAACAGCAGCCTCTGGAGGCTGTAGTCCTGGCAGCGGTAGTCTGGCATCACTAGTGTTTGTCCCGTGGTACAAATACCTGCCGGGTGAATCTATCGAGGGGAAGTGTTCTCCGGTGTTTCCGAAGACCAGCAAAGAGAATTATGATATTGGTAAGGGTGTTCCGCTGATACTTATTGCGATCATCGAATTGCTGGTAAGGCTTTCTGGCCTCATAGCTGTTGGCTACGGTATATACGGTGCAATACAATATACTATGAGCCAGGGCCAGCCAGAGTCACTCAAGGGTGCAAAATCTACCATTACCAATGCGCTTGTGGGGCTCATTATTGTCGTTATGGCAACAGGTTTCATACAATTTTTAGGGAATGCGTTTCAATGATCGATTGGATTACTATATTCGGGGCAGTTACGAGCAATAGCCTGCCAAAGGCAACGGTTACTTCTAGCGTACCGAGTGTTTTAAAGGTAGTATTTACGTTTGTTGGCATTATTAGTGTGGTTTTTGTGGCAGTTGGTGGCCTCAGGTATACCCTTTCTTCCGGCGAGCCTCAGCAAATTAAGCAGGCGAAAGAAACGATACTGTATGCCCTGATTGGCTTGGTGTTGGCGGTGTCGATGTTCACGATCGTCAGTTTTGTATTAGGGAGTGTAAAGTGAGGACGGTGATTCAGCGTGTCGCTTCTTTACTGGTGATGATTGGTGCATTACTCTGTATCACAACGCCTCCGGTAATGGCAGTTGATGTGCTGCAGTCTGGTTGTGAAGCTGGTGGTTCGACCCAGTTCTGTCAAGATGTTAATGCCAGCAAAGGTACCGACAGAATACTGGGCCCCGATGGCCTGGTGACAAAAGTTCTCCAAGTGATTGTGATACTAACAGGGGCGATCTCGGTCATTATGGTGGTTATTGGTGGTATGAAGTATGCTTTTTCTGGTGGTGACAGCAGTGGTGTGCAGTCTGCCAAAAATACTATTATGTATGCTCTGATTGGCCTGGTGGTCGCAATTTTTGCGCAGGTTATTGTAAGTTTTGTGCTTTCAAAGTTATAGTAATGAATATAAAAAGGAGATCAACATGAAAAAATATTTACTCGGAGCCCTCGTTGCCCTTGGTGCATTGTTTGCTATTGCAACACCAGTCTCTGTTGTAGCAGCACCGGCAGATGACGCCTGTGCTGGTATTGAGCTAGCGGGAGGAACCTGTGATACGGGTGGCGCCAGCGATGAATTTGGTAAGCTTGTTAAAACTGTTATTAACGTACTTTCAGTTATTGTTGGTGCCGTATCAGTTATTATGGTTGTGGTTGGTGGCTTCCGCTACGTTATCTCAGCTGGTGACAGCAATGCAACGGCCGGGGCAAAAAATACCATTATGTATGCCCTGATTGGCCTGGTAGTCGTGATATTCGCCCAGGTTATTGTAGCCTTCGTCTATTCAAGCGCTACAAAAACTAGTAGTGGTAGTGGCGGCGGTACATCGGGCGAAACAGATTCCAGCCAGCAAACTGAGACAGATTCTGAAACTGAAACCGAAACACCGGCTGATACAGAAACTGAGGGCGCTGACGTCCCCGCAAGTGAAACAGAAGAGTAACAGTCGTCGTACACTAAAGCGGAAACTATTTGCAGGGTGTAAGCGGTTTGTTATAATAACGGCATAACCCTAATAAAGGAGAAGGAAAAAGAAATGAAGAACATTATTAAAAATATTGCACTGACACTGAGTGCGTTTGCTCTTGTTGCCGGTGTGTTGGCAACTCCTGTGGCGGTACAGGCACAAATTTCAGACAAGGTTTGTGAAGGCTTCATGAAGACTGGTGCTGACGGCTGTGACGACACTGGTGATGAGAACTCATTGTCAGGTCTTATCAAGAAGGTGATCGACATCTTCTCTATCGTAGTCGGTGCTGTATCAGTTATTATGATCATCATCGGTGGCTTCCGCTATATTATTTCTGGCGGTGATAGCAACGGCGTGAGTGGTGCCAAGAACACCATTATGTATGCAATTATTGGTTTGGTGGTTGTCTTGTTTGCACAGGTCATTGTCCGATTTGTTATCGGCAACACAATGAACACGTAGTAGCCGCTTCTAGGTTACGCATAAAACGGCTCAAAAAAGAGCCGTTTTTAAATTTATGAGCAGTTTCACTGGGGTTGTGGAAGATAAAAGGAGACCTTTCAACGATACCCAAGATGACGGTGATAAACAGTCGTGTGTATGAGCCGATTCTTGATGTTTGACTAAAATTATACTATAGTTGTTAGTATGAAACGACTGGTTAGTTATATTGCAGGTTTTGGCACTCTCGCGGTGATTGTTTTCGTGGGCCTGACAGCCCAGGTGTATGCGCAAGATACCGCCGTTACTACCCCCCCGACCTCCAGCTCGATTGCTGATAAAATTTGCCAGGGCGTTATCACAACCGAGACGGGTCAGCGTAATCAGTCAACCACTGTTGCTGCCTGCGCCGAGACTGGCGAACAAAGCTTTGCCGGCCTGACCCACCGTATTATCGACATCTTCTCTATCGTAGTCGGTGCTGTATCAGTTATTATGATCATCATCGGTGGCTTCCGCTATATTATTTCTGGCGGTGATTCTACTGGTGTAACTGCCGCTAAAAACACTATTTTGTACGCTATTGTCGGCCTTGTGATAGTGCTCTTTTCACAGATCATTATCCGATTTGTGCTGAGCAACTTCCAGCCTCGCTAAACGAGATACCCCCCTGATGATATCCGCAGCATCTTCGGCGGTAACTATTAAAAACAGACCCGTGTAGAGGGTCTGTTTTATGATTCGCTCAGGTGCGTCTAGCTGATAGTAATCTTCTTAACAGTTTCTTGCTGTACTTTCGTAAAGCCGATAGTTAAGACACCGTCTTTCAAGACCGCTTCTACTTCATCTTCTTTAACTGGCACTGGTAATGCGAGTGTTCGGCTGAACTCTCCCCAGTAACATTCTTGAATGTGATAGTTTTCAGTGTCGGTTTCTTCACCACTAGAAAGTGTTCCTCGAATAGTCAGGGTATTGTCTGAGATACTGACATCAAGGTCGTCTTTGTTAACACCTGCTGTACGAGCCTTCACGTACAACTTTTCCTTTGTTTCATACACGTCAACCGCAAGCATGCCGGGCATATCTTGCATTTGCTCTTCATCCCAGTCATCATCACCAGCTGGTTGAGCTAGTGGTGTCGTGTCGGCTGGTTCGTCGGCGATACCCATTGGTGTTGTGTCGTCCAGGAAGGCAGCGGTGAGCTCATCTTCCATTAACAGATCGTTATCATTTTTTTGGCGTCGGGCCATTTCCATCCTCCACTTTTCTCGCAGTTAAATAACTAACTTGCATTATAGCGGGCTATGTTTCGTTTATGCAATAATATGATGTGAAAGCTGTTGTAAAAATGTATATTACTCCCCTAGAAGCACTCATAACCTTCATAACTCCTCAGCGGTGTTACCTCTGTAATAATGAAGCATCCATGTTATGTGAGCACTGTCTTGAACAAACCATTGAAGAACAAGAGTCTCGTTGTTATAAATGCAACAAATTGACAAAACAATCCCAGGTTTGCACTAGTTGCCGTACGGGTTCTCGCCTGCGTCGTGTGTGGTGGCTTGGGAGCTATCAAGGGGTTACGAAAAAGCTCATTCGAGCCATGAAGTTTGGTCGCAAGCGCGCTTACGCCCGACAGTTTGGGGAGATCATTGCCAAAACTGTTCCTTTTCTGCCAGATGACACCATTGTGGTTCCCATTCCCACCGCTCATTCACGGGTTCGACGCCGGGGTTTTGACCAAGCGGTGCTTATTGCGCAGGCATGTGCAAGGGCGCGTAACCTGAAGATGGAATATTTACTCACGCGAGTTTCTCAGGCCGATCAAATTGGTAAAAGTCGCCTTGAACGAATGAAGCAGATGCAAGGCAGCTTTAAAATAGCCTCTCCAAAACAGGTTGTCACCCACAAGAACATACTACTGATAGACGATGTAATTACAACCGGTGCTACCGCCGAATCTGCAGCAGCCTTGCTGCGTGAACATGGAGCACAGCATGTCGATGCAGCCGTGATTGCTCGACATCTGTTAGGATAAATCAAAATCTGATATAATCATGCCTTGTACGGAGAGGTGACCGATCACCGCCATTGGCGGGACCGCGCCGTTGGCGCTGGGTGGTTGAATGAAATTTACTGTATATATACTCAAGAGCATTGCTACCAATAAATACTACATTGGACAGACGCATGATCTGAAGACAAGGTTGATCCGACACAATGCGGGCAAAAACAAGTCTACTAAATATGCCGCTCCTTGGGCCTGTGTGTACCGTGAAGAGTATGATACCAGATCAGAAGCATTCGCCCGTGAGCAACAAATTAAACGCTACAAAGGTGGAGTGGCTTTTAAAAAACTGCTAGGATAGATGATATGGAGAGGTGACCGAGTGGTTGAAGGTAACGGTCTTGAAAACCGTCGTGCCAGCAATGGTACCGAGGGTTCGAATCCCTCCCTCTCCGCCAGGAGAAGGCCCGGCAAAACTTTTGTTTGCCGGGTTTTCTTCTTGAAGAAAAGGGATTTGAACCCGTTGGTTCGATCGCAAGCGTCTCTCGCAGGTGTTTACACCGAGAAAGACGTGTAGAGAGTAGTGGAGCGTTCATCCCTCCCTCTCCGCCATTCGACAGGCTCATGGTGAACCAGGAGGTTGTCGAATGACCCTGAGTATATTGAAGGGCCAGGAGAGGAGCGCTCCGCACTTGTGCTGGGCGTTTCTCTCTTTATGAAGGAAAGATTTTACAATTGTTGTTTTATACCGCTTACGATACACTTAAAGCATGGAACCGCGTGGGGCTGCAGATCAATTTATGTATCGTAATGAACAGGCTATGGCAGATGTCGAAGCGGCAACTGCTACAGCTGACTTCCCTACTATTGAATGGCAGGCTTCAGAATTTATAGACCATCAGAAGTCAGCAGGCTGGTTCTTCCTCCTGGCAGGCGGTGCAGTGGTGGCGAGCGGGTTGATGTATCTTGTTACCAGAAGTTTTTTTTCCTCAGCAGTTGTTTTACTGGCCCTTTTGGCCTTTGGCGTCGTCGCACATCAAAAACCGCGTACACTCAGATACGCCTTGCAATCAGATTCACTCTTGATAGATGCCAAACACTACAGTTACGATGATTTCAGATCATTCAGTGTCAACCAAGAAGGTGGCCTGCCAAGTATCTCGCTACTGCCCAACAAGCGTTTTGTGCCGATACTCACGGTTTACTTCCCTCCTGAAGATGGTGAAAAAATCTTTGATGCGCTTGCTGCTCACCTACCCCATGAACCGCGCCAGGGTGACGCAGTCGATCGCTTAATGAAGAAGATTCGTTTTTAGCCCTAGAAAACCACTCGGTTTTGTGCTACACTTACCCCTGTTCTGTATCAAAAATGCGGAAAGCACCTCAAATTTTGAAGTTTGGCGCTACTCGTTTACGGGTAGACGCCAAAACCAAGAAAATTCCAACCCAGATTTAAAAACAAAGCATAGCGACTTTTTGTCAGTTTAAACCAGTTTTTCAAACCAAGACGCAGTCTGTTTGGAAGACTGAGAGGAGTGACAACGAAAAGTGAAGTCTTCTGCTACTTGTGGCATAAACGAAACTGGTAGTGAGTCACGACGAGCACCCGTAGCTCAGCTGGATAGAGCGTCGGCTTGCGGAGCCGAAGGTCATAGGTTCAAATCCTGTCGGGTGTACCACGAAAATTCACTCTACTCACTCGTGGCACTGCCACGAAAAATTCACTTCGTTCATCTCGTGGCACCGCCAAAGATGAGACAACGGAGTGATTTTTTCGTAGTTGGGCGATACGTTGCTTAGCAACTTATTGAACGGAGAAGCGTCAGCGCTAATCCTGTCACCCGCCTGTCTGTCCAGCCAGGACGGACAGGGGCGTACCAGGGTGAAATCACAGATAGAGATTGAAGTTCATCTCAATCTCTTTTTTGTTATCATTAAACAAAAACTACGGGCGGAAACCCGTAGAGGTTCACTGGACACCTCCTAACACCCTCGAATGAGTTTAAATCCAGTCGGTTTTAAACAGACAGCTACCCTA
>CAYUUV010000031.1:0-843 GCA_964448015.1 uncultured Candidatus Saccharibacteria bacterium
AATCTCATCACCTCACTCAGTCGGACGTTACCTGCTCCGGTTTCATTAAAGCAAAACAATTCGTTTGATGTCGTGCTTGGCATGAATGCCCACCATGGCATTCAAACACCCATTGGGCTAACTGAAGCAGAGCGAGAACGACACATCTATATCATTGGCGGTACCGGCAATGGTAAGACGACTATGATGCAGTACGCTATTGTTCAAGACATGCAAAATGGCAAAGGCGTGGCAATTATTGATCCCCACGGCGATATGGCCGAGACATTACTGAGGCATGTACCACCAGAACGAGTTGATCACGTCGTTTACTTCAACCCAGATGATCTTCAGTTCCCAATAGGCCTCAATCTTCTAGAGATGACTCCCGGGGTCACTGGTAACGAACTACTGCGAGAAAAAGACATTATTACTGAATCAGTTATATCTGTTTTTCGTAAGATATTCTCCGAAGAAGATACGGGCGGTCACCGCAAAGAATATGTGCTGAGAAACACCATTCAAACAGCACTGACCGTTGAGGACGCCACACTCTTTACTGTCTTTGATCTGCTCAATGACACCAAGTACCGTAAAAAGATCATTAAGGCCCTTGAAGATAAGAACCTCATAAATTTCTGGAAGAATGAACTTGGTAAAGCTGGCGACATGCAGAAAGTCAAAATGGCTGCTGGTATTACTTCAAAAATTGGACGATTCCTCTTCTCGGCATCAGCAAAACAGATCCTTGAACAACCAAAATCAACTATCGACTTTGATGACATTATTAATTCCGGCAAGATCCTTATTTGCAACTTTTCCAAAGGCTTGCTGGGGGAAGATACGTCAGAGCTTTTTGGTATT
>CAYUUV010000031.1:853-10527 GCA_964448015.1 uncultured Candidatus Saccharibacteria bacterium
GCGAGCACGTATCCCGCAAGCTGAGCGTCGACACTTCTATCTGTATGTCGATGAATTTCAGAACTTTGCGACCACGTCGTTTGTGCAGATGCTATCTGAATCTCGAAAGTATAAGATGTTCATGGTCATGGCTGAGCAATCTACCTCACAGCAAAAGGATCAGCAAATGGTGAGCATCATTCTGGCCAACGTCGGTACCGTCACTACGTTCAGAAGCGGTAACCCAGATGATGAACGTTTATTGCTACCACTCTTTTCACCATATGTAGATTCAGGAGAGATGAGCAACCTACCGGCCTTCAATTTCTATGCCAAGTTATCTGCTATAACGCCCCAGGAGCCCATGTCTGGTCAAACATTGTTACTTGATGGTGATGGAAGCCAAGAAGTCTCTCGTCTAGCCATAGAGCTGTCTCGTGCATCAATTGCTAAGCAGCAGGAAGAGTCACTCTTAACTGAGGAAAGTCGAAGCCAAAAACCAATAACAAAAAATAGTGATGGTACAAAGAAGGATGAAGTATCAAGTAAAGTTGTTAAAAAAAGGAAGAAAATTGACGACTAAGGTTTAAGCGTCGTTTCTTGACTGTTTATACTTCTCAAAAAAGTCATCGTAATTCAGTTCGCCAACTTTTTCGGCGTGGAACGCGAATCGTTGCATGAATTTAAGAAAACCAATGGCGTAATCACGATTCGCATTTTCTGGATCGTTTAGATTCAGGTAGTTGATTGTCTTGACGATAGTTTCCTCGTCTTCATACAGGTGTTTATTCTTGAATATATCTGTATCGTCCATAGTTAGCTCACTTTCGTTAGGTATGTATGTAGCCCAATGAATCGTAGGAGTACCTCGGCTTCATTCGGGGAAACCGTTCGTCTCATTATCTCACAACTATCGTAGTAGGAGAGAATATTAAGACTTCCCTCATAAAAAACCTCACGATCAATAACTGCTATCTTTCGGTGATGTTTGACGGTAATGAGTACTTTTGCGCCTAAATTCTGTAGCATTGCTATCGCTTCTACGGCTTGAGTCTCATAGATATCATCATGCTCCTGTGGGCTGCGGGTGTTGATAATTACACATACCCCTCGCCGTCTAAGCTTGATGATCACAGGAGTGAGCTGTTCTACCCTGCTCAGCCTGATAAATGGACTTTCAATGACCAGGCTGCTTTGAGCTCGTGCAATATCTTTGAGAAATTGCCTATCGAATGTATTTTGGTCATAAAGTCCTGAGACCGAACCACGATAATTAAACATGATCAATCTCCAGGTCTGGCAAGTACACCTTGCCGTCTTTAATCTCCATGCCCAACGCTTTGAACCGATCCTTCAGCTTAAAGAGATCGTCGAAAAGGTGTTCTAAATTAATACTAGTGGGCTCACCAAAGAAAGAACGTTACCCTACGGTAGCGTTTTTTCTTTGGTTGATTCTCGCCAGAGAATTGAACCCGCGCGCGAGTACGAATTCTGTCAAATCTATTGATTTTACAGAATTTAGTTGATGATGTAGCTAGTAGCAGAGCGGATAGCTATGTCATCTAACGTTTATCCCGCCGGGGTCACCAAGTAAAAGCCTCAGTCGCAAGACTGGGGTTTTTACTTGGTTAACTCTCGCAGAGAGTCCGAACCCTCGGGGTTCGAAGACAAGCCACTCACGCAGAAGCAGATACAAGCTCATTGGCTGTAAAGGATCTCTTTAAACAAGCCAATGAGCGTAATATGCTACTTTTGGAATATATCACTGAAACAGGGCCTGAGATTTGAGAGATATTTGATTGGATGATGGCAGAGGCCCAATTTCGATCGCGATAGCAACCATAAACTTAACATATAGCTTGCATATGTTAAGTAAGTTATGTTAAACTTAACATATCATTATGGAATGTAAAGTATGCAACTAGGCAATTTTGTACAACAACCCCAAGGATATACAGCGTTTATACCTGAAATCTTTCCTCCAAAAGGATCCATTAACTTTGCAAGTCAAGTTTACCTCGCGAATGATAAGGCAACCCTTGCTCTGGGTAAGCTAGATGGTGTCGCTCAGCTTATACCAGATATAGACTTCTTCATCTCTACCTATGCACAAAAAGAAGCAGCACTCTCCAGTAATATTGAGGGTACAAAAGCCACTATGCATGATGCTCTGCGCGCCAGCATTGATATGGCTGAAGATATTCCAGACGATGTTGAAAATATCATTAGTTATGTTCGTGCAATTAACCATGGCTTTGGAAGGGCGGAAGACGCGCCTCTTACCTTAAATGTTATTCGTGAACTGCATGAACAAATGATGCAATTTACAAAGGAAGGAATAGGTAAGACTCCGGGTGAGTTTCGAAAAACTCAAAACTGGATTGGCGGTACACGCCCTGATAATGCAGATTTTGTTCCGCCACCACCCCGTGAGCTCATGCGCACACTTGGTGATCTAGAAAAATTCATAAACACACCGCAACCGTATCCGCCACTCATAGTAGCCGCCCTCATGCATGCCCAATTTGAAACTATTCACCCATTCTTAGATGGCAATGGTCGAACGGGCCGATTACTTATTACAGTTCTATTGCGACACCAGGGTGTACTCGTGTATCCTGTCCTTTACCTCTCAGAGTATTTCAGGCGACATCGAGATACATACTTTGACAGACTAGCCGATTATCATAATAAAGGTGATATTGAGCGGTGGGTCTTGTTTTTCCTTGAAGGTGTCGCCGAGGTTGCGGCCGAGGCTACAGAAGTTTCAAAAAAGATTGTTAATCTCCGCGAAAAACATATGACACTCGTACATTCACTAGGTGGCAAACAAGCCAAAACAGCGGTTCGTCTTTTGATTGGCCTCTACAAGCAGCCAATTATCGATGTTGCTACCGCCGAAAAGATTACTGCCCTATCTCGCCCAGCCGCTAATGCATTGGTGAAGAAATTTGTAGATATTGGAATTCTACGACAAGTAGACAAAACTGATACCTACGCGCGTCAGTTTGTTTACACCGAGTACCTCGTACTATTCCACGAACCAGAGATTCGCCACAAAAGAGCAGAAGATGAGAACGGCATTCAAACTTAAGAAGTCAGATAAGTACATACCATTTAATTATGTAATCCGGTACTTGTTGTAGCACAGATTAGCGTTGCGGGCTTACCTACTGGCATCCCTCGGTAGCTTGGGCTGTTTGAGGGTAGATGGATGGGACCACAAGGCGTCCGATGGCCCGGCAGATCTCATCCTCGCCAACAAACTGACCGAACTCGGTCTGCAGTAACGGTCGAGCCAGATACTCGTCTGGTGTGAATAGGTAGGCAACGGCGCATTCTTGGAGTTTGGCGAGTATACGATTGGTTGACGCCTCATCGGGGTCAGCGAATAGATGGGCAGAGGTGGTGTTGAAATAGGCGTCACGATACTCAGGATCACTCTGGATCCTGTCTTGGAAGCTGCGTGAAACTTCGGAGTCGCCTTCGTCGCCTTCTCTATGCACAGTGCCACTCATGTATCTTAGAGTACAGCGAACTGACATTTGAAGTCAACAGCCGGCAGGCCGCCCCTACCTTCCCGAGCCGCACCGCATCAGTCACGATTGGGAAATGCTAGCGCCCAGAGGTATCGCGATTCTGCGCTGACGCTCCTGCCGACCTACTGCACGACGCGTAGGTGGTCAGGCCTGGGCGGTTGAGTCGTGGTGCCCTCGAGAGGGATTACGCAGTGCTCTACCACTGCGTCATTCGCTAGGCCCAGGGTCCCCAGAACGTGCTGCATTATGAGATCAGATTGGATCGTGGCTTGCTCACGGCTGGGGCCATCGAGGCCGTAAACAACACGTATGCCCGAGTAGGCGACGTCGACGAGACTGAATCTTCCGATCGCCCGCTCGACTGATGAAATAAGCGCCGGGTGACGAACTGTGCCTTCTGGCAGGGCGATCACCAACCGCGCGCTCCAAGGTTCCACCGAGTTTTCAGGGGCAGATGAGACGGCGTCTAGGGTTTGGTCGTCCGTAGACGGCGCCTGGAAGCGAGAAGGATCCATGATGTCCGCTGGACTTTCTGAGGGCAACGGAGTAACCGGCCTGTCGAACCGTGAGCCAGATGTGCCAAGGGAGCGGGATGATGGATGTTTATTCACCTACGCGTAAGTGTAGCACACCCACGCGTAGATCCGGTGAGCCCTGTCTGTCAATATCACTAAAAATAAAGAAAACCTAACAGATTTAAAATATAATCCGTCGCGGTCTATTCTTTTGCTTCGAGTTGATCTATGAGCTCTACGAGTTTGCTGGGGGTGACATCGGCTTTTATTAAGTAGCCGTCGGCCATTTGTTCTAAGCGTTCACGGTCTTTTTCTGGTTCGTCGAAGTTAGTAGTAACAATAATTTTTGTGAGTGGCAGTCCACTGCCGTCTGCGCCGCGCAACTCTTCTAGAATTTCCACGCCAGATTTATCGGGCAGCATAAGGTCGAGCAGTATAATGTCGTAAACAGTTTGCTTGATTGCGCTGAGGGCTTCTTCCCCGTTGGTAATAATGTCCACTTCATGACCAGCCTTTTTGAGTGCCCGCATATAGATATCGGCAATAAAATGATCATCTTCAATACATACAATTTTACTCATGACTACTCCTTATCTTCGATACAGTGCGTGGTTTTTGATCCACCCGTGGTGACTGTGCACTATTCCGCTTGTTTGATTATTACTACTTTTCAGACTTTTAGCAACCGATGCATAGGTTGGTACAGTGAAGCCAAATGTTGTGCCATGCCCCTCGCTGGAACGTACCCAGATGGTGCCGCCATGAGCTTCAACAATAGTTTTACATAAGTAGAGCCCTAGTCCTGTGCCGGTTGTGAACTGTTTGCTTTGGTGCGAACGGTAGAATTTGGTAAACAGGTTATCAACGACGTTTGCGGGAATGCCGATGCCAAAATCCTGAATGGTTGTTTCGATTTCATTACCTTTCAGTACTGATGTCACAATAACCTCACCACCTTCTTTGCTGTATTTGATGGCGTTGTCGACCAAATTAACAATAACGTGTGAAATAGCTACTTCATCAACTGCGGTTGTCGGAAGGTCTTCGGCGGTGTTATACCTCAGCGTGCGACGGTGTGCTTCGGCACGAATATTCAAATCATCTTCGGACTGTTTTAAAATATCCTGCCAAGACGCTTCTTTTTGTCGGATTTCAAAGGTTTCTTTTTCGATGCGCGAAACATTGAGAATGTTGTCGACATAACCGGCAAGCTGCCGAGCGGACACACCCATTCTCGTTAGAAGCGTTTGATGGTCTGTACTAAGTTGCGGCTGCACCTCACTTTTAAAGATGTCAATAATACCGCGCATGACGGTAATCGGACCACGCAGTTCGTGGGCTGCCAGCGAGATGAATTCCATCTGTTTTTCTTGTTTTGCAAAATCTTTTGCTCGATCAATCAGGATAAAGGTGATTTCACAGCCACTGCTATCACTTTTGTTATAGCGCACCAACATGTCGTATGCCCCAACCTGATCTTCCGCTCGTAAAATAGCCATTTGCCACAGCCGTGTATCGTGAATTTTGTTGGTTTTTGATTCGTGCAACCAATCGGTAAAATCTATAGCCTTTCCGTTGGTTTGCATATTTTTGATACGTTCGAGTACCAGTTCACCGGTAATCTCGGGAGGTTCGGCTTCCGTTCCTGGGTCGATAAGAAACAATTGCCGTTTGGCGGTGTCGTTAATTCTAGTGAGAGCGGTTGTGTTGTCGAGCGTGATAACTCCGGCGGGTAGTTCGTTCAGCATAGCCTGTGTTTCACTGCTCATTTGCGTGAGTGCGCTTGTTGAAGCATTAACCTTTTGATGCAGCTTCACAATTTCATCACTGAGGGCATGGACTGGTGCCGAAAGGCGTTTAGTAGCCACGAGCGAAGAAAGAACAGCGCCGATGGTTGTGCTGATAATTGTTGCAATAACAGAGAAGATTGTACTCTGATCAAGTACGTAATGGAGGCCGGTAAATACAATAATGCCGACGATAATATTGACGAGATGACCCGAAAGAATTGCTTTCGTGAAAGAAGAACGCGTAACCAGAAATGGAATCTCATTCATATTATTGCCATGCGGGTGATTTATCTGGCCGAATGGCGGTGATCCAGGTTTGGCCAGGGTTGAGTTCTAAAGCAGCACCAGCGGCATCTTTAAACATAACTTGTTCTTGGTCGCTGGCTTTGCTCCAAGATACTTCGGTCACGCCACCATTTTGGAAGATCCATGCCTTGCCGCTGCCGATAACGTTTGGATAGCTGTAATTATTAGAATCACGAATTACATCGTGCGGCACCTGCATGACAATCACCACGCTTGGTGTGATTCGACCACCTTCTCGGTCGTTATGGGCTGCACCGGCTTGACTGCGCGCGTAGCTATTGCTGGCAGCGTCCCAATCATATTGCACGGCAAATAATCCAGTTGAAACTGGTACGGTAATAGATCGAGCGGTGGGCGTTTGCAGCGGTGTTGGTTTTTTGGCTCGCTTCCATGCGGTAAACGAACTTGTCTGCCAGCCTTTCGCGGCATTGAGCTGTTGCAGACTTTCATCAGAAGTATACATATTATGCGGTGCCGCCCGATTATTAGCTCGGTAGTACGCGCCAGCGTTAAAGAACTGGTCGAGATCTTTAATTTGTCCGCTCCGCAGTTTGGCAAGTGCAATATCACTGCCGCCAACGTGCGCTAAACCGGCATCGAATGCTGCTACCCAGCTTGCAAAATGCGGCCGTACGCTTCGAACCGGGCCAAGAATGCCGGGCTTTGCTTCTTGGTACAGCGCCAGAAATCGCGTAATACCACCTTCGGCAACGCTTTCAAATACTACGCCAGCTTCTTTGAGACCGCTTTGCGGGCGAGCTTCAGGGCTGTTTTCTATCATGGCAGCAGTTACCGGCCGCTTGCTATCAGCTTCACTGACTTCTAAGCCAGTTAGCGGAGAGGTAAATTTTTCAGGCGGTTTTTTTATGGTTGCCGCTGGTGTCGTAGCAAACTGGAGTGAATCAAACAGGTAAAAAAGCGCCCCGCCAAGCGTTAAACATATAATAGCCAACCCTATTAAGACATGTGGGGTGTGTGTTTTAAGCCAACTATTGATACGTGCCATTTTATGCCCTTTTGGCTTATCAACGGGCTGTTCGTGGGGCTTGTAGCTTTTATACGCCTGAAAACCAGTTTGTTTTTTTCTTCGCATACTGCTTATGGTACCAGATACCAAGTCGATGCGCTAGATCATTGCAGTCGATACAGTGTTGCCGCGACCGAGGTGGCAAGATTTAAACTACTCACCCCCTGCTTCATGGGTAGGCGTACAATCTGATCACTGCGCTCTAGCATTGTTGTGCTAATACCACTTCTTTCAGTTCCAAAAACAAACACGGCATTTTTCATGAGGCTGCGTGGAGTACTGATCTCGCCCGTTGGATCTAAAGCGATAATTGGTCTCTGAAGGCCAAGTACTGCACTAGTGGTGGTGTGTAGCACTGGTAGCGCAAATTGTAAGCCGGCGGCACCGCGTATGACGCCAGGATGCCAGATGTCCACTGGTCCCGTAATGAGGACACCCGCCGCGTCGGCAGCGGCACTAACGCGTATGACAGCACCGATATTTTCAAGATCGCGTGGATCTTCAAGTAGTATAATGGGTTTATCTGCTGCGAGATCAGCCAGCGTATATGCTGTGCGCTCGGCAATGGCGATGACTTTTGTGCGGTGAGGTTGCGGTGAGAGTTTGGCAAAGGTTACTTCACTTACCTCAGTTGACTGGGTTAAAATGAGAGCTTTAACATCTGGCGCGAGTTCGTCAAGCATACTTTTGAGTAGATTTATATCACATGTGATAATATGCTTAAAAACTGCCTGAAATCGTGCGGCATGCTTCAAGGCCTGCACACCCTCAATAACAGCGAGCGAACGGTCGGGCCGGGCTCGTTGGAATAGATCTATGAGTCGAGTATCTTTCATAGCTGTGGTGCCTGGCGTATGGAGTGTAATAAATGCTCGTGCGGCATTCGCGTAGTGTAGCCGAGGTCGTCCATTAAATGTTCGCAGATAGAATCTATCAGATCATAACACTGCGCAATCACTGCCTGATCTGTGGTGCCTTCAGGAGCTACGGGACCAATACCGTATGCTTCTTCTACGAAAAGACAAATATCTTCGTAGACAGCCAAATTCCCTTCCTTTTCAAACTTTCTGAGTAGTTCTGCCTCTAACCAGCTGGCGCGTTGTACATTTGGGTCGGTACTTTTGTGCCATAGTAACTCAAGCATGTTCAGACGTGCGTGGACAAGTTCTTTGCATAAGGTATCTTGGGGCCATACAAATTGTGCACCCTCACCTGTTTCAGGCAGGGCGATAAGTTCTTGTGCGGCGGTTGAGTCATGATGACTGTAGTTAGCCGAACTGGGCAATGTTGGCAAGTCATGCGAAGCATCGTGGAGCTTTTGGAGGTCAGAAAGGATATTAAATAAAGACATATATTATAATTATACAACTAATCTTTTAAAAAGTCAATACTTTGCTGCAAGCGCTGCAGGCTTTCTTCTTTGCCAAATACGGCCAGGGTTTCGTTCAGTTGTGGACTGGCGGGTGCCCAGGTTGTGGCAACGCGGATAATACTAAAAAGAGTTGACGGTGCAGAGTTGGTGGTTTGCAGTAAGCTGTTTAATTTCTCTTGAAGATCTTCTGGAGTAAAATCACTTTCCTCTAAAGACTCAAGACTCAGAACTAACAATTCTTTCAACTGGGCTCGTTCGAGTTTCTTGAGCTGCTTGTTGCTGGTAATTAAGTCAAGATTTGGTGTTGGCCTTTCAAAAAAGAAGCCAGTGAGTCCTGGTAATTCGGCCAGGTATTTCATGCGCTCTTGCACCAAGCCAAGCACCTGTTTTTTATACGACTCGTCAAAACTGTCTGCTGTTTTGGACCAGTAGTTTTGAATTTTGAATTTTGAATTTTGAATTTGTTTCGTATTTAGGGTTTCGTATTTAGGGTTTGTCACCAGCTCGTAGAGATCGTCAAGCGGCATTTCACGAATAAAATGGCCGTTGGTCCACAGGAGCCGGCGTTGGTCAAAGTGGGCGCCGCTCTTACCAACTCGGGCGAGGCTGAATTTTTCTATCAACTCTGCTCGGGTGAAAATTTCTTGCTCGGTACCATCGTTCCAGCCGAGGGTGGCAATGAAGCTGACCAGTGCGTCTGGCAAAAAGCCCTCTCGAATGTAGTCGAGAACATCTTTGGCGCCGTCGCGTTTACCTAACTTCTTATTACCCTGTTCGTTCAAAATGTGCGGCATTGTGGCGAATATAGGGAGGGCTCGCCCTCCCGACTCGCTATGAACTGAATTCATAGCTTCGCCCCCCTCCCCTAAAGCTCGCGCTGTGCGCTCGGAACCTAGAAGTGTGGACATGTCAAAACCGAGGGCTTCGTAGAGGTTGAGGTAGTTTGGTTGGCTGGCGATGAATTCCTGACCACGGATGATATGCGTAATCTGCATTTCGGCGTCATCGACAATGTGTGCAAAGTTGTATGTTGGATAGCCATCTGATTTTATCAGAATAATGTCGTCGATTACTTCCGGCCCTGTTTTGAGATCGCCCATGACTTCATCGTGCCACTGATATGCTTTAGGCTCCGATTTAAATCTC
>CAYUUV010000032.1:0-2369 GCA_964448015.1 uncultured Candidatus Saccharibacteria bacterium
CTATCATACAAACATAAGCACAACATATACGGTTTGTTTGAGGGAGTCCAAAGAGTAACATGAAACAATCTTTTAAAAAGCTGCTACTACTGACAGCCACACTCAGCCTTGTTGCTGTCACACTTCCACACCAAATTGCCCATGCTGCTTTTCCTGGCCAAAACGGCAAAGTGACGTGGGGTAGGATAGGTTCTGCGGAGGATCTTGAGGACGGAACGGGGGAACTTCTATCAGCATCGATAAACGGGGGCAACCAGACACTCCTTATCGCCACTCCTTCTATGCCATTTGCGCCTCGCTATTCTGCCGATGGCGCAAAGTTAACTTTCTCGCAGGTGTCGCTTAATGACGACACTGCCAATGTATACGTTGCTGCCGCTAGCGGCAGTGGTGTTGAAAACATCACCAATGTAGAGACTGGGAAAATGGCAGTATTCTCCAGTTTCTACCCTGATGGAAACCAGCTTGCATACAGTGAATCGTGGGGTCAGGACTTTGGTGATGGCAGCGTACTTGTTGGGCAAATACGTCGTATTAATACTGACGGAACTGGCAAAACAGCACTGACGGAACTCGATGAAAATCATTGTGATATGTATCCGGTTGTTTCACCTGACGGTAGCAAGATAGCTTTCTATAGAGGCGATAGAAGCACGAATACTAGTGGTATCTGGATAATGAACGCTGATGGTACGAACCAACGTGAGTTGGTGCGGCGAAAAGATGGTGCGCAAGTAGGGTGTGGCATGAGTACTATGATAGCTTTTTTGGCAGATCCAGACTGGGATGTCCCTGCATTTGACTGGGCGCCGGATGGTAGCACTCTTGTTTCAAGTTGGGTTGACATTGACAGCGGAGTTGCCGAGATACGGGCGGTGAACCTTGCTGGTGAACAAACCGTTTTATATCATAAGACACCAGATGGGGTGAATGAAATTGAAGGTACGGGGTATTTGCTGGCGACTCCTCAGTATACGCCTGATGGGCAGATTATTTTTCGTCAGATAGAGCAGTCGTACTCGAGTGAAGATTTTTCGATAGCGAGTCATATAAAACTCATCAATGCCGATGGTACAAATGAACGTACCATAAACACAACGACGCCAGAGGATTTTGTTGCCTTGGAAGAGGGATCTTATATGGGTCCGTTAGTTTATAGTCACTATGGTCCCACTGTCCAGCCGCTCCCCATCTCTCAAAATTCCGAAAATACTGCTACCTTTGCAAACGCTGAAACTGCTGGTAGTGTTATGCTTCAAACTCCTGAGGCAACTACTATTACTTGCTCTAATGCCCTTAAAGAATCTACCAGTCCCAAACAAGATGCTGCATATGATTACCCCTTGGGTCTCGTGGAGTTTTGCTTCGATACCGAAAGTACTGAGAATCAAGTCTCTCTCACTTTTGTTACCGACCTAAAGCCCGACCAAGTTATTGCCCGTAAATATAATTCTACCAATCAAACCTACTTCAATATTCAAAATGCCACTATTACTCAAACTACCCATCAAGGTAAATCAGCACTGCAGCTCACGTATACGATAGAGGATAACGGAGCCTTAGACCTTGACCCCGCAACCGGCAGTATCAAGGATCCAGTGGGCTTGGCAATACGTAGAGAGGAACTGGCGCAGACGGGGAGGAGCCCGTATATGTTTATCATAGCCGGATCAGGATTGATGGGTATTGCTCTTATGACACTTCATCAGCGACAGCGATATTTGAGAAGTCTGTAGTTGGCGGTGGCACAGTCGCCATTATGTTCCACATAGTATGGTGGTACACTGATACATAATGCAGCAAGTATTGATAGAGATAGAACTAGGGGCAAGACCATCTGAACCAGAGATGGAAGTTGTTGATATTTTAGTTATTCATAAAATTCCGAAGCAACATGTCAAGTTCCTGAGGCCAAGCCGTACCAAGGGTTCAAAAACGCCAGATTTGCTCGTTGACGATGACTATTGGGAAATAAAAAGTATTGACCGACTTGGTAAATATACACTAGAGCATGCCTTGCGAGCAGGGCTGAAGCAAGCCGATAATTTGATACTCGATTTACGCAAATTAAGTGTTAGTCTCGAAAAGAAAGCGGCGAGAGAAATTGAACGAGAGTATCGAAAGCGCAAGGACTGGGAAGGGCTTATTATTATTGTACGATTTGACGGTGAATGTTTGACTTTTAGTAAGTAATTATGCTATATTTAACGGTAGGAGACGTCGCTCTTGCTGCATAGCTTGGGCCACGTCTCTTTTTAGTTCCCTAGAAGTTATTGATTTGAATGGTATATAAGTGGATTGGATACATTTCGTTTTCCCTGTAAACTGTAGGTATGCAGGATGTTTTGAAGAAGATAGTGGCGTTGGAA
>CAYUUV010000032.1:2469-10443 GCA_964448015.1 uncultured Candidatus Saccharibacteria bacterium
TTCCCTGTAAACTGTAGGTATGCAGGATGTTTTGAAGAAGATAGTGGCGTTGGAAGGTGATGTGCAGACGGCTTGGGATGAGGCGGGTTTTTCGGAGCGGGAAGAAAAATTGGCGGAGCTGACGAGGCAGCTGGAAGACCCGGCGATTTGGCAGAATAACTTGAAGGCACAGGAGATTTCAAAACAGCAGGCGAAGCTTGCGGCGCAGGTTGCGCCCTGGGCAGAGCTTCGATCTCAGATCTCAGATCTTAGAGAGCTGGTTGAGTTGGAAGATGAATCGTTGAAAGGTGATATTGAAAAGCAGTTGGCAGAAGCTGCAACAGCGTTTGAAGGGCTGCAAAAAGAGTTGAAGTATAACGGTCCGTATGATGACCATGATGCAATTTTGCGCTTGCAAGCTGGTGCGGGCGGCGTTGATGCGATGGACTGGACGGCCATGTTGCTGCGAATGTATTTGCGCTGGGCGGAAAAAGCGGGCTATAAAGCGGAAGTTGTGGAAGAATCGGCCGGCGATGAAGCTGGCATAAAATCAGCCGTGATTTCAGTTAGTGGCGTGAATACCTACGGCAAATTGCAGTCAGAACACGGCGTTCATCGTCTCGTGCGTCTCAGTCCGTTTAATGCTGATAATTTGCGCCAAACAAGCTTCGCCATGGTTGAAGTTTTGCCGCAAATTGACGCGCCGGACGAGGTAGAACTTGACGAAAAAGACATCAGAATAGACACCTTCCGGGCTTCAGGCCACGGTGGTCAGAGCGTGAATACCACTGATTCAGCAGTCCGCATTACGCATATTCCAACAAACATTGTGGTTTCAATTCAGAATGAAAAATCACAAATTCAAAACAAAGAAACTGCCTTAAAAATTTTGCGCTCAAAACTTGCGCAGCTGCAAATGGAACAACATACCGAAAGAATTTCAGAACTCAAAGGGCCCAACCAAGAGGCTGCATGGGGCAATCAAATTAGAAACTACGTGCTGCACCCGTACACATTAGTCAAAGACACTAAAACCAAATTTGAAGTGAAAGATGCGGCGAAAGTTCTTGACGGCCATTTAGATGAGTTTCTAAACTAGAGCATAAATAACACAAAATGTTGTAAAATTATTTTTATGAATATATACAACAAAAGACGTGGAAGTGAAGACATGCCTTCGGTAGATGTTGTGTTGAAACAGCAAGGCTTTGTATCTGATACTGTAAGAAATTTGGTGCCCAATTCTGTTAGTGAAGCAGATATGGCCTGTGATGGTCGGGTTGCTTTGAGCCTTGAAATTATAGCAATACACGATGCTGAAAATTCTAAGGTAGCTGTGCAAGAACTGAGATCAAAGTGTGCACAGTGCGTAGTAAATAATGTCTGTCTTCTTGGCCGTGTTCTCAACTCTAATGTTGATACAACTTTGTGACTTTCTCTTGGTTTTGATACAATCACAAGCGTAACCTTTAATTGACTGGGTAAGAAAATTTTGCAGAAATTACCGTAAACAACGTGTGTATCTGGTAAATCTGTGAAATAGACAACAGAAAACGCTTATGGTAGAATAACCTCGTATCGTTATTTATACATGTAAAAACTAAATAGTAAAAAGGAAATGATATGAGTTCGTCAAAAGTTGATCTCAAATCTATAAACACTAAAACAAAAGAATCTCAGAAAGATTCTAGCAGTGGGCAATCGAGGGACAGTGAAGGTAAATTCACTACCGGATCTGGTGGATTAAAGAGAGGTGGTGCAATCAGTTTAAAACGTGCATTGCCACTAATAATCATAGTATCTATGGTTGGTGGTGCACTCGTATATTCTAGCTACGCAGCTTCAGGAAATCGGCGTTTTCGACCAAATAGTGCATCGAATGGTCAGTCTGCACAAGATACTAATAATGCCACCAATAAGGAAGATGTTGTTACTGCGGTAAGGGTGAAATCAAACCCTAATTTAGCTTCAGACATCAAGACTAATCCAAGAAAAAGCGCCGCTTGCGCATATGTGCAATCGGTTTATCATGGTGTGGCAGGCAGTCAACGAAATCACTATGGATATATGGCTGGTACGCTAGTACCAGGAGGCGACCCGAATACGAGTTCTGAGTATTTCAAACTTGCACAACAATGCGGTGTGGTGCTACCACCTAGCCAGGCCTGTGAATATAATAGGCAACGCTGGGTTAAAGAGGGATACGGTGATGGCTTATCTGATGCTCAAAAGATGCGATTAGTTATTATTGGTGATTTCTGCCAAGGAAAAGAATTTGGGACAAATGATCCGAACAAAAAATATAACCCGAACTATGAATTACCCGAAAAGTTTCAATCTCAATATAATTAACTAAACCAGACAATGTCGTGTATCAGAAATACGGTAAGTAATAATTATACTACCGTATTTCTGTATGTAATTCGGACTACGATGGTGCATTTAATAAATTAACCCATCTAGATATACTCAAATCTATAAAGGATGATATAATCATAACCGTGATCTTAATTGACAGGGTAACGAAAAAATATGGGAAGAAGGGCTTGGCGCTTGACCGCGTGTCTCTTCATATTGCCCCAAAAGAGTTTGTTTTAATTGTTGGTACCTCTGGTGCCGGTAAATCTACATTGCTCAAGCTACTAACTCGCGAGGAAAAGCCGACGAGCGGTAAAATAGTGGTTGGCGGCATTGATTACGATCGTTTGAAAGACAGGGAAGTGCCACTACTGCGTCGTAAAATCGGCACCATTTTTCAAGATTTTAAATTACTGCCCAACAAAACAGTCTTTGAAAACATTGCCTTTGCTTTGGAAATTGTTGGCATGACCAACAAAGAAATCAACTACACCGTGCCGCGGGTGATTGACCTGGTTGGGCTCAAAGGGAAAGAAAAGAACTTTCCACGAGAACTTTCCGGTGGTGAGCAGCAGCGTGTTGCTATTGCCCGGGCAGTTGTGCGGCAGCCAAAAATTTTAATCGCTGATGAACCAACCGGTAATCTTGATCCAAAACATGCCTGGGATGTCGTTTCGGTACTCGAAAAGATCAACCAACACGGCACCACCGTTTTGATGACCACGCATAATCAAGAAATCGTCAACAAACTTAAACGTCGAGTCGTTACTATAGAACATGGCAGAATTGCCCAAGATGTGGCGAAGGGGAACCAGTAATGAGGGGGAGTAGCTTTAAGCGCAGATTAATTAATGCGCGTCGCGTTTTCACCTCTGGTTCTCATAGTTTTTTGCGTAATGCCTGGCTTTCAACGGCGGCTACCATTGTCATGACCATTACGCTCACTTCGATTCTACTCACTTTTTTTGCGAGCATGACATCGGCAAGTACAATTAAGTCGTTTGAAGATAAAATTGATGTCTCAATCTTCTTCACATCAGACGTCACCAAGGCTCAGATTGATCAGCTCTCAGAAGATCTTCGTAACAATACAACCCTCGGTGTTAAAGAAGTGACCTATATTTCTGAAGAGGATGCACGAGCTAGTTTTGAAGAACAGAATAAAGACGACGTCAAAACACTACAGGCCATATCGCAGGTTGAAGATGCCTTTCCGGCTAGTATTCGCGTCAAGACTTTTGATACCGCAAAATTGCAACAAGTTGTCGAAACGACCCGTCAAGAAAAGTACAAATCATTTGTTGATAAAGACTCATACAAAGATGCCGCAAAGCGTACAGCGGTTACTAACTTGGGTAGCATTGCAAAATTTTTGCGTAATGCCGGGCTGGTGGCCAGTGTGATTTTTGGTGCCATCTCAATTCTTGTTATTCTAAACACTATCCGCATGACAATCTTTAATCGAAAAGATGAAATTGAGATTATGCGACTCATTGGCGCGAGTAAATGGTATATTCGCGGACCGTTCTTAGTTGAAGCGGGCATTTATGGTGCAATTGCCGGAGTTTTAGCGATAACATTCTTTTACCTTGTTATTTTAGTTCAGGCACCGAAGCTCGGTAGCTACGTTGAAGAGATTCGTCCTACAATTGAGCAATTCCAGGAATGGGGGATTATCTTAATACCTGCAACAATCGCCGTGGGCGTTCTGATCGGTGCCTTTTCATCATATCTTGCTATTCGCAAACATCTCAAAATGAAAGCCATTAGATAAACAATACACAACAGGGGTGGGATCAATGCTGAAGTCATTTTTTCGACCCATGGTTCACCTGGGTCGCTGTAATTATTTCAGCACATCTTGAAAATCTAATACGCTTATGCTAATATAAAGTAACTATGGTCCACCACAAAAACCAAAGTTCAAAAAAAAACCCGGTCATACTCAAGCTCACTCCTATAATTGCGGCCAGTGTTGTGGTGGTTTCGAGCATTGTTAGCCCTTTGGCTTCTTATGCAGATCAGTTTGAGGCAAAAATTAAAGAGTTGGAATCGCAGAAGGCTGAATCGCAGGCGGTCGCAAACCAGTTGGGTCAACAGGCCAACGGTATACAAGGTGAAATTGATGGCCTGAAAACGCAAATTGCGGCTATTCAAGCACAGATAGACATCAACACCGGTCGTCAAACCGAATTAACCAATCAAATTACTGCGGCACAAGAACGACTTGAAGAACAGCGAGGGCTGCTTTCTGCTAATATTCGTTCCATGTACATTGAAGGTGATATTTCACCGCTTGAGATGATTGCTTCAAGTAAGAATATCGGTGATTTTGTTGACAAGCAGGAATATCGCGACCGCATTAAAGATAGCATCAGTACTACAATGGACGAAATTGAGCTTCTGAAGAAGC
Source organism: uncultured Candidatus Saccharibacteria bacterium (assembly GCA_964448015.1). Classification (GTDB taxonomy): domain Bacteria; phylum Patescibacteriota; class Saccharimonadia; order Saccharimonadales; family UBA7683; genus JACKGS01. The sequence continues at coordinate 7,220 of CAYUUV010000032.1, forward strand.
AGCTCGATGAACAAAAGCGCGAGGTAGAAAGAATACTTGACGAACAAAAAACATTGCGCGGAAGCTTAGCACAGGCTGAAAGCACCGCAAGCACAAAGCTCGCGGCGGTTAATCAAGATAAAGCTGGTTTCGATCAGCAGGTGAAAGCACAAAGTGCCGAGATCGCAAGTCTTCGGGCGCAACAACGTGCAGCCAACTTGGCCGCAATGGGCGGGGGTACCTTTGTTGCCAACGGTGATGGCGGTGGTGGTTATCCGTACAATAATGTTGGTTATCCGTGCTGGAGTGGTGGCGGTTGTGTTGATCCGTGGGGACTGTATAAGCGAGAATGCGTGAGTTATGCAGCATTCAAGGTGCAGCAGTCTGGTAAGCGAATGCCATACTTTGGCGGTCGCGGCAATGCCCGTCAATGGCCCTCAACGGCTGCTTCATTTGGTATTGATTCAGGTTCTACGCCGCGAGAGCAGTCGGTGGCAATTTCTTTGGCCGGCCCGTACGGTCATGCTATGTGGGTTGAAGCAGTTTTGCCAGACGGACGTATTCATATCAGTGAATATAACTTTGGTGTTGACGGACGATATTCCGAGCGTATTATTAGCCCAGCTGGCTTAACGTTCATCTACTTCTAAAATGAAACTTATTGTGGATCGTAAGGTTAGCGTACCCTACGTTTGAGTCTAATAACTGTGGTGATGATGCGATATTTCAATGCTTGAATTGGTAAATCATAGGCTTGAGGAACGGGTACAATATTTTTTGAAAACTTGAGTTTAAACTGGGTGACATTGGCGAGACTGGGGTAGTGCTTGCCTGCAATGCCCATAAAATCATATGTGGTGTTTGCTCGTTCCTTCATAGCTTTAATAATTTCAATGTGCAGTAAGTACGGTGCTGAAGTGTCGCGTGCGGCGGTATTGCTGGCACCATAATAGTAGAGGGTCTGTTGATTATATTCAGTAGTAATTGCCCAGGCTGCGACTTCATTGTTGTGGTATGCACAGTAGAGCCGGGCGTTATCCGGAAGTGTTTCGAGCATCGTGACATACAGTGAAAGGGGGTGAATACCAAAGCCGCCTCGCTGACCGGTTTCTTCCAGGATGGGGTAGCATTCATCTGCAAAAACCTTTTCGCGGTTTTTGGTGACTTCTTTCACGACAACACCCCACTTGAGAGCTCTTCGGTAGCCCTGTCGGCCACTTTGGCTCATGTTGGCAAGAATCTCTTCTTCCGTTTGGCTCAGATCAAGCACAACGGTTTCGTCATACATGGTGTGTTCAAATGGTAGCTTGAGCCCTTTTGCGTGCGAGGGCATACTGAGGCGTATAAAAAGTGGCGTTGTCCCGTCAATTGTGGCGAACTGGTGCTTCAAAGTTGCGCACATTTTTTGAATAACTTCTGTGTTCGGTACGCTGGCAAAAAGCGGACCATGCTTAATCCAGATCCAGTCGCGGCCTTTTTGATGGTAGAGCGTTGCGCTCGCCAAGGCAACCAACTTTCCATTTTTATCAGAGTAACTGTAGCTGCCCAAAAACTTTCTATGTGCAATGGTGTCATCAAAAGCACCCCACATTGGTGTCTGTTCCAGCGGGATACTCAGTGGCTTTAAAGCAGCTGCCAACGCTTTAAATTCTGATGTTGATAGGTTGTTTATTGAAAATAAATCACTCATAGAGCCATAACCATGGTACAATTTTTATAGTATGAAAGAAAGAGAAGGTAGTGAAGTGGGCCAGCTAAAGAGGTCGAAGCAGGTTTCGATCGGTGTGCTTATTATTGTGGCGCTTGTTTCATTTGTTGTGGGCAATCGCTTGCCAACTATTGGCGACTACTTCTTTGCGCCATACACTAACAAGGGTGGTCAAACCCTCAGTCAAAATCTGGACTTTACTGCAACCGAAAAAGTGTTCGATCTTTTAAAGAAGAAGTTTGACGGCGAGCTTGATATGCAAAAGTTACAAGATGGCCTTTCCCGTGGTCTCGTAAATGCCACCGGCGATCCGCACACAACCTTTTTAAGTGCAACCGAAGCGGCCGAGTTTGCTGACGATATGAACGGCACGTTTACTGGTATTGGTGCAGAGCTTTTGCAGCAAAACGGTGCCATTATTATTAGTACACCACTGAGCGGCTTTCCCGCAGAGCGCGCAGGGCTGAAGGCTCGAGATACTATTATTAAAATTAATGATGAAGACGCCACCCAACTATCAGTTGCTGAGGCGGTGAAAAAAATTCGCGGCGAAGCCGGTACTACCGTAAAACTCTCTGTTTTAAGAAATGGTGAAGCGCTCGAATTTTCTATTGTTCGAGAAAAAATTACCGTACCAAGTGTTGAAAGCGAAATTCTTGAAGGCAATATTGGGTACATACAGCTCACACGTTTTAGCGACGATACCGCACAGCTTGCCGCAGCCGCAGCCGCGGACTTTAAGGCAAAGAACGTACGCGGCGTTATTGTCGATGTACGAAATAACGGCGGCGGGTTACTCGACAGTTCAATCAAAGTTGCTGGTTTGTGGCTGAATAACAAAGTTGTCGTAGAAGAACGGCAGGGCGGCAAAACTGAATCGTCGCTGAGAACCGGCAATAATCCACCACTCGAAGGTATTCCAACCGTGGTATTAATCAACGGCGGTAGCGCTAGTGCGAGCGAAATTCTTGCGGGTGCACTGCATGACCACAAGGCCGCAACCTTAATTGGTGAAAAGACATTCGGGAAGGGCAGTGTTCAAGAACTGATTGATTTACCAGACGGGGCGCAACTAAAGGTGACGGTCGCGCACTGGTTCACGCCAAACGGAGTCAATGTCGACAAAGAAGGTATCAAGCCAGATGTGGTTGTTGAACTCACCGAAGAAGATTTCAGAAACAGTCGCGATCCCCAAAAAGACCGCGCCCTCCAACAACTCAAATAGCCTTTCGATCCGTCATTCCCGACTCGCGGTGCCCCGAGAAGTCTTTTTCGGGGATCGGGAATCCAGTTATCAATCAATGCGCGAAGCGCATACATCTTTCTCCTTTTTGCCGCCAAAAAGAAGGAAGAACCACCAACCCACGTAAAATACTTCACGTGGCACAGCAGACCAAAAAACTCGACAGAAAACCGCCCACAACCAGTCGCGCCAGTTCAACGCTTAGGCGATCTCAAATACTATCCTTAGTTACGGATTTGAGATAAAGGAACTGGCTTTACTCGCCAAGTGACATGACTATTTTCTCGGTTTTTG
>CAYUUV010000033.1:0-3478 GCA_964448015.1 uncultured Candidatus Saccharibacteria bacterium
TTTACTGTACTGTGATCTGATTGGAATTGCAATACTTTGTATATCTACTTTGTTGTATGCCGACTCAAAACGGACGGAATCGGCTCATTAAATTTTATTGGTATATCGAGCGCCTCAAATTCCTCAGCTGAGATTTTGAATGCATCAACAAAAACCGGTGTAATACTACCGAACCGGGCGTCTGACCAGTCTAAGCCCAGTTCCTGCGCAAGGTGTTGTACAGCACTCTCGGTTTTGCCTTCGATTTCTATAAACGAAGGTACCCAGGGCCACGTATCAAGCATGATCTCTGTATCATCTTTCAACCAAACTTCACGTTTTGATTCTTGCTCTGACTTAATTTCTAGCCCAATTGCTAAAAGAAACGCTATGGCCGCCTCATAGTTATTCACTACAACCGGCTGCTCAAAAGTCTGACCCAGTTCTTGCGCTTTCACCGATTTCAGCATCAATTCTACGGTGCCATCAAGCTCTTCGCGTAGGCGTACCCATGAGCCATTTTTATTCAGCCGACGGTCTGGAAAGTCAAACGTGGTTCTGCGCATTAACCGCATCGGTACATAACACCGAGCACCTAGACCACTGAGCTTGGTGCGTATTATTTCGTGATCACTATTGAGAAACTTGGCTTCAATTTCTTTTTGCACAATACACTTCTCCTTGAATTAATCTTGCTCTTGCAGGGTAATGGTGTCGGGGTGACGACCAAATACGAGGGTACTTTCAGGACTGGCACCTTTTCGAATTAGTTCGTGAGAGATACCCATTTTCTTCATAATATCGCGAAGACGTTGACGGCCGTGAAAATCTTCAAAATCAGTTCGGCGGGCAAACTTTTCAATCTTGTGTCCGGTGATTTTGAAGGTATTTTCTTCGATTTTCTGCACATTCCAGGCTAATTCCTGCGTATCGAGCGTATAAATATGCTCCTGGGCGGTATTTTCAGCCTCTTCTTCGGCTTTTTTAGCCTTATTGGTATCAATGACTACTCTCAACTCGCGAAGCAGCTCGCGAATCCCTGTGTGTGCCTGCGACGAAATCGCAAATAGCGGTGTCTTCTTTGGCACTACTTTTTGAAGCTGTGCAAGCAAATCAGCCGTTATTTCCTCATCTAGACCCTCTATTTTGGTAATTGCCACCACCTCTGGTCGCTGCGCCAACTCAGGATTATGGAGCTGTAGTTCACTACGGATGATTTGATACGTTTTTCCAATATCATCACTGTAGGCGTCTATCAGGTGTAACAATACGCCAGTGCGCTCAACGTGTCGTAAAAATTCATGCCCAAGTCCCTTTCCCTCCGAAGCGCCTTCAATGATACCGGGAATATCTGCTATCAACAGAGTGGTATTGTCGATATCCGCTACGCCAAGGTGAGGTGTTAATGTGGTGAATGCGTAATCGGCAATTTCTGGTCGAGCATTACTAACAACTGAGAGAAAGGTTGACTTGCCAGCATTTGGTAAACCAACCAAGCCCACATCGGCGATCAATTTGAGCTCTAGTTCAAGTGTTAGTTCCTCGCCTGCTTCACCCTTTTCGGCAACCCGCGGCGTTTGGCGTACACTACTTTTAAAGTGGGCGTTGCCGAAACCGCCGTCACCACCCTTAGCTATAATGATGCTCTGACCCGCCTCGGTCAGATCTGCAATTATATCTGGACCATTCCATACAATAGTACCCACCGGAACCGAAACCGTTAGATCAGCTCCTTTTTTACCGTGGCGGCGGCGCTTAGCGCCGGATTCACCACGCTCAGCTCTGAGCTCTGGCTTAAACCGAAAGTCTACGAGCGTATTCGTATTTTCATCCGCCAGGAAGATCACGTCGCCGCCCTTGCCGCCATCACCACCATCAGGGCCGCCTTTATCCACATAAATTTCATGTCGAAAACTCACGGCACCATTGCCGCCATCACCTGCCTTCACTAAAACTGTCGCCTTATCAACAAACATCGTATTAGATTATAGGTTATAACCTATAGATTATGAAGGATTGAACAGAAAAACCCCGTAAATGCACGGGGTTTTTGGGCAAGACTTTGTGTCTAATGTATGTAGTTGAAGAGTCCTACTTGATCTGCAGGGATTGTTCGGCTTGAAGTACGATTCCAGCCAGCATAGTTCATTTCGCTTACCAGTACACTACCGTCGGCATTCACAGCCTCGACGTAGCCAACGTGACCGTAGCCTCCCCAGCCACCACTAGTCTGGAATACGTCACCAGCTTGTGGATTCTTGTCAACGGCAAATCCCGAGGCACGAGCTAAGGCTGCCCACGTCGTTGCGTTACCCCAGTTGCTACCAATCGGACGGCCGGCTGCGGCCCGCTTATTAAATGCGTAATAGGTACAGTAGCCGTATGCATATCGGTTGCCAGCAAACACTACGCCACTACCACCCCATGAGAAGCTTGTACTTCGCTGTGCACTGCTTGCGGTTGAACGAGTTGCAGCACGCACCACTGGCTTAACTCCATTTGGAATAATAACCTTCATGCCTGGCTTTAATCCATTCAGTTCAACGTCGTTGAAAGCAATGATTTGTTCAGCACTGGTTTGATAGGTACTGGCAAGACTTTCTGCCGTATCAGCACCTTGTACGGTATACAGCACACCTGTTACAGGCAAAATTACCAGTTTGGCACCAGGCGACAACGTGTCAGATCGTAAATCATTGGCCCAGCGAACTGTGTCTTCGGTGATACCATATTTTGCAGCAATTGATGCAACCGTATCACCTTCAACGGTCGTGATAGTCTTGATATCTTGCACTGACTTCAGGGATGGGGCAACAAGCTGCGGCTTATCAACAATTGCTGTTGTCGCTTCTTCGGTTTTTGTCGCCATACTCACCTGTGCATCTAGTGTGTCAGCACGGTTTGTGACATTTGGTGTTACTAACAAATTTGCTTCTTGTGCAACAGCAGCAGCTACTTCAGCTGCAACCACTTCGTCAACTGGTTGTGTTTCTGGTACCTGAATAGGGTTGTCGAGCCGAGCTGCAGGTGCAACATAGCGAGATTCACTCGAGACTCTTCCGACTAATTGACTCCCAGCTACACTGAGTAGTACAACAGATACGATTCCAAGTTTAATATAGCGAGCGGCCTTGTGACGGTGGCTTTGTTTGCTGGTTTCTGTTTGGGATACGGATTGTAACCGTGTGCCCAGTTGAGCACGTAACGAGGTAACAGATTTGTTACTAATACCAACTCCCTGTCTTGCAATGCAAGACGAGCATCTCTAGTTTGTCTTACTTCCACTGTAGGGAAAGAGATATGTCGACCTTATTAGTTAATTAATATTGCTTCTAAGATGATATCTCGTGCGACATTTTGAGGATGATCAACCGCTCTGTTCCCACCGTGTCTTTTCAATGCGTTTTTGATATTGACAAAGAAACTAAGTGATTGATAAGTAATATTTTATCAAGAGGTACGACCATTGTCAATAGGCTTATGCGACCCCTGTTTTTCT
>CAYUUV010000033.1:3578-7945 GCA_964448015.1 uncultured Candidatus Saccharibacteria bacterium
GAATTAACCTCTCCAAACTGCGCGGCGGCGTACTTAAATGTTGGATCTGCCCCTAACGGCATACCCTCTCTCAGCCGTTTGAGAAAGACTTGGGCTATGGTTTTTTGAGTAGCCGCATTGGGCTCTTCCTTTTGTACAATCGACGCTAGAATGACTGCTTCTTCAAATGTGATACCTTGTTGCTGAAGACCTGCGAGAACCTCCTTGCTGAGCTTACTTTGAAAGGTGTCGAGCATCAGCCTCATAAGTGCTTCTGCCGATGTATCTGGCCCAATTTTATAAGTGTCAGGGAAGAGGTAGCCTTCAAGTCTTGTGTTACTTGGTAGGTTTTTCAGTAGCGAATGGTCGCGCACGGCCGTTAGTGCGGCTTGAAGTTCAGCCTCGGAATAACCATCTTCCTGAAGTGTGTCTAAAATTTGGTCGAGCCGCAGACCAGGTGCTATCAACACATCAACGGTGGTAATTTTACCATCTGCGATAATTGCAACAATCTCCGAAACCGATTGATTACTGGAAATTCGGTAAGTACCAGCCTGTAAACTAGCGGTGTTGTTCATACGAACGAACAGGGTGAATGCTGTGGCACTTTTAATCAAGCCCTTGCTTTCAAGATCACGAGCAATAACCTGAGTACCACTGCCTGAGCTCACGGTCACAACTTGGTAGTGAGGATCTGCCGTTTTAGCCGAGAGTGCCTGAAAATACCACCCGACGACCGCAAAACAGGCAAGCGTAATCAAAGCAACGACACTACTAACAAATTTAACTACGCCACGATGCGTATGCTTATTGGCAGCCACCTTGGTTGGTGATTTTTTTTTACGTTTTCGAACTGGGTGTGCAGTAGCAGGCTGCGTTGCCGCAGGTGTATACTGTATAGCCGGCAACTGTGTTCTGATAAAGTCTTCCAGAATAAATGTTGCAGCGAGCGCATCAACATCACCTTTAGCGTAGGGTTTTTTACGTCTATTCAACTCTTCTTCGGCTTTCACAGAGGTCAATGATTCATCTTGCCAGTAAATTGGAATTGCAGGCGGTATTTTAAGCATCTGCGCAATCATCTCAACTCGTGCCGTCTGGGCAGTTGCATCGCCGTTTTGATTTCTTGGATACCCAATCACTACAGCTTGCACAGCATTTACATGCAACAGATGTGCAAATTCATGAGCCAGCTGCGGAGTGGCTTCCAGTGTAGTCAACGGACGCGGAAACGGTGCGGTCGTATCACAAACCGCCACACCGATGCGCTTTTCTCCGATGTCGATGCCAATATAAGAACTCATGCTGTATTCCCTTGCCCTCGCACTACCTAACGACCACTGTTATTCTTATCAACATCCAATGTTATATGTATGCGTTGCGCTTGCGGTGCTCGTCGCGCCCAGAACGGAGAAAGATTAATGTCAACACCTTTCACGCCAGGTAAATCTTGTAAATACGAACGCATTTCGCCAAACTTTTTACCGGCAAGTGTTTCTTTCAGTTCTTCGGTGTCAAATTGAGGACCATACTGCGCCAGAGTTGTAATTTTATAAACCGCAACCCGCTCGTTGCCTGAAACTTTTTCAAACTTCACCCCTTCAAAGCCATTATCGTACACCCGCTGCTGGTCTTGATTGGTCATTTTTGTAGCCACAAACGCATCGAGTGCTGCACCCAGATCTTTATTGCTCACACCCAGTAGTGAATAGGTTGCCTGCACCGTCAACTTACCTTCATTAGCTTCTTGGCCAACCGCTGGCTCGCTGACAACACCACCAAAACTTGTAGCAAACGAATCATTAAAAATGGTGACATCTGTACCCATTGCATTTTTCAGTTCGTCTTTAATAGCCGCCGTATCCTGTTGATTCAATTGTTCTTTAGCCTTGTCTACGTCAGCTTGAGCTATAATCTTCACAATTCTACTGGTACCACCAGTCATCTGAGAACCTTTTGCGGTAACCGAAGCGTGCCCCGCGACAGTATAATTGCGCGGTGATAGGTTAAACTGATCACCATTCTGTGCCGCCACCACATTAACAACATCAGAAAGTACGCAGCCCGGACCAACATCATCAAGTTGCGCTGTCTCTTGAGTAACAAAGTTCTTGTCCGCAGCAGATACGACCGTACCCGAAGGAATGGTAAGCCCGAATGTTGCCGGGCTACAAGTGGCGCTCAGTGTCACTTCTCCGGAAGCTTTAGTACCTCGGTCTTCCTCACCCGTTGCGGTAAATGTTTGACTCAGCGTCTTCTTACTTTCTTGGTAATGTGCCTTGAGATTAAATGCTGCAGGATCAGACTGGGCTAAATTGGCATTAATGTTAGCTGAAAACGCCACGTCAACAGGTGTTGTTTCGGCACGAATCACCACACTGGCTTTCGTTCTTCCAAAAATAGCGGCTGCAATAATTGCCAGCACTAAGACCACCGCTCCACCAATCAGTAATTTTTTACGGAATGTATCAAAGTTAGGAATACCCTTGTTCTTTGTCTTTGTTCCCTTACTAGGAGATTTTTTATCGGAATCAGCTGCGTTGTCGTTATCTAGCGCTTCAAGCTCTTCGGTACTGAGCTCAACTTCGTCGGCATCAGTCAAATCATCAGACATTGTTGTCTCCTCATCAAGCTGCCCGACATTTTCGCTCACTTCAAGCTGCTCATCAGTCGCATCAGCAGTGGCACCAACGAGCATTGGTTTAGACTGCAAGTTTTTTGCAATATAAAAATGCAGGCTACCGGCTAGGGTAGTCAGCGCATGGTTACTGGTTACAATAACTGGCTGTTTGTTCGCACTATCGGCAGCACGCTTCAGCAGCTTCAGATTGACGACACTTTGTAGTACGGTACTACCCTTGGGCGGCACAAGTGCAATAATTTTTTCAGAACTTGATTTAACACGCTCAATAATAGAGGTGATGTCGTCTTCAATATCTATGTAGATAACGTCTTTCTTCATCTATACACTCAAAATTTTATTAAATTTTTCTTTCAATCGATTCGTGCGCCCTTCGCTACCTAATATGGTATCATACCCGACCCTCAGAAGCCCAAGGGCGGTGATAAGCGTATGATCCGTCACGCGACCAGTGCTATCGGCGACGTCTGCCACTTGATCGGGATCGATTAATTCAATAGTGGGCTTGCGTGTCATTGGCAGATCTTTATACCATTTTTCTTCTTTGAGAGCACGAACCAGCGGCTGCAAGCTCACACCGCCACCACACAACAAGATTCTATGGGGCAGGTGATCAACATTAGTAAATTCACTGAGCGCCAATTCCACACCATCTAACCAAACCGAAAGTGTGCGATCAACTGCCTGAAGAGCCTTGGTTTTAGTTGCGGTATCAAGCGTATCTTTACCAAGTGCCAATTTTACCTCTTCAGCTTCAGTAAAGTTGAGGTCCAGTTCGGTCGCAATTGCCTTAGTAAAGGCTCGTCCGCCAATGCCAAACATGCGCGTTCCTTGCACGCCGCCATCATCAACGACCGCAATATCAGTTGAGCCGCCACCGACATCAATTAAGATAGCGGTGAGATTACTGGCCGCATCAACACCAATCACACTTCGAGAAACCGCAAAGGGCTCCGCTGCAACAGCAAGAAGGTCGAGGTCAAGTTCTTCGGCGGTACGCTCGAGCGCCCCAATGTGCACCATCGGTGCAAACGCAGTGTAGAGCTGAATTACCACCTCTTTACCTTGGAAACCAATTGGATTACTAACTTTATATGTATCGATATGAATTGAAACAATCGCGCTGTTTACTAGTTTAATTTCGATGTTCTTTTTACCTGTTTCAGATTCAAGTTGTTTTTGGGCACGCTCCAACGTTCGCGCTTGTGCCCGGTCAATAATCAGTTCAATCTCTTGGCCATCGAGCGGCTTTTCGGGATTTGGACGGCGATATTTCACCGTGGTTGTCAGACCCTTCACCAGCTCACCAGCAATACCAACAACCGCCTGTCGAGCACTGACACCAGCCATCTTTTCAGCCTGCAGTAATGCTTTATTACAATTGGCAACCACGCCAGCAATATCAGCAATAGCCCCGGACTGCATGTCACTCAGTGATTGCTTAGCCCTGCCCACTCCAATAACTTCTAGTTCGTCGCCATTCACACGGGCCACAAGTGCCTTGGCAACCTCTGTACCAATATCAAGCCCCACAAGAAAAGTATCCGAACCGGTGCCACTGGGTAATTTGGAAGCAACACTGCTTTTAAGTTTCTTAATATTCTTAAATGGATCAAGCATAATCAGATTAATTATACTACAGTCGACACTGTTTGTAATTTTCAATTTCTAATTTTCATGCAATGCTTCAATTTTCAATACAACAAACCCAGGCTACCCACACCCCGTTATCTCGAACTGTATGAAT
>CAYUUV010000033.1:8045-10262 GCA_964448015.1 uncultured Candidatus Saccharibacteria bacterium
GGATCTTTCATGGAATATACTTTAACCGTATCACCGTAACGGTCGCCAAATTGTCCGAGTGCACCAAGTGGACCAGTTGCCTCGCTGGTTGGATATTCAGCAAACGAGATTTGCAAATCTTTCGCAATTTCCTGATTCACAATTTCTTCAACCTGGTCGAGCTGTTCACGGGTAACTTTTTCAGGATGCGAAAAATCGAATCTGAGACGTTCTTCGGTAATATTACTGCCGCGCTGCACGACATGATCACCCAGAACATCACGCAGTGCCTGATACATCAGGTGTGTCGCCGTATGGTACTTTTTATGCTGCAGTGTTTGACCACCCAGGCCACCCTTGAAGACTCCTTTGGTAGCCGTCTGGCTTCGCTCGCGCTGCTCTTTCATTTTTGCATCAAATTCTTGACGCCAATCTTCTGAAAGTTTGATATCTTGTCTGAATACTTCTTCCGTGGAAAGTTCGACCGGAAAGCCATAGGTATCATACAAAGTAAATAATTCCGCACCAGTCAGGCCGTCCGCTGCAAATTTTTCAAGCTGCTTAAGACCTTTACGTAGTGTCTGACGAAAAGCTTTTTCCTCTTTGATCAGTATTGTTATAACGTCCTCGCGGTTTTCAGCCACTTCCGGAAAATCATCATGGTATAAATCAGCAATCACCGGCACAACTTCTTGCATAAAGTTTTGTTCTATACCAAGATCAAAGGCTCTCACCATAGCACGGCGTATAAACTTACGCATTACATATCCGTGTTCTTTGTTACTCGGCACACAGCCGTCAACTGCCAAGAATGTTGCAGTTCGCAAATGGTCGGCAATCACACGCATAGCGTTGGTGTGGCTTTCATACGACTTGCCACTGAGTACTTGTAATTTTTCTATAATTGGCCACATGAGGCTGATCTTGAAGACATCAGGATCACCAAGTTCAGCTGCGGCAATGCGTTCCAGTCCAGAGCCGTGGTCGATATTAGGCTTTTCAAGCGGTTCAAACGTACCTTCATCAACTTTACGGTATGCCATAAAGACATTGTTGCCAATTTCCATAAAACGGCCGCAGTCACAGTTTGGATGGCAGCGTTCACCAAAGCTGGCATCGTGCGGTGTTCCAAAGTCGTAGAACATTTCACTATCTGGTCCACACGGATCGCCAATTGGTGTACTTTCGGGTGCACCGTTACGACTCCACCAGTTTTTAGAACCATCGTAGTAAAAGATTCGTTCGCCTTCTTGCATCCCCCGCTCATAGCCTTGTGTTTCAGAACCAATCTCGGCTTCACCAGCCGAAAAGCCCTTTGCTTCATAGAGTCGTTTCCAAACCTTCGCGGCCTCAGTATCCTTTGGAATACCATAGCGTTCGTCACCAATATAGCAAGTGACGAATACTTTATTCATATCAAGACCAACTACATCTGATAGAAACTCGAACATCCATTCAATTTGCTGCTCTTTAAAATAATCACCCATACTCCAGTTACCCAGCATTTCAAAGAAGGTGGTATGACGATTATCGCCAATATCGTCAATGTCTTGTGCTCGAAGACAGGTTTGGCTGTCAACAATACGCTGGCCGTGAGGATGCGGTTCTCCTAATAGATAAGGAATCATCGGCTGCATGCCGCTACCAGTAAAGAGCGTTGTGGGATCGTCTTTGAGCAAAAGAGAAGCACGGTTAATAACTACGTGCTCTCGAGCCTGGTAGAATTCTAGGTATTTCTTTCTAATTTCCTGTGCTGTCATCTGATATATTATACCATATTAAAAGCCCCTTGAGGGGCTTTTAAGTCATAACTTGTCAGTTATGTCGCTACTTTTTAATCGAGTATGATTCTAACAGAATACGCGACTGCTTATCTGAACTCAATTGTAAGTTAAAGCTATACGTTGCAGGCCGGGTTTTTGAACCTACCGTACGTGCAACTGGTGCGCTTTGATAATCAGAACAGAGTTCATATTTTTCAAGGTTATACACCGTCCGAACACGACCATCGGCTCCCGTTTCAGTAGTAACACTAGAAGTGCCGATATTTTTCTGAGTACTCAAGTCGTAGTTCTTATTGTTAAACGTAACGATGTCTTTAACACTTCCACTACGTACAGCACTGCTCAAGCCATCGCGATACACAATTGCACAGCTCTTATATTTTGCTGGCCAGTCAGATTTCCACGTACCAGCATGCGCCGTGTAAGCATCAATGATGCCTGTTCCACCAACGGG
>CAYUUV010000034.1:0-10075 GCA_964448015.1 uncultured Candidatus Saccharibacteria bacterium
TAGCGGAAGCACCCAGCCACGGAAAACCGGTGGGTGAGTACGATAAGTGGAGCAAAGGCGCGCGAGCGTACAAACAGCTAACGAAGGAGGTTCTTGAACGGCTGACATAATTAGCTGTCAAGAAGAAATATGGAATATGAAATATGGAATATGGAAAAACCAAAAGCTGCAGCCTAACTCCTTTTTTCATATTTCATTTTTCATATTTCAACGACTGAAAGGAGTCTTATATGGCTAAAGGTCTCGGCAAGGATTTTTCCGCATTAATACCAGATGACATGCTCTCAGAGGCGCTTGCGGTTGGTTCTGCAACTGATACGGTTGAAAATATTGAAATTACAAGATTGGCGCCAGATCCTCAGCAGCCGCGTAAGCATTTTGATGAAGCAGCACTGGCCGAGCTGGCACAATCAATTAAAGCGCACGGCATTGTACAGCCGTTAATTGTGGCGAAGAATGGCAGCAACTACATTATTATTGCTGGTGAGCGGCGCTATCGAGCTGCCCAAAGTATCAACCAGAAGACTGTTCCGGCTATTGTTCGTTCATTTGGCACACAAGAAAAGTTAGAGATTGCTCTGATCGAAAATATCCAACGTGAAGACCTCACTGTACTGGATCTCGCCGCTGCATATTTGAAGTTACACGACCAATTTAATTTAAGCTACGACCAAATTGCGCAGAAGGTAGGCAAGAGCCCTTCTGCGGTCAATAATATTATTCGGCTTCTCAAGTTACCACTTGCTGCTAAGAAAGCTCTGCACGAGCGGTTAATTGTAGAAGGCCACGCTCGCCAAATTATAGCTCTGAAAGAAGAATCAGAGCAACTGAAGCTGCTGGAGCTGATCATAAAAAATAAGTGGACGGTTCGCCAGGCGGAACAGTATGTTGTCGGTCATAAAGAGGTTCAAAAAGCCAAGAGTGAAAATCAAGACACTGCCGTGGCGCGCACTAAAAGCGAAACAAAAGAAACCAGACAGCTCGCTAAGAGACTGAAAACACCAGTTGCCGTGAAGCACATGGCCAAGGGCGGACAACTCATTATCCGTTTCAAAGACGAAGATCATCTGAGTAAGCTCATCACAGAACTTCTGTAATCTGTATTGCAAACCCTACCATCTGCCATCTCGGCGAAAACATGGGTCACAAAGTGGTTACTGGCTACAATGGTTCTAAAAGAACTGGGCTTTATCAAAGGGGAATATCCGGACTTCAAGAGTGCCAATAATGTTTTCTTGCGGAACGGTTCCGAGTTCATTACGTGAATCGAGTGAATTACTACCTTCGCGATTATCGCCGCTGACAAATAAATGGCCTTGCGGAACCACAATGTCGGTTTCACCGCTGGTCACCGGTAAGTTCTTGCCGTAGTCGGCATCGTCCGGATTAAAACCGTTCGGGTGTTCGTCGTTATAAACAGTGATTGTTCCATCGTGTACAACAACGCGTTCTCCGGGTAGGCCAATAACACGCTTAATCAGCTGTAGATCCGGCTGCAGGGGATCAACAAACACAATAATATCCGCTCGTTCAGGAATGTAAGACTTATTAGTTGCCTTGGTGACAGAGCGGCTGATTTTAGAAATAATCAGGCGATCGCCGTCGTGCAGCGTGGGGTACATACTGCTACCAAATACTTTGTAACTCTGAAAAACGAACATGTTAATGAACTGCACAAGAATGAATGCGCCAATCAGTGTGAAGGCAAACGAAAGGAAGCCACCTTCTTTTTTAGCCGCTACAGCTGGGCCCCATTGTTCTGAAGAATCCGTTGCAGGTTCAGCTACCCCTGCAGTGCTAGAAGGTTGTTGCACCGAGCTTGATTGCTGGGCATCATAGGCGGGTGTCACAGGGGTGCTTTCCTGGGTCGGGGTCATTGCCTCGGTTTGCACGTTCACTGCAGCAACATCTGGTGCTGGTTGGTGGTCAGTTTGTGGGTTTGGGGATTGATCATCTTGCATAACCGGTTTAGTATAGCAGTAAAATACCCGAATCTCCAACTAGTAACAAGGCTGCATACTTTACCGCTTACGTCAAAGCCGTTATACTAGAGTGCAGTATTTATGCAAAAACGACGACGCACAACACGCGGCTCTGCTATGGACGGTTTCATTCCCAGGAAACCGACTCAGCAGCGTAGAGCCTCACTTGATAGCACGACGAGCTCTCGAAAAAGAGTGGCTTTTGATGATTTTGTACCGCGTCACGAAGACGCACATCAGCCAATTCAAGTTGATGCAGCAGAGTCGACCGATGAATGGTCGGAAGACCAAGAGGTTCTGACGTTACAGCCTGACGATCTTGATATCGAAGGAAGCTCGGGCCGGGCCGGTAAAACAAGCCGGTGGCGCAAGCGTAAAGAAAGCCGCGGTCACAGAAATGAACCAAGCCGCCGAAAAAAAATCATCAAAAGAGTGGCGCTGGCAGTTCTTTTTGTCGGTCTTTTAGTTGGTGGATTTCTGGGCTGGAAGGTTTTTAAAAACACCTCAAAAATTTTTAACGGTAATGTACTGGGCTTTTTTGAAACCACAAAACTGCGCGGTGAAGAAGAGGGGCGGGTCAATATTTTACTAGCTGGTACCTCAGAAGACGATGGGCCCATGCATGGTGGGGCAGACCTGACCGATTCAATTATGATTGCTAGTATTGATACTAAAAATAACACTGGCTTTACGATGAGTATCCCCCGTGATTTATGGGTGACGTACGGCGAGCAATGTTCGGCGGGCTATCAGGGAAAAATCAACGTTGCCTATCAATGCGGTGAAGACGTTGGATTTAACGAAGAAGGCTTTCCTGCTGGCGGCATGGGCTTATTGCAGAAAATTGTCAGCGAAAACTTTGGTATCACCATTCATTATTACGGCAAAATAAGCTACACGGCGTTTAAAGATGCGGTTGATGCCGTGGGCGGCATTGATGTCGAAATTACCAGCAATGATCCCCGTGGTATTTATGATCCAAACTTTCAGCGTCACGAAGGCGGCCCGTTGAAGCTTACAAATGGTATACAAACGCTTGACGGCCAGACTGCTCTTCGCCTTGCGCGCTCACGCAACTCTGCTGGTGGCTACGGAATGGCTCGCGGTGATTTTGATCGTACAACCTACCAGCAGGCAATGCTGCTTGCCCTGAAAGATAAAGCCCTGAGTGCCGGCGTCATTACTAATCCGGCAAAACTGAGTGAACTGCTTGACGCGGCGGGCGACAATATTGCAACCAATTTTCAATCAAGCGAGATGCGCCGGATTCATGAACTTTCCCAGCAAATTAAAAGCAAAAATATTACTACTATCGACCTTGCGTCTGAAGAAGTCGCCCTTCTCACAACTGGTTCTCAAAATGGCCAAAGTATCGTCCGGCCTGTGGCGGGGGTCACTGATTTTAGCGACATCCAGACATTCTTAAAAAAGATGATGAGTACCGACCCAATGGTGCGTGAAGATGCACAAATAGTAGTCTTGAACGCAAGCGGTGTTATTGGGCTTGCCCAGAAGAATGCAGACCTTCTTGCAAATCGAGGCTTGACGGTTGCGGGTATTGGTAATGCCCAAACTAGAGAGACCAATACTATTATCGACATGAGCCAAGGTGCCAAAAGTGCCACCAAGAGCTTCTTAGAAAAAGAATTTAATGTTGCGAGTATCACCGATGCCTCCAGCGTGCCAGAAGCTTCAAAGTATCAAGCAGATTTTATTGTTGTTCTGGGCAAACAATCTTCCACAACAACGGAAAATTAATACAAATCTTCGTCTGAAGAATGGTATAATAAAGTAACAATGCTACAGGCTAAAAAGAGATTTTGGGGCAAGAAACCAGGCTTTGATACTGGTGACATTTTGCATATTGGTGCAAACCTCATGTTTGTGGCAATTATATACGCTATGGTGATGCAGTGGCACCTTTCGCTACTGGCAATCGTCTTAATTCTTTTAAGTAAATGGCGTGTTCTAGCGGTACAGCCGCGCTTCTGGCTGCCTAATATTAAGGCAAATCTGGTTGATATTATTGTGGGTGTCAGTACCATTGTATTGATTGATCAGGCTGCTCATGCCTGGCTGGCGATCTTCTGGGCTGTATTGTATGTGGCCTGGCTGCTGTTCTTAAAGCCTCGCGAGCACGACGTACTGGTTGGTTTGCAGGCGCTGTGGGCGCAATTTGTCGGTATGATCGCCGTCTTTATGTTGCTAGATCTGGTACGAATACCTCTGTTGGTATGCGTTATTGTATGGCTGATCGCGTGGTCGTCTGCGCGGCACTTCTTCAGTAACTACGAAGAATCACACTACCGGTCACTCGGTTTAATATGGGGGTTCTTAATGATGCAGCTCGCCTGGATTAGCCTGCACTGGCTGCAGTACTATTTATTGTTTGATATGCAAGTTGCAACAATTGCATTGATTGTTGCGGTTATTTCCGGCAGCGGCGGGAGTGTGTATCACGCATATAAAAAAGATACGCTCCACAAGGGTATTTTACTGGAAAATATGTTATTTGCCGGGGCATTATTTGCCGTTATTATTGCCACGTCCAGTTGGTCAGCACGATTATAAAGGGTCTACTAAGTAATCAGGTTCAAAAGGGGGTATTATGAACGATGAACAGAATGAACAGCATGAACATACTGAAAAAAATGAGCAATTAGCACCATCTCACGATGCTGCGGTAGTTTCACCGAACCAATCTGTTGTGAAGGAAAAGCCGAAACAAAAACGCAGCGTAGGTATGCGAGGTGTCATTATTACGGGCTTCATATGCTTTTTAATCGGCTCGTTACTGGCGGCGGGTGGATTGGCAGGAGCGTTCTTACTTGGTAAAAACTGGCAGGCGCAGTCAATTGACCAAACCCGTCAGACGATTGTGCAAGAAGGTGAAGTTATTG
This sequence comes from uncultured Candidatus Saccharibacteria bacterium, assembly GCA_964448015.1. Classification (GTDB taxonomy): domain Bacteria; phylum Patescibacteriota; class Saccharimonadia; order Saccharimonadales; family UBA7683; genus JACKGS01. The sequence continues at coordinate 4,883 of CAYUUV010000034.1, forward strand.
CAGATGTAGCCCAGAAAGTGAGTCCCAGTGTGGTTTCTATTATTACCGAACAGCAGTCGACGGTGGAAAGCTTGTATTTCGGTTCTCGAACCAAAAGTAGCCAGGCGGCCGGTACTGGTTTAATTATTGATGCCAACGGCCTGATTCTCACGAATAAGCACGTTGTACCTGAAAGTACCAGCAGTGTACAAGTTGTCACCTCTGATGGTGTGGTGTACGACAAGGTTACAATTATTGGCCGTGATCCTCTGAATGACCTTGCGGTTATTAAGGTTACGGAGCCAAAAAACTTCCAAGCTGCAAGTCTCGCAAATTCAGATGCGGTGAGAACCGGGCAGAAGGTGATTGCTATTGGCAATGCCCTCGGACAGTTTCAAAATACGGTAACGTCAGGCATTATTTCTGGCATGGGGCGCCCGGTTGAGGCGGGTGACGAAGACGGTACGGCGATCGAACAGCTTTCTAACTTATTCCAAACTGATGCCGCAATTAATTCCGGTAATTCCGGTGGACCCCTGTTAAACTACAGCGGGGAAGTTATTGGTATCAATACCGCGGTGGCAGAGGGTGCAGAAAATATTGGCTTTTCCATACCCATTAACGAAGCCAAGGGGATTATCGAAAGCGTCAAAACAACCGGCAAGGTAAGTCGGCCGTTTCTGGGCGTTCAATTTGTAATGTTGACATCAGCTACTGCGAAAGAGCTGAATCTAACAGTCACGCAAGGTGCCTATATTAGTGATGTTGCAGGGTCAATAGTTGCGGGCGGACCAGCACAAAAAGCGGGCATTCAGGCTCGGGACGTCATCATACGCGTGAATGATATTACCCTAGATGAAAAAACACCGCTCTCAAGCGCGATATCAAGATTTAAGGTTGGTGAAACCGTGCAACTAACGGTTGTGCGCGGTGGTCAAGAACGAACTCTTGCTGCCACGTTGACCGAGGCTCCCGGTAATTAGCTCTCAGCTCTCGGAGTGAAGAGTTGAATAAGGTCGGACGTTTCTTGTAGACAGTAGCCAGTACCTCGGGCAAGCTTTGCAAGATCTGCGTGTTGAGAGGCAAGACTTTCAGTCAGAACGGCCACTGGTTTGTTGTTGAGCTGCGAGATGCGCTGCCAGAATTCACGGTAATGATCGAGGCCATCATCACCGGAAAAAAGGGCCTTGTCTGGCTCCTTGAGAATTTCTGGCGAGGTAATCATGTCTCGGGGCACATAGGGGAGGTTGGCTAGAATGGTAGTGGGGAGTGGGTAGTGGGTAGTTGGTAGTAAGTTGGCTGTTTTGAAGATTACGTCTGCGCCAAGGTTTTTGGCGTTTTTCTTGGCCACTGAAAGTGCTTCCGTGCTGATGTCGGTCGCTATAACGGTTGCAGTGGGGATCTCTAGTTTGGCGGTAATGGCCAGGATGCCTGAACCGGTGCCGATATCGTAGATGGTTGGAGGTTGGACGTTGGAGGTTGGACGCGCCGTCCGCTGTCCGCTGTCCACTAAGTTACGAAGTAGCGTCATGATTGCTTCAGATTCTGGCCGGGGTATTAGTGTGTCTTTTGTAACTAAAAACGTGCGACCATAAAATTCTTTTGAACCAATAATGTAGGCCAGAGGTGTGCGATCAGCGCGCTGCTGCACGTAGCTCGCAAGCTTTGCTGTTTGAGCATCGGTCAGCAAGTCATCATCATGCGCTAGAATCCAATCCCGCGGTTTTTCGAGAACAAATTCCAGCAGTAGCAGGCAATCCAGTCGCGCCGACTCAATTGCGCACCTTTGAAGATTCGCTGTATTTTCTTGTAGCCAAGCGGAGATAGTTTGTAGTTTGTAGTTTGTAGTTTGTAGTTGTTGCACAGACTTTCCTTGTTTGTCACCTTGAATTTACCGTGCCCCGAGAAGCTTTTCGGGGATTCAGGATCCAATCATTAATAATGAGCTACGTGAGGCAGTTTTTCCATATTTCATGTTGCCTATTTCGTATTTCTCGCCGCTTTGCCGCGCTGTCGCACGACTTCGTAGGCCAGAACCGCTGCGGCATTACTGACATTGAGTGAATCATTGCTTCCGCACATCGGAATCATAACCGGCTGACTCCGCTGCTTCCAGAAATCACTTAGACCTTCATGTTCGGTACCCAGTAAAAGCGCAGTCGGGTTGCTAAAATCCGCATCAGTATAGTATTTTGAATCTTTCGCAAGAATCGCGCCGTAAGCGGTAATTTCATGCCGCTCTAAAAAGTCATAAACCGCTTCGCTACTGGCGGCAACAACCTGTTTTGTGAAGATTGTGCCGACGCTCGAACGAATAACATTCGGATTAAAAATATCCGCCCGTTCATCACACACAATAACGCCATCCGCACCGGCGCCATCCGCTGTACGAATAATTGCCCCAAGGTTGCCCGGTTTTTCTACCGATTCAACGATCAAAAAGAATGGATTTTCGCCAAAATTGAGTTCATCGAGAGATTTCTGCTTCGCTTCAAAAACCGCAAGCAATCCTTCGGTACCACCACGATAAGCAATCTTCTCATATACCTCGCGACTCACGATAATAACTTCTCTTAGTTCCGAGAACTGAGAACCTAGATCTTCCCCAAAGATTTCTGGGCAGATAAACATACATCTCGTCGCGTAACCACCGTCAATTGCATAGGCAATCTCTTTTGCACCTTCAACTAAAAAGACACCCTCCTCACGGCGAGCACTATTTTTATGCAAACTTTTTACCCATTTAATCTTCGGGTTACTCGTGCTGGTGATATTAATATTCATTTCGTCCCGTCATCCTGAATCTAGTTCAGGATCCAATTATCAATTCTGAGCAAAGCGAATCAGCTTTCATTCTATAATCTAAAATCTAGATTCTAAATTCTTATTCAAGTATACCAGTAATCCACAAAATTATCACACAACATACTTTACCTGTTGACAAACATAAGCATTAGTAGTATAATGCAAAGGTAAGAATAGCATAAACAGGTATAACAACATGATAGATCCAGATGCAACACCAAATATGGTAGCTGATACCAATGAGAAATTTGTACATCCGAAAGAGGCGGTTGCAACCAGTAATCGAGAGGTGATCGAAGCTATTTATAGAGCCAGTCATGAATTGCCCCCAGATGCCTTGGTTGCAGAAACGAATGGCTCAAGAGCCTACGCCAGTCATGCCGGTCTCATACGGTTGGTGTATGAAAACGAACGCGGAGCTCGTGATACTACAGATGCCTCTGTGACAAATCCAGCAGTTGAAAAGCTGTTGGCACTTTTTGCGGACGGTACGGTAGTTCGCGAAGCGCTACCGGGAGCTGTCAGAGGTTTCAAGCCAGAAGACGATCCGTTATACCAGGCCATTCCCAAGGCCTGGAGCCCAGTGTGTGTGTTTACCGACGCCAAGTCCGGTGAAATTATTTGTTATTCAGTAAAAACTGATTCGTACAGCGGGGCAGAGACGGTACTTGTTTCTCCAGAGCATATTGATACAGAAAAGGTAGAGGCACTCCATTCTGCTCGTCAGTAGGCTGTGTACTAGTCTTTGAGGCTTATAATTGGCTGAACTAAAGTAGTAATAAATAATTCCTTGACTTGACATTATTCAAGGTATAGCTATAATGTAAGGCATGAACAATTCTGTAAATAGTATAAAATTAACGGGTAAGTGCCAGATTACCGTACCAGCTCAGGTCGTGCGACAGCTTGGGCTGCAGCGAGGAGACCTTTTGCAATATACCGTGCAGGGTCGGAAACTTGTTCTTATGCCACGGCCTAGTGTTCGGGAGTATTTACGGGATACATGGGTCGAGAATGCTCAGGCGAACACTGGTCAGGCTACCGATGATTCCATCAAAAAAACACTTCGTGATTATCACACAAAACAGACAGATAGGCCGTAAATGGCATTGGCGATCATTGATACTAATTTGGTTATACGTTTAGTTACCTATGACGTACCAGAGTTGGCGCATCAGGCGGAAGCTATGATTGATCCCATGGACGATAAGATGATAGAACTGCCTTTATACGTTCTAGCTGAAGTGGTATATGTACTGGCGTATAACCGGCACTATCAATATTCGCGCGACCGTATCAATAAGAGCTTGCATCATATTATCAATATTCCACAATTTCGGCTTAACCACAGTATTGCCAGGCAGGCACTTAATGTGTTTGCTCACACTAAACTAGATTTTGTTGACTGCTTACTACTGGCAGAGCGCAATCATGCTGGCCAAAATTTGCTCACATTCGATAAAGAATTGCTTAAAGAAGCGGCAAAGTACCAATAAATCAAAAATCGACCAGATAACTACTGCATTTCGTGGGCAAGCTGCAATTCGTAGCTCTGTAGTTTGGCGATGACATCGTTGATGTTGTTATTCAACTCAAAGCAGGTTCTTTTGATGGCTTAGTGAAGTTCTCGCCTTACACTGTCAATGATAGACTTCCATAGCAACGAAACTTTTACTACTTCTGCTTCTTCGGCTAGAGTTTTACTCACGAAGAAGCTGACACTTGGGAAATCATCACCATTTTCGGCTACGAGAATTTCAGTGGCCGAGTCGGGGATATCGCCGTCCCACAACATTGAGCTGATGGCGACGCCGGGATATCCAAGTAGCATGCCAAAGCGGAGATTGTGCGGAAACCACGCATTATCCCAGCTTTTCGGCAATAGTTCTTGATCGATCATGTTTGCGAGGCTTCTTTCAAACATAAAAAACCATTCAACAAGATCTTGCCGCTGGAACCCAATCGGAGGTTTGATTTTATTCTTGAGGATTGCATATTTTTGGTCTAGCTTTTTGATTTCCGATTGATTCACCAGGGAAAAAGAAGTGAAGTCGACATCATCGTAAGGGGTGATTTCATTGAATATTGCAATGGAGTGCTCTGCCAGTAGTGCCGCAAGCTTCTTTTGCTCAGCGTCGCTTAGGCTTTCGAACCCATTATAGGGGCTGACGGCCCGCGCGCCTGCAAGAACCAGGATGTTGCTTGGTTCAAGTAATAGCTTTTTTGCGGCGGGCATTGCGGCGCTTGCTGACTGAATAATGGCGGTGGCTTTTGCCGCCATATGACTGCTTGAATCTGATGGTAGTTTGAACTTGAGTTCGGTGTACTTTTTCACTGCATCTCTCGGGCGAGTTGGGATTCGTAGCTTTGTAGTTTGGCGATGATGTCGTCGATGTCGCCGTTCATGGC
>CAYUUV010000035.1:0-9609 GCA_964448015.1 uncultured Candidatus Saccharibacteria bacterium
CAACGCAACGTCTTGTGGTGGTCTTAAGCGGGCTGGTGCTCCTAGTGCCTGTGATATTCTTCCAGCACTTGATCAAGGTGTTGCTGCGGGGCAAGCTCGGTTTGGTGTGAAGACTGCTACAGCCACAAATACTGGCTCAAATCCAACTGGCACATTACAGCCAGTATCGGGTTCGGACTACAATAATTCAACATATGCGCTTACCTATGTTTCTGGTAATGCAACTGGTGTCACTAGCACGTACGGCGATCCGTTTCTCGACACCGACGGCGCTCCTGTTAATAACAAAAACATGGAACTGACCTTTGCAGCTAGTATCAGTAATGCGACTCCGGCTGGTACGTATTCGGCTAATCTCAGTCTGATTGCAACAGGCAAGTTTTAAATAGTCAAGAATGATGTGACTCATAGCCTCGATTCAAGAGGTGTGAGTAGTGCACGATTGTTTGCAAACAGAAGTACATCTGATATGATGAGAGTAATTATATAAATGGGAGAAGAGGTATGTCAGTAAAGCAACGTGTCCAAGCGAAGGTTTGGATAGTGGTAGCGCTTGCGGTAGCCACAGTATTGTTGGTTGGTTTAGGTTCGCAGTCATTTGCGCAAAGCGGCGGCACGGCGAATACCTTAAAGGTTTCTCCTGTACGTACTGATATCGAAATCGAGCCCGGTTCTAGTAAAGTGGTTAATACAACTGTCACGAATCTGACGAACGCGCCAATTACTGTTCGGCCGATTGAAAATGATTTTGTGGCAGGTGATGAACGCGGTACACCGGCGCTGATTCTGGACGAAAACGAATATGCACCAACTCACAGTTTGAAACGCTTCTTAACGCCAATTTCAGACGTTACTATACCAGCTGGAAAGGCTGAAACTATCAGCGTTGAAATTACCGTGCCAAAAGATGCGCAAGCTGGAGGTTACTTTGGGGCTATTCGTTTTGCGTCGGCTGAGGCGGATAGTGGCGGACAGGTTAATCTGAGCCCCAGTGTGGCGTCCCTGATTCTACTTACCGTCCCTGGTGATTTTGTTGAAAAGTTAGATCTTACTGATTTTGATATCCAGCAAGGCGGCAAATCAGGATCATTCTTTAATAGCTCAAATGACTTACAGGCCTCGGTTCGATTTGAAAATAAAGGCAATATTCAAATTGGTCCATTCGGTAAAGTCTCTGTGAAAAAAGGTGATAAGGTTGTATACGAAGCTGATTTTAATACCGCTACACCGCGCGACATGGTTTTACCTGACGGTGCTCGCCGTTGGGATATCCCGCTGAAAAAAATTGGCAGCTTTGGGCGCTACACCGTCAGCGGAACATTTACGTACGGTCAGAAGAACGAAACTGTTGAAATCAATAAGTCATTCTGGGTTGTACCAACAGGTGTAATTATCGCAACTGTTGCTGGCATACTCATCATCGTTGGTCTCATTGTGGGGATAGGGATTTTCCTGCGAGGCTATAAGCGCCGCATACTGCGCAAACACGGTACTACTCACAACAAAGAGTAGTGCGACCGTAGAATTTTCTCAAACTACTTTACTTGGTCTTTGGGCGGTGTATACATCCAGCCCAGCAGCAGGGTCGGCGTTTGCCCTCACTGAGTTCTTCACAGGTTCTTCGAACACGGCGTTTTCTTGTTTCAGCTAACTTGGCATCTTCCACCCAACAGATGAATTCATTGCGCGCTAGGGGGGTTATGTCTTCCCACAAAGCTTGTACGGGTGAATTATTTACCAGTGCTTCTTTGAGATCCAGCGGTAGCGTATGCACGGTACCACCTGAAAATTCTTTTAGTGCCATACATTCCATACTACGCTAGTTTCTGCGATGGTCAATCTTTTAGTGCCTGGAATTAAGGTGCTCGTACTATAATAATATACAGAAGAATCATGTAATGAGAGTGAGGCGTGTGGTGACTGTACAAAAAATAGTACCAAACTTATGGTTTAACGGCACGGCGCAAGCGGCGGCCGAGTTTTATGTTTCTGTCTTCCCAAACAGTCGTATCACGGCTACAACACAGTATCCGCATAGTGCTGCTGAGGGTCTAGCGAAGTTTCAGCTTCATATGGCGGACAAGGTGTTAACGGTAGATTTTGAGCTTAACGGACAACCCTTTACCGCCATTAATGCTGGGCCGGAATTCAGGTTTAGTGAAGCGGTGTCGTTTGCGGTATTTTGTAAAAATCAGGCCGAGATTGACTACTATTGGGAAAAGCTTTCCGCCGTGCCACAGGCCGAACAGTGCGGGTGGTGTAAAGACAAGTATGGGCTGAGTTGGCAAATTGTACCAAAGAACGTGGAAGAACTTATGAAGAAGCCCGGGGCCTACGCAGTGATGATGCAACAACGTAAAATTATTATTGAAGAGTATCTATAAAAAGCCATAGCAGAAAGAGTATTAAACGTGCACACAGCCTGTTTGCTGCCACCGCAATTTAGTAAATATAGGTGAAGTTACCAGCTGGAGCGGTGCGGGTGCTAATCACTCCCAGTCCTCGATAATTCATTTCGCTAATCGTGACAGTTCCATCACCGTTCACACTTTCGACATACACAACGTGGTTGCCTTGTTGGCCGATGGCGCCAGCTTGTGGTGTGCCGCCTGTTGCAAAGCCGCTCGCTCGAGCACTTGCCACCCAAGAGATGGCGTTACCCATACGGTTTGGTAAATCGGGTCGGCGACTTTTTGCATACCACGTACAGTATCCGGCCGCGTAGGTGTTTCCCGCTGAGCCACCGGCACTGGTCGGACGTATAGCTTGGGCAGCAGGTTGCGCTACTGTACCAGCTTGGGTCGTGGGTGTTGTGATAGGAATCTGCGGAGTAGGGAGTACTCGCTCCGTCAGTTGCTCTTCAGCTAACGGAATGGTGATCGCATCACCCGCCTGTATTGTGTCAGGGTGGGCGATATGGGTATTTTTTGCATACAGCCGCGGCCACGTAGTCTGATATAAGTTTGCAATTTTACTTAAATTATCACCAGCTACAACTGTGTAGGTTACTGGTGTAGGCGGCGCAGGGGCGGCTGGCAGCGTCGCTTCAGCGGTAGCAACAGTAGTTTCTTTTGCGGCTTCCTCTTCTTGCGGCTTGTCATCTTCCGTGTTGTCAAAATCGGCTACGGTCTGCTCGATACTAAAGTCAAGCGGGGCATTCTTGAATGCAGTGCTCTTGGCTGCCCCTGCATTGGTATGAGCCGGGGTTAATAAAATAAGCATCACAGTAAAAATACCCACCTTTAATAGGCTGTTACGCATGTATAGTTTTCCTCCTAGTAGTTGAACATATTCATAATAAATCGCCCGGTCTGTATGTGTATGTATATACTTTGCAGACTGCAGGCTGGTGTTCTTAATCAAGCAGACAAGCGGCTAATTTAAGAGCACAAGATTCCATACTACAGCAAGTAAAATCGTTGTCAATAGTTATTATGCTTTTTCTACAACGCTATATGTAGTGGCGCCCTCCATTTACGTTGTTATCTACTCCTATATAAGCCAATATGATTTGGCTGGTGCTACTTAAATATGAGCGGTGAGTATGGCATAATGGGGCTATGCAGCAACCATTTAAAAATCTTCGAGTTCTCGTCATTCGTCATGGGGCTGATACCCATGCTCAGACATCAAAAGTTAAGAAGCAGGATAATTTTCATAAACTATCAGTTAAAATTGCCAATAAACTGGGTAATGCATGGGCGTTCTTTATCGCACTGTTCGTGATTGTTGTGTGGGCGATTACCGGTCCCATTTTCCACTTTTCAGATACCTGGCAGCTCATTATTAATACGGGTACAACAATCGTGACCTTTCTGATGGTGTTTGTTATTCAAAATACACAAAATCGAGATGGGCGGGCAATGCAGTTAAAGCTTGACGAACTGATTAATACTTCAAGAACTGCACGGTCTGATTTTGTCGACATCGAAGAGTTATCAGATGCCGAGTTGGATGACTTGGAGCAGCAGTTTAAGGCAATTAAAAACAAGCTACACAAATAGTACCGAGTGCGAACAGTGTGGTCAGCGTTTACTGAGTAATGCCAGCTGCGTTGGCTGCATCAAACTTTTCAACGGCTTCGTTAAAGTAAGGTTCAAATTCGCTAGTGGTACAGTTAATGTGCCATTCTCGGAGTGCTTCAGTTTCACTGCCAAGTTCAACGGCTCGCTGCTCAACGGCGCTGATATTACTACAATAGCGCGACTCAACAAACTGGTAGATGCTGTCGTCAAAGGTATCGGTGCTGGTGAGTACTAGAACACTAGCAAAAAACAGAACGTTCAATAGTATTGAAACAATTGCAATACTGGTAAAGATGTCTGTTTCGGTAATTTTATGTACTTTGCGTAAAAAACGCCCATTCTTACTTGAGGTTGATTTCTTTTGTGCCATGCTTGTACTGTAGCATAAGCATAATAAAAATCACAAGCTGAACGCACGGATGCGTGAGGTTATCCACATGTAGTGTAATCACAACTTGTTTATACGCTAATGCTGGTGTATACTCAAAATACGTTAACAAAATAGCTTGAGATGTATGGAAGTCTGGTAACTAGCACTGCATGGTAAAACTATGAGTGGGGAATTCCAGCACTGTGCCGCAACGGTTTACCCTGAGCTTGTCGATGGGTATGAAAGTCCGATACATACATCATAATGATCAAGCCTCCCGTGCAGGAGACATAAAAAACAAGAGGGTTTGTCTTTTTATAGCTTCTGTGTCGGTGAGTTAACACCAAAAACACAGGAGTTTTTTAATGGGGAATCAAAGTAAAGCGGGCGGGGTGGGGCCTAGGTTATTTACTGAACGTACGACTCGCGAGCAGTATCAAGCTGTCATCACCGATGAATCGCATCGTATTGCCCTGAATGGACTCACCCAAGAATGTATTCAGGAGGCACGCGCTCAGAAAGAACGACTACGTTTTAGTAGCAAAGGTGTTGATGCACTGGGTAGCGCAAAACGGTTTGTCGCTCTACGTAATCAGTATGGTATACACGACAAGCGTACGGTAGCCGCCGATCGAGTATTTGAGGCAGATATAGTCACAGGCTTATTTGAAGAATCCGAGAATGTATTTAGTTTTCTGGTGTCCTATCCGGTGGAAGACGGAAATATTATAATGGGAGAACTGACTTGGGATGAGCTGGCAGCGCGTGGTGCCCTGGATGATAGAACCGAACAATGGTATCAGCAGCGATCATTTGCAGAGGCCCGCGAGGCTATTGCCGCCGGAGAGATGTTACGAAGCGGCGAATTGCATACCAACGATATTGTCACAATTTCTAACACCGCAACGGCTTCTAACGCTGGCGAGTATTTTTCTGGCGAAGACCTCATGATTCGCCGCATAAGCTTGAACCAGCAGACCGGTATGGTTGAAATAGACCAGCTGATGATGAAGCATATGAGCAACAGCATCATCGAAAAATTATTTGCTGTACTTGATGTGCCCGTGGACGAGCGTACATTTTATAATTCTGATGACCAATCAGTTAAATATCTTGCATCACAAATACGTGTTAAAAAAGGTGAATTACAAAATGGTGCCGCCGATATCGGCTTCCTGCTTGACTACGTACTCAATGAGCAGACAGGCAAGCACCATATTTTTGGGCGTGAAGTTGATGGTGTTATTGGCAATCCATACGCTCGTATTGCCGAAGTCTCCCGGCAGAAAGAAGTGCGCCGACGGGAGGCAACTGATTTCTTAAAAGACCGTTTTATAACGTTTGCGCAGAGTGGCAGGGTTACTCCCGAGCAGCTCAAGGCGGCCTATGAAGACGCCCGTTCAATCGTTGCTGATATCGAGGGTAGTCAATTTGTCGAAGATCGCTACGGCAAAGCGGCAGCTCAACAGCACCAGCGAAAACAACTCGCAGTTGCGTCAGGTGACATGGCTGGTGCCCTGCAAGCAGAACGCACCATGCAGGCACACATGGGTGACGTTATTGTCTGCAACACGGTGCTTGGCAATAAAACTGGTGAAAATGCGTCTTCCGGCAATGTCTTTAGTTTATTTGATGCATTACTCTGTGTACGGCTACCAAAGCCGGGTGAAATGGCGAATTGTCCCTGCTGCAGAAAATACGTTCGCGTTGAAGGAACAGAAGCAAAAATCTTTTGCCCGAATACAAAGTGTCAACTGCGTAATCCCAAAAAGCACTCCAAAAATACAACACAGAAGCAGTCTCCAGAATCTTCCCTATCACTTTTCGGCCGTAAGAAAGTACCAAAGAAAAAGGTGCAAACTGGGGCAAAGCATGAGAAGATAGCATCATGAAAATAGGAATTTACGCGGGAACATTTGACCCGATCCATGACGGGCATATTCATTTTGCAATCAACGCTGTTAAAAACACTGAGCTTGATAAAGTGGTGATTGTTGCAGAAAAAAATCCGTATCGTAAAAAACCTCACGCCAGTTGGGATCACCGGCAAGCTATGATTGAACATGCTACCGAAAATATAGTAGAAGCCGAGCATGATTATGAATTTGCCAATAAGCTGGCGCATAGCTACACAATGCAAAATATGCTGCAAGTGGCAAAGAGTCACTATGGTGCTGAGCACGAGTTCTGGTTCTTGGTTGGTTCAGATATTTTTGAACACATAAAGCGCTGGCAAAATATTGCCAAGCAGCATGAATACGGCGGCTTTGTCGTGTCTTTACGCGATGACCATACCCAGCAATGGCTTGATGAGCGTGTCCAGCACCTGAAAGATCTCAATTTTGTACCACATATTGTTATGGTAGAAAACCAATATCCGCACATCAGTTCTCGTTACATTCGCGAACAAGTTGCTGCACATAGCCCTGCTGAGAACCTTTCTTCGGAGGTTCAAGCGTACATTACCACCCATCACCTCTACACGACGGCGTAGGCCCTTCTTTTCTTACAGTATAAGCAACATTTGTACCTGTGTTTTAGTTCCAAGTAAACCTATCATCCCCCGATCGGAGTCGAGGGCGGGCTTTGAGTTTGCTGAAAGATCTGAATCGCAGAGCTATCAGATCTCTTCATCCTTCGTAGTCTTGCTACGGAGAACGGGCGATTTCACTCGAGATGGTAGAAAACGTGCAGGTAGGTTGACTACTTGTATGATTTACTTCCAGATGTGGTATACTATTAACCATAACCACAACAATTCCTTGCACCGCAAAATCAAACACAAGGAGCAGTCGAAGTGAGAATCATCAGGAGGAGAAAAGCAACCGTTGGCCGATTGTACACCAGCAAAAGGCCGGTCTATTTTACGATACACGCACACTGGGCTCGTCGTCATAAAATAGCAGTCTTCACGGCCGCCGCCGCCCACGCCACAGCAGTTATTGCCATGGTGATCGCCAGCCTGATTCCCGCCATTAACAATCATGTATATGCCCTCACTTTGGTTACAACAGGTAATTCCTCAGTAGACGTAGACAGTAGTACTATAATTTACAACGGCTCGATAGATAGTGATGAAACAATACAACAACGAGGTGTTGAGCTGAAAGCTTCAGGAAACACCACAGACATTGTTGTCGATGATAATCTTAGCGAGTACTCCACACTAGAACAGTGGGGGCAGTATGGTAGTGGAAATGGTCAGTTTGGTGGCGAGTGGAACTTTTCATCAGGTATCGATATAGATTCAAGTGGTTATATCTATGTAGCGGATACCGGCAATCACCGTATCCAGAAGTTCAGTCCTGACGGTACATTTATTACTAAATGGGGTACTCAGGGTTCATCGAATGGCCAACTTAGCTTCCCGAGTGGTATCGATATAGATTCAAGTGGTTATATCTATGTAGCGGATACCGGCAATCACCGTATCCAGAAGTTCAGTCCTGACGGTACATTTATTACTAAATGGGGTACTCAGGGTTCATCGAATGGCCAACTTAACAAGCCATACGGCGTAGCTATAGATTCTGAAGATAATATATATATAACCGAATTTGACAATCATAGAGTTCAAAAGTTTGATAACGCAGGAAACTATATTTTGAAATGGGGTACTCAGGGTTCATCGAATGGCCAACTACACAGTCCTCAGGGTATTGCTGTTGATTCAGAAGACAATATCTATACTTTAGAATGGAATAACTCTCGAATACAAAAGTTTGATAGCGTTGGTAACTTTCTATCATTATGGTCAAGCAATGGTAGTGACTACGGAGCTTTTGATTGGCCTTTAGATATTGTTTTAGATCCCAATGATGACATTTATATTGCCGACATGTATACCAATCATCGTGTTCAGAAGCTAAGGCCGAACGGCATTGTAAGTGGTGGCTTTAGTGTAACTGGTGCAGCGGAGCATATACTACAAGCTTATTGTGGCCAAACGCTACAGTATAGAGCCTATGCAACCATCAATAATCAAAAAATATACGGAGAGTATGAGCCACTGCAGTTACCTGGATGCCCGCCAGAGCTACTACCGCCAGATTTGAGGCTTGATATCACCTTGAATGAACCTGGTCTCGTACAAGGTCAACAAGCTAGCTACATCTTTACGGTGGCAAATGTAGCCGGTGGTGTATACGATGCTGGCGGTACCCAGGTGTTGATAGTTGCCCCCGACGGCATAGAGCTTGCTAACCCAGTGTATAGCGAAGACTATGGTGGGAATGTCTATACTGATGAGGCAACATACGAGTGTTATGATACTACTGCTGATTTTGAAACCTATCCTTCGTTTGCATATCATCTTGGCATAGCATATAGCTGTACATTTATGACGGAGGAGCTTGCAGTGGGTCAGTCTCAAGGACTTACCTTGCCATTTAATGTCGACGTTCTGGTGAATGAGCAAACACTCATGCGAGCATTAGTTATGGGTGTGGGTGGCGAAGTAGACATCGAACAGCTTTATCAGGCGATTGAAGGTTCGGCAGATATCTTTGATCTAGAAATTAATAATATCGCTACTTACGCTGGGACGCAGCCGGGGAGTACGATTGATCAGGGTGGGGAAGGTGCCAACCAGGCGATTCTTGCGAATGCTACGAATGGGGCTAGCGTGAGTTTGACAACTCCTTCTGGGACGGAGCTGACGTGTTCTAGTCCGCTGCAAGAATCAAGCCAGTCTGCGCAAGATGCTCAGTATAGCTACCCGCTTGGTCTTGTTGATTTTTGCTTTACTACTGAAAATGCAGACAACCAAATCAGCCTGACTTTTGTTACTCAGCTGAAGCCCGATGAGGTCAAAGCTCGAAAATACAACTCTACAACCAACACCTATTTTGATATTCAAGGCGCCACTATCACTCAAACCACCTATCAAGGCCAGCCAGCTTTGCAGCTAACTTATACTATTACCGACAATGGCATGTTAGATCTTGATCCAGTCACCGGACAGATTAAAGACCCTGTTGGTCTTGCAGTCCGTGAAGGTAGTAGTGCGCTGGCTCGGACGGGTCAGAGCAGAGGCTTATTTGTAGTGGTGGCCGTGGTTGGCATACTGGGTGCTGGATTGTATCTGAAACGGCGCTACCTGTAGCGTAGGTACACTAGGGGTAGCGTATCGACACCGTGCTGGTGTACTGCTGTTTTTATGCTTATGCTATACTAGCAGGGTGTTCGCCACCCAAACATACGCACTGCTCATTA
>CAYUUV010000036.1:0-8928 GCA_964448015.1 uncultured Candidatus Saccharibacteria bacterium
CACGCGTCGTCCGGGTGGGTTGAAGGGAGGTTTCAGCGCCCAGCAGTGCCCACCCCTGCTGGGCGCTGTTTATTTAGAAGAAAAAGTGCATGGGTTGCGGGAATACCCATGGCGAGGGTTTTGAGATTCAGAGCGCAGAATAGTTGACAATAATATACAAAAATGCTAAAATAGAATTATCAGTTGAGCTTTTGAGCTCCTGTGTTCTTAAACAGCTGAAATATATCAGTTGCAAAAGGGTGTCAGTTTACATAGGTAATGTAATTTGACACCCTTTTGCGACGAGTGTTCGCCCTGGGGAGAAAGAACCAACGTGAAGTCTCTTGACGAGATCCAGGCAGAGTACGTGACCCTCTGTGAGGCGCTGCAGCTCAAGAATCTCGAGCTCAAGGAGCGTCTGGTCAAGGCCAACTACAAGTTGGACTTGGCCAAGGTCAACGTCGAGCTGGCCCGCTTGGCCGGTAGCGAGCTGGACCTCGCTCTGGCGGTCTACAAGAAGGCCCAGGCAGCTGCCAGGGTCGCCAAGGTGATCGCGGCGGGAATCCAGTTCGAGATCGACGCCGAGCGACGGCTGGAAGAGCTCGAGTTGGAGACCTTCCGGGCGGTGGCGCAGTGCGAGGAGAATGCCGCCAAGGCCGATTTCAACATCAAGGTGGGGCTCGAGGATCCCAGCGGTGAGTCCTGGCGGTGGGACATGACGGTCTAGCGGCTTGTTGGGGGGCGACTCAGGGTTTTAGTGTGGCATCTGCCGCCTGCCCTGAGTCGCCGTTCCCACCTCCCCTATTCGATATTTTCAGCTGTTTATTTTTATCGCCTTCGGGCGATTTTTATTATTTGTGCACTACTTCTGCCGTGTTTAATTTGCCAACGAAATATATAATTTTTGCATCGCACGTATAGTTTTTTTGTACTATACCATTATGGCAAATATCGAAACCCTCTTCCCACCCGATCCTGAAATGACCGAGCAAGCAATTGATCGTGCTCTCGATCGGCCCCAGTGTCTAGCCCGACTTGCGGTGAGCGGAGCGGCTGCGGCTACGGTTTCAGTGGCGGCCCTGCAGTTATGGCGTCATTTTCATGCCTATACCGGCCTCGACCAAGAGTGAATTGCTAACCTTCTAAACTACTAAGCCTACACGAACAACACTTTCATAGCCTGTCGTCTCGAGTGAAATCGACCCGTTCTCCGTGGTAAGACTGCGAAGGGCGAAGAGATTTGCTCGTAATTGCCACTAGATCTCTCGATGATACTCGAGATGACGCAAAGAGGTGGCTTGGTGTGAAATGCGAGTGCCTGAATTTTGACAAATACGGATAAATTTGCTATAATATAACACAATGCACACAGTAAATTATTTGGCCTCCACGCGGGGTCATGGATACGTTGAATACATAGGCACGACCTGGGAATCTGCCCAGGCTCTTGTGGAATCGGAGTACGAAGATCCGCGAGATCGACTTTTTGCACCTGCTAACTTTTTGTGTAATGTTTTAGGTGAAAAAGTTGCCATTGCCGAACATATGGGTGTGCGGCGGAGTGAACTGGTTAGAATGGCAGCAGATGTGGCGCTTGGACACGTACAAGGTCGGGCGGTATCCAAACAACACCCGTTGATTGAGGCGACTCGAAGATTTGATGGCCGACTCCAGAGGCGCGTATTTGACGAAGTCAGTATTAAGGCGCTCACCAATATACGGGCTCAGATGGTCCGAGAGGTTGCCACTATTGTGTCTGGCGGCGGTAAAGAAGCGCTCATTTTTATGCCAATGGCCAATGGTGCCATTCCGTCAGCCCTGCTGATAGCTGATCAGGTGGCATCAGTAACACCAACATTACTGTACCCCGTCCGTTTTTCGGCCAATAAGTTACATCAAACCGTGCCGGCTATCACCTGCGAAGAAGACGAATACCTGGCGACCCTAGCGGCTGATCATCACTTTTTAATTTTTGATGAAGATGTACACAGTGGTAGAACAATGGGTGGCATGATGCGCCATTTGGTGCATGAAGTGGTGAGCGAAGACCGCGTGCACGGCTTTACTGTTTTTCAGTCGGGGGCTACAGAATCTGAAGAACACGCCCTGTACGCAGCAGGCATTGACGGCTGCTATCAGCGCAGCTTTCCCAAAAAAAGTTGACAAATTTTACTAAGTTTGCTATAATAGCAAAATATGAATGAGTTATTAGCACAAGGTCCAGAGTTTGCTGGAGAAAACATTCCTTTGGTTCCCGAAGTGGATCCTGTTGAGAAAGCAGCCGCTGCCCTTTTGGCATTCTGGCGTGCGCATGCTGCGAATGACCCGGTAGCTCTACAGGCGGCGCGGAAGGATCTAGTCGCAGCTCCTGGTACTAATCCTGTCGCTATAAGGCGGCGTGCACATGAACTGCGTTGTGGCGATAGTCAAAGCCAGAACTGAGCTTGATTGATCTTACATCTTGATGCTATGGTAGTTGGCGACGAAGACGCGATGACCTCGCTTATTTAGAGTTTTTGAAGAGCAGCCTTGATGATATCATCGAGCAGCTTTTTGGTCTGTCATCCTGAGCTTGACTCAGGATCCAATAGATAAGATATCAACTAAATCCTTCCACTCAGGATTGGCTTTATTGATAAGCTCTAATTTCCATAACCTTCGCCAATTCTTGAGTTGTTTCTCTCTGGCGATAGCATCATCAATGTTTGGCGTTTCTTCAAAATAGACAAGCTTATGAACGCCGTACTTCTTCGTGAATCCTTCGATGAGTCCATTTCTATGTTCGTACATTCGACGATGTAAATCGTTGGTAACACCGATGTACAGTGTGCCATTTTTTTGACTGGCGAGAATGTAGACAAAATATGATTTCATGATTGATTGGATCCTGAGTCCCCGAATAGCTTCGCACGGGGCACGGCTAGCTCAGGATTACACCGAGTTTAGAGTTTTTGAAGAGCAGCTTTGATAATTTCATCGAGCTGCTTTTTTTCTTCGCTTGTAAATTTGGCGAGGACAAAATCTGCGGCGTCTGTCTTTTTCGTAGACTGTGAGCTTGTTGAATCGGCTAGCAGTTCATTTTTGATGCCAATACGGATACGCGTAAAATCTTCCCCGATGTGCGAGATAATGCTTTTCAGGCCGTTGTTGCCAGCACTTCCCCCGCCCTGCTTTTCTTTTATTGTGCCAAAAGGTAGATCGAGTTCGTCATGAATAATGGTGATGTCGCTATTTTGGAGTTTGTAAAAATCTTTTAAAGCGCGGACCGCTTCACCGCTTAGATTCATGTAGGTGGCGGGTTTTGCCAGGATTATTTTTCTGCCAGCAACAAAATCTTCACTGAGAGATGCTTTGAACTTTGGTTTTTCTTGCCAGTCCGGGAAGCCTCGTTCTTTTTGGTATGCCTCAATAGCTGAAAATCCAATATTATGCCGGGTGCCTTCGTATTCTTTACCGATGTTGCCAAGGCCAACAATCAGCCGCACAAAACTTTCTGTTTCAGCTGATTCGCCACTTTGGTCTTGGATAAGTTCAAAAATACTGTCTTTTCTCTGGAATTGTTGAAATAACGCCATGACAGGTAGTATGAAGCAGCTATGATGAAGTAGCAAGTGCGAGGTTGTTGACGGGAACATACTGGTGCGGTATAAGTGAGAGTACGTAGACAAAATGGCACACAACTTTCTTGAAGTAATTCCCTGCGAACCCATTACTACATCTGATCAACTTGATAGTGGTGATGTACTTCGCGTGCGTCAGCCCAATAAAAAGGAACGCGATTCACACGTTATAGATGTGTTATTTCTTGGTATGCTCAGCGTAGAGTTCACCTCAACAATGTACGTAGTGCACATGCCTCTTCGCGAAGGAAGGTTTAGTGTGCGTGATGAGGCCATGGGCAACGCAAAGTTCAAAGAAGCCAGGCAGTTTGGTAAGATTCACGCGCTTCCAGCTCGTCAGAGTTTTGGCATCGACTGTGCGGGTAGTCTTCCGCAGTCCGCTAGTCCGCGGTCTCAGCGCATCGGCCGTGGCTTTCCGACCGTCCATGCCCCCGACACAAATCCGGAGCTCTTGAGTGATGAGACTTCACTGTACGGCTGTGTGGTGCGAGCGTTAATTCGACAGTCTGAACTGCCGGAGTCTGAAAAAATGACCACGCTGTATAGCGCGTACACGTATCCACTGAGGACCACATCAGCTGACTAGTCTTCGGGGACTTTGGGGAGGAACTTTTTGGTTTTACCCGATTGGCGGGCGTTATTCATCATATAAAAGCGGACGGGCGTGCCGTTAAAGTCGTGGTTATTGCGCAGGTTTTTTTCTAAATATCGCTTCCAGCTCCAGTGCAGATATTCAAGATGTGCTCCGTAGAGGCGGAACGTGGGCGGCGAAACGTCGTCTTGTACTAAATAACGCGGCTTGGGGTGTCTACCCTTGAGTCCCGCTGCCGGATGAGCGGCGATTGAGGCGGCAAGGAGTTTGTTAAGGTCTGAAGTTTTGAGTTTGCGCCTCCGTCGGACATTAATTTCACGGGCCAGTTCAAGAATTTTGGTGACATTCTGACCCGTTGTGGCGCTCGTGAAGAGTAACTGTGCCCAAGGGACAAACTGAAAGTTATAGGTAATTCTACTGGCAATGGCGTCGCGCGTATAGGCATCTTTGGTGGTGATATTTTGTTTCATGCCCTGACTGCGCGCCCGGCTCTTCTTCTCGCGTGTATTAAGTTCTTCTGGCGGCTCGACATCACCTACCGGAGCCTCTTCTTCGAGGGTTTTGAGGGTATCCCACTTGTTGACCACAATAATTAAACCCTTGCCCGCTTCTTTAATCAGTCCGGCAATTTTTTGGTCGAGTGCGGTGCTGTGTTCGGCTACGTCCATGAGCAGCAGGCAGATGTCGGCTTCTTCAATGGCCTGCAAGCTTCTCAGGACGCTGAACTTTTCGATACCTCGTTCAATTTTGCCGCTTTTGCGAATTCCGGCGGTGTCAAGCAACTCGATTTCCTGGCCTTCAAAACGAATGCGTACACGGTTGACATCACGCGTGGTGCCAGCAATATTGGCAACCACGGCCTGTTGCTTCTTAGCCAGTGTGTTAAAGAGTTGGCTCTTACCAACGTTCGGCCGTCCAAGCAGAGCGATTCGTAACACCTCGTCCTCGGGTAGAGATTGTTTGGCCGGAATATGCCGGGTAATGGCGTCGAGCATTTCTCGTACACCCTGATTTTGGCTGGCACTGGTGGCGACCATTGTTTTAATACCGAGGCGTTCCCATGGTGTATCGGTGCCATGTTTGGCAATCTGATCTGCTTTATTAGTGACTAAAATAACGGGCTTTTTACTGCGCAGTGCCTTCTTGGCAACGCGGCGGTCATCTTCGTTAATAGCGGTGTGAGCTTCTACAACGACTACAATAACGTCTGCTGCAGCAGCGGCTTCTTCAATTTGATCTTGAATGGTGGCTTCAAATTCATCTTCTGGATCTTTGAGGCCTGCGGTATCAACTAGCCAGAAGTGATGCTTACCATATTCCATGGTTCGATACACGGCGTCTCGCGTGGTACCGGCTTCACGGGCGACAATTGCTTCTTGCCGCTCGAGGGCACGGTTAAACAAGCTGGATTTACCAACATTTGCTCGCCCAACAATTGCTACGACTGGAAGTTTTTGTGCCATGCTTTCACTTTACCTTATGTACAGATGTGCTATCTTATAATTATAACATAAAAATGCTTAGATTTGCAAGAATTGCTTATTATGAAGTCGAGAAAGCGTATACGGACCGAATGCTTGCCGCTCAAGATGCGTTACCATGTAGCGGAGGCTACCGAAGGTGCGGCGGATCTGGCGATTGCGGCCTTCGGACATTACTACTTTGTACATATTGGGTTTCTTCTGGGTACCAGCATCGGCTTTCAGTTTGGTCACTCTAAATTGGCTGACGCCATCTTCAAGATCAATACCTGATTCTATTTTACGCTGATCTTCCGGTGTCAGAGGCTTATTGAGGCCGACATGGTAGATCTTCTGCTTGTGAAACTTTGGGTGGGTGAGTTTAAAAATAGTGTCACCATCATCTGTTAGCAATACTAAGCCGCAACTGTCTTTGTCGAGTCGTCCCGCGACTTTGAGATGATGGTACTGACGCGGAAGAAGTGCGTAAATTGTTGGTGTGTTCCCCTGTTGCTTGCGTGAGCAGACGTAGCCAACGGGCTTGTTGACTAGTAAGTAGGTGTAGCGCAGAGCCGTTTGGGTAACCGCTTCTTGGTCAACGGTAATTGCGTCGCGCTCAGTATTAATAATATTGCCGAGCGTCGCGATCCGTCCGTTCACGTAGACCCTGCCCTGTTCAATGCGCAGGTCAGCTTCACGACGACTAATACCGAGCGTGTGTGCGAGATGTTTATTCAGCCGGACCTGCGTGGGCATAGTTACGCTGCTTGCGGTGGATTTTGGCTTTGATCTGGCTGGGCACCTTCAGGCGGTTGTGTGGTTCGGGGGGTTGTTCCGTTCATGAGTGGACTATTGGCCACAAACTGCTGTACTTCTTGGTTCATTGCTGCCAATGTGGCGGCGTCATTACCGGTTTGTGTGGCTGCTGCATCATCGTGTGCGGGGGTTGTGCCTAAAATTTCGTGTACAATACTGACTACGTCGTCAAGTGTGACCTGACTTTTGACAATGTAGTGATCGGCTCCGAGATCCTTCCCGCGTTGCTTGTCTTCGTCTTGGCTGAGTGCGGTCATCATGATTACTTTGGTATTTTTTGTTTCAGGGGTTGATCTGAGGATGTCGAGCATATCAAAACCACTGATTTTCGGCATCATAATATCTGAAATAATAAGATCAGGGTGTTCTCGTACCGCAATTGCCAATGCTTCTTCGCCGTCGTTGGCAGCATATATTTTATAGCCTTCGGCTTCGAGGCGAGCGGCGTATATTTCACGCAGGTTACTATCATCTTCTACTAATAGGATCTTTGTCATCTTTTATTCCCTTTAATCCTTATAATCTTATCATACTTCTTGTGATTTAATGACTAACGAATTGGCCGTAGTAATGGCAGCAACTTTTTCGGGTGCGATTCGAGGTAATTCAACATAAAAAGTGCTACCTGCGCCAATTGTGCTTTCAACCCAAATTTTACCCCCCATTTGCTCAACGATTCGTTTACAAATGTATAAACCAAGACCGGTTCCGCCGATTTCGCGGGTTGCGCTGTTGTCGGTTCGGTAAAATTTTTGAAACAAATGTGGAATATCTTCTGCGGCAATGCCCATCCCCGTATCAGACACACGCAGTAGTACGCTGGTTTGTTTGAGCGATGCGCCAATGGTAATCATGCCGGTCGGAGTATATTTGATGGCGTTGTCGATAAGGTTCATCATAATTTCGCGCAATCGTTCTGGGTCAGCATGCACATAGAGCAACGGTGCGACAGTTTTCGTGTCGGTATTGCTCTGTTGGTCGAAGATAAGTTGCAAACCCTTTTTTTCAGCAATGAAACGACCCTGTTCAGCAAGCTCTTGGAGTAGTACGTAGACGTCAATGATGCTTGGATTATTAACGAGTCGGCCATCTTCACTTTTAGAAACCGTTAGTAGGTCTTGAAACAGATCTCCAAGATGTTTGGTTGCCGCGTGGGCCTTTTCAAGGTAGTCTCGGGCTTTGGTATCAATTTGCGCAACCTTGGTGTTGAGGGCAAGTTCAATAAAGCCTTGAATCGAGGCGACGGGCGTGCGCATTTCGTGGCTGGCAGTCGAGATAAATTCACTTCGTTCTTGTTCTTCCCTTTTACGTTCATCAACGTTTCGCAAAATTGCAATCACGCCTTTGCCGGCCGTAGGCTGGGTGGCATCTTCGGCAACATCAATAATTGGCGACGCAACAATATCAACGTATATGGTGCGATCTTGAGCAGTTTTCAGCAGCGAGGTGTGTTGCGAGGTGGTACCGCTTTTGAGTGTCATATCAATGGCAGTTTCCGGGCGATTCGCGGCAGGATCTTTTTGCGGTATCTCTGACTCAGAAAGAATCAGCGACCGATAATCGAGCCGAATGGCATCTTTTTTTGTCCAACCGAGCATTAACGCTGCACTATCATTAATAACTGTGACCGTCCCCCGGGGGTCAATGAGCAAGACGCCATCAGTCATAGAATTGAGCAGCATTTCGGTAATATCTTGCTCTTTTCTGAGTTGAATATTGAGATTCGTGGTTTTTTTCGTTGACTCATCGATGTACTTGTTCTTAAAAATCAACCATCCGACAACCGAAGCAATGGTTGAAAGTATCAACACAATCAAGCTGATGAGCGGCTGTTTTTCAGTGCCAAGACCAATCTGCATACCAAAATTTGCCCATGCAATGGCGATGGTTGCAATTGGTAGGAATGTGCCGTTCATGGTGTTAAAAAAGCTAAATAGTATAAAAATAATGCGAAAATGCACCGCGGGCTCGCCAATTGATGCCGAGGCGGCGATGCCCACGCCAAAAATTGAAACCGAAAGCATGGTTGCCGGCCAAATCCACCGCCGCGAGAGCACAGGATAAACACAAATCACATACAGCGCGTGAATGAGCGAACTCACAACGACGACAGTATTGATGCCGAATGCTCGAAGGTTCACTGGTGCACCAATCAATTTGGCCGCAAACACTAGTAATAGCAAAGCATCGAACGCCAAAAGAGCGTATGCGTATTTTTTAAGCCAAGCCGGATTGACGTATTGCATAATTCTTATGGTTAAGTATAGATGAAGCAGTATAAAATTACCACTCACACCTTGGCATTCCTCATCTGTTATGCTATAGTTTGCTAAGCCTTCAGTTTGTAAATTGTAAAATGTAAATTGCTAATTGGAGCGTAGCGATCCGGCCCCGTCGTCTAGTGGTTTAGGATATCTGGTTCTCATCCAGAAGATCGCGGGTTCGAATCCCGCCGGGGTCA
>CAYUUV010000037.1:0-1875 GCA_964448015.1 uncultured Candidatus Saccharibacteria bacterium
GGTTGTTATTTAAATCCTGCAGAAGGTGCAAGTTTTAGACCCTGTACAGTTGTAGAAGCGTTACGAACGACACTTTCGTTGCCACAGTTTGACATTGCCCTGAAGATTATATCGCGACCAGACGGTGAATTTACCAGAAAAGATATACTTTCTGAACCTGAAGCAGGCGATAGTGTAGATGCTCAGAGAAAAAGGTATCTCGGTGTTCTTAATTTTATGCAAACTTCACCTGTTCTTGGCAACCTCATCGGCGAATCAGGAATTCGTGGTGGTCGTATATATGACTTTAATGCGGGCGGTATACCCCAAGTCTGCAGTGCGCTCGAAAATGGCGCTACTCTGGAGAGTCGTCGAAGTAAAGCTCAGGAGGCAGACGAGCGTTTACCCGTGCAAGCCAAGCGAAAAATCTTGCCAAGTAGTGCCGCCGCAAAAACAAAATCGGCCGTTCTCGACCTGCTTACCAAATCGCCTGATGATTTAGAGTTTGTATGGGACGCTGATTCGCGCCAGGTGGTATTTGGCAAAATTAATGAAGTATACGGGAATCTTACCAACAGCAAAGATATCTATTCGAATGACGGCAATGGTCGACTGCATTCTAAAATTACGAACTACGTGCCCGCCGAACAGCGTGTTCTACTGAGAAGGCACAAACAAGAAGCCATGGTCGATGGAGTCGAAATACTGAGTGAGCTTGGCGACAGTGGCAACGAGGTTTGGTCTGATATTGCAGAATATCTTTCTGGGGGACGGCAGCTGCCAGTGCTTGCCAAAGCTTCACTTGCCGAACTGATTTTAATTAAAAATGATTTAGAATCCCCTGGTTTATTACCTAACAGCTGTCCGGACACGGTGTATGCAAAATTATGGCATGTACGCAGTGTGATTATCGAAATATTAAACATGTGGGATCAGGTGCATTCAGTAGGCCCCCGCAATGGCTATCCTTTGTCGAAAAGGTCTTGGGTCACGACCGAATGGGATGAGTTCGCCAATTGCAAAGGGGTGGATCCAGACTTATTCTTTCCGGAACGTGGAGCATCAACAAGAGAAGCCAAAGAAGTGTGTCGTGGCTGCCAAGTTAGGGAGGACTGCCGTGATTACGCCCTCACTACTGGTGAGCGATTTGGAATTTGGGGTGGAATGAGCGAACGTGAGCGCCGGGGCATAAAACGACAGCGTTCACAAGCACTCAGGCGTGAAAAATCTGAAGACGCTGCTGGGGCATAGAGACCTCTGTTAATTAAACGCTCCATCTGTTACACTGGGCGTTATGAAGCGATACAATCCAAAAGAAATTGAGCCGAAGTGGCAGCAAAAATGGGAAGATGACAAAACCTATGTTGTCGACTTTGATTCTGCGAAGCCAAAGTATGTTGCGTTCGGTATGTTTAACTACCCGAGTGGTGCCGGTATTCACGTCGGACACGTTCGAAACTTTACAATCCCCGATGTTATTACGCGGGTCAAACGACAGCAAGGGTATGAAAGTTATCAGCCCGTTGGCTGGGATTCGTTTGGTCTGCCAGCTGAAAATTACGCTATTAAAACAGGTGTGGCCCCGCAAGTCTCAATTAAGCAGGCGATTGAAAAGTATCACGAACAGTACCGTGCAATGGGCTGGGCCATGGACTGGACAAAAGAAATTGATACCACTGAGCCAGAATATTACCGCTGGACACAGTGGTGTTTTTCAAAACTATTTGAAAACGGACTGGCATATCAGCAAGAAAGCCCACAGTGGTGGTGTGATCAGTGCAAAACTGTGCTGGCTGATGAACAGGTAATTGCTGGCAAATGTTGGCGTCACGACGGTAGCGATGACCCCATGGTTACAAAGCGCAATTTAAAACAGTGGTTCTTTAAAATCACCGA
>CAYUUV010000037.1:1975-8748 GCA_964448015.1 uncultured Candidatus Saccharibacteria bacterium
CTTCCGGTTATTGAGGTTATAGCCCCAGATTTCGGCAGTCCGTTGGCTGATCCGGTTGATGTTACAGGACCGGTTGTTATTGGTTACGACCCTAATACTAAACAGTTTATGAGTTTAATCAACACAAAAAACGAAATGCGCTGGCTGGCATCGGGTGGTTTAAATGATGGCGAAAGCTACGAAGATGCGGCGTTACGCGAGCTTGCTGAAGAATCTGGCTTTACAAAAGTGCGAAAGCTCATAAAATTAGGCGGCCCCACTTACTCTTATTATTTCAATCCCAACAAGAATAGTAATCGCCGTTCGTTTAGCTACATGTATCTGGCAATTATTGACGCCAAAGAACAGGGTAGCCAATCACTTGAGTCACACGAAGCATATCGAGTGGAATGGTCAAGTGCACAAGCTATTCTTAGTGACTTTGAAAAAGAACCAGACGGGCGCGGTCACTGGATTGACGGCATGCAACGTGCTCAAGACGCAGCTGCCGCATTTGATGCCGGCAATGAATACGTCGGGCCAGTTTGTTCTGGGGAAGGTATCTTGTTTAATTCATCTTTGTATAACGGTTTAAGAACCAGTGAAGCGCGGGAAAAGATCGTTGCTGATCTTGCTGAGCAAGGTGTGGCTACAGAAAAAGTGAACTACAAAATGCGTGACTGGCTGATTTCTCGCCAGCGATACTGGGGTGCACCAATTCCGATTATTCACTGTGAAAAAGACGGAGCGGTGCTGGTTCCAGAATCAGATTTACCAGTTGTGTTGCCAGAAATTGAAGACTATCGCCCGACCGGTGGTAATGTTTCCGCGCTTGCTGGCGCGGCTGACTGGGTCAACACGACCTGTCCGCAATGTGGCGGTCCTGGTAAGCGTGAAACTGATACTATGGACGGCTACGTTTGTTCAAGCTGGTACTTCCTACGCTATATGGATCCAACCAATAACCAAAAGGCATGGGATGAAAAACAGGCCAGTAAATGGATGCCGGTCGATTGCTACAACGGTGGTGATCACGCAACCGCACACCTTTTGTATGCCCGTTTCTTCAATCGATTCTTCCATAAGCTTGGACTTGTAGAGACGAAAGAACCATTCAAAAAAATGATCTTCCACGGCAAAATTAGGGCTGGTGATGGTTCTGCCTTTAGTAAAAGTAAGGGTAATGGCATTGATCCACTGGAGGTTATTGAACAAGGCTATGGTGCCGATGCGATCAGGTTGTATCAGATGTTTGCCGCACCGCTTGAACTTGATGTGCTGTGGGATCAGCAGGGTATCCCCGGAGCGTATAGGTTTTTGAGCCGTGTTTGGACGCTTGTTCAAGAATTTCTTGAGGCAGCTGAATCAGAATCTCAGACAGAAAGCCAGCAGGTGTTACTTCGCGCTACCCACGCGGCAATTAAAAAGGTCTCTGAAGAAATCGAAGGCGATCGATTCAACACCGCAATTGCGGCCTTAATGGAATTTACCAATAGTCTATATAAAGAAAAAACAGCGCACGGTTTGCAGCAATCTGAACAGTGGCGCTTTGCACTTGAATGTCTGCTGCAGCTACTTGCACCACTCGCGCCACATATAGCTGAGGAATTGTGGCATGAACTTGGTCACGCCGAAACGATTCACGTAGACCATTGGCCGGTGCATGATGAAGCCCACCTCACTTCAGATACCATGAAGATTGTTGTACAAACCAACGGCAAGGTTCGCACAACTATTGAGGTGCCGGTAGATGCAACTGAAGAACAGGTGTTAGAAGCTGCCAAGGCACATGAAAAAGTTGCCGCCAATCTAGGCGACAACCCTATCAAAAAATCGATTTACGTCCCGAAAAAACTCGTCAACTTCGTTATCTAACTTACCACTTTATGTGAACCACGGTAGAAACGCCTTCTTCTTCAGAGAGTCGACGTATTTCAGCAAGCTGATCAGTAGGCATGTATGCTTCTTTTATAACCTCAACAAATGTACTGGCTAGTGCCCTAGAATATCTCAGAGCTTTGAGGCATCTTTGTACGTTGACAGTCCCTTGAGAGCGTTCTTCTGTAGTAAGTGGCAGGGGTGTGGAATCTATAACAACTGTAGCTCGTGCTTCAGGCTTGCCATCAGACCAGTCTTCTTCGCCCGACCAATCATATGGTCGGTCTTCGGCACGAGAAGGAAGAAATTTTTGACCCATATCTGAACCGTGGTAGCTATCTAGCTCTCTAACTCTACCGGTTACTTTATTGGTATTGTGATGCGCTATTTTCATGTCAAACTTGTCAGCTTTTTACTATGATTATTTTTCGCAGGCTTTCACGTCATCAACTAATTCAGCTGTCGCCATGATGTGTTTATCTTCTGGATGTATTGGAAGGTTAACCTTATATCCGACTCTTTCGCTGACACACTCTGCTACTTCGTCCACATACTCTTCTTGGCTTGTATCTAGTCGGGCCATCATATACGTTGCGCCACTTGCAAGTAATCCAACTACGATGCCAACACCAATTATACGACGATCGAGCTTATTTGCTTCTCGTTCTTCTTTCGTATACCTGGTACCTGTTTGAACGGGCTCATAGGGTAGATTAAAAAACTGAGCAACATCTGGGGACGTGGTAGGGGGTGTAGGTATCTGAGGGGTTATATCTGAAAAATCAACGTTATCACCCATCTGTGCCGATGTGTTGGGAGTAGTATCTGAAGCGACTAAATTGAATCTATTGATCATAACGAATATTATAGCAAACACTAGCATATTTGTCAAGTATTTTGACTTGTATTTATGATTAAATTGCGCTATACTAAACGCCAATACACATCAGATAACAGCCGTAAGGAGTACATTTTTTATGGGTAAACCAAAGAAGCAAACGAGTAAACGTAAAAAGGGATTGCGCCGCAGTCACCTTGTATTAGATTTGGCACGTACCGTCAATGGCAAGAGCCCAGTTAAGGTATTTACTACCAAGCGTGAAAGCGCCAAGAAAGAAAAGTAAGAATTAAGACGCAAGAACCAGGCGTCTTTGTCCCATTAAAATGAAGGAGAACAGAGGGTAGGAAGTTATCATGAAGAGAATACGTCATACGTCATACGTCATACGTCATACCTCTGAACTGGAGGTGCACTGTGGCTTCTAATCGTCATCTTGGAAGAATTGTTGCCCTGCAGGCACTCTATGAGTACGACTTTCGTCAGCGCTCGGGTGATGCAGACGTTGAGATTACGGAAATTATTGACCGTAATATTGAACGGTACCAAAATACCATTGATGATATCGCCTTTGTAAAGTCGCTGATTAGCGGTACAGCAGCAAAATTTGCCGAACTAGATGCGGCATTACAACCTCTGGCACCAGAATGGCCGCTTGAGCAAATTGCGCGTATTGATCATGCCATTTTACGGCTCTCCCTTTTTGAATTATTTGACATGCCAGAAGCCAATATTCCACCCAAAGTTACCATTAATGAGGCGGTTGAGTTGGCAAAAAGTTTTGGTGCCGACAAATCCAGCAAATTTATTAATGGAGTTCTTGGTTCAGCGTGGCGACAGGCTCATCCTGAAGAAGCAGATAACAGCAAACAGCACATAGCAAAGAGTGAGAAGGATGAGGTTGAAAAATCATGACTCATGTCCAATTTTCAATCAATGGTTATTATTTGAAATTTGATACTTGGAACTTGATGCTTGCCTACCAAGGGGGTTTGCTATGAAGCCTCCGCAGCCGTTTAATAAATTCAAGAAGTATTTTAAGCGCAAACCTGCTATTCAAGATATACTGCGCGAAACAACTGCGGGCGGTGTCGTATTTCGCCGCGGCAAAAAGGGCGACGTTGAGATTTTACTTGCGCAAGACGCCAAAGATCGCTGGACGATTCCCAAAGGCCATATAGAGCCCGGTGAAACTCCTCGTCAAACTGCCGAGCGAGAAATTCAGGAAGAAACAGGCTTACAGGAAATGGACGTCTTAAATCATCTTGGTAAAACTCAGTTTCGCTATCGGCGGCAGAATAGTTTGGTATTGATGACCATGCACGTTTTTTTGGTACGAGCCCGGGGTGATAGCGACAAGTTGGTGAAAGAAGAATGGATGAACGGCATCGGCTGGTTTCCGTTTACCGAAGCACTTGATAAAATTGAATATGAAGGCATTGAAAAGCTGATGTTACTTGCTAGTAAACAGATAAGGCAGCATAAATTATAAGCACAGAAAGGAATTGAGAGATTATAGATTTTGGATTTTTGATTATTGCATACAGACGAGCAAATTATCACGAACCCATAATCTAAAATTGATAATCAATAATCATACCCATGAAGATAGACGCGACCCCGTATCAGGATTTTGCACAGAAAACGTTCGGTTTTACCTTTAATGATCCGACGCTATTGATGACGGCTTTTACGCACCGAAGTTATGTGAACGAACATAAAAAGTCGGTTGATACACACAATGAACGGCTTGAGTTTTTAGGCGACGCCGTATTGGAGTTGGCGGTGACGCGCTTTTTGTACACTCAGTATTCCGAGCCGGAAGGCATTCTTACGAATTGGCGCAGCGCGTTAGTTAGAACGGAAAGTATCGGTGCTGCTGCAACTCGACTAGGTTTTGAACCGCTGCTGCGGCTGTCACGTGGTGAAAAGCGGGGGAGTGATCGTGCTCGTCAGCAAATTTTGGCCAATAGTTTTGAAGCAGTAATAGGGGCGATCTACCTGGATCAAGGCTATGAACGAGCGGAAGAATTTATAACGAACAATATTATTTCGACCCTGCCTGAGATTTTAGAAACAGGCAGCTGGCGGGATAGTAAAAGCTACTTACAAGAGGTGGCGCAAGAAAAAGATGGTCATACGCCGGTGTATAGAGTGCTCTCAGAAGATGGCCCCGACCATGACAAAATCTTCACCCTGGGCGTTTTTGTAGGCTCGAAATTACTAGGGAGCGGCTCTGGCAGCAGCAAGCAGGCGGCGCAGCAGAAAGCTGCCGAAGAAGCGTTGAAATACTACGAAGCCAACGAGTGATTAGTGTTAGTGTATAGTTCATAGACC
Source organism: uncultured Candidatus Saccharibacteria bacterium (assembly GCA_964448015.1). GTDB lineage: Bacteria > Patescibacteriota > Saccharimonadia > Saccharimonadales > UBA7683 > JACKGS01. The sequence goes on from CAYUUV010000037.1 coordinate 7,008, forward strand.
ATCACCTTCTTTGGTGTCATCCTGAACTTGATTCAGGATCCAGTTATCAACTTATGTGCGACGCACATCCAACTTTTTTATTCTTACTTTTGCCCACAAAAGTAAGACAAAATGGCACACATGGCAGCCAAGTCTCGATACGCTTCCATCTGTAATAGCCGCGAAAGGACAATGACAAGCATCCCTCACTTTTTCAATTGTGTGTTCGGGCAAGTCCTTTCTTGATTCGGCTATTGCAAATTCCAGCGTTTCGGGGCTTGGCTGAATGTCTGTATAAGTTGACTTTCTGTTCGAGTAATCACGAGCATCTGTTGACAACAGATAGCGGTATCTGTATAATTACTCGAGATTGTTTCATAAAACTTTAAGTAGTGAGAAAAGGACGTAATTTTTAGATGTTAGCAATTCGAATGCAGAGAACTGGTCGTAAGGGATACCCAATGTATCGGGTAATTGTTCAAGAGGCTCATCGTCAACCAACCAGCGGTAAAGTTATCGCCAACCTCGGAAGCTATAACCCACACACCAAAGAAACGACGCTTGATGTTGAGAAAGCGGCAACCTTCTTAAAAAACGGCGCACAGCCATCTGATCGAGTGGTGAAATTGCTACAAGCGCAAAAAGTTACCCTGCCTGCATGGGTGAAAGTTACGTCTGACCAAAAGCAAAAGAGCATCAAGAATGCAGAAAAACTACGACGTAATCAACCAAAGGAAGAAACTCCAGTAGAAGCCGAAGCGCCTGCTGAAGTACCCGTAGAAGCTCCAGTCGAAGAAGTAGCTACAGAAGCGGTTGCTGAAAAAACAAAAGAATAGTCGCCGAGCGTGAAGCTCAACTATTAGCTTCCGTAAGATCTCCCGGACGTATTAAGTCGGAATAAGTGCTTGAAACTAGAAAAATGCTGCAGGTCTGAGCAGTGCGGTTTGGTGATGCATGTAGTCCACTATCTGCAACCTTGAACCTTGCACCGAGCCGCATGGTACAATTAAGGTACATACAAGTTGAAGTACAAAGGAGTGACCACATGTCAGTAAGTATCGACCAACAGTTTGTAGAATTTGTTGTAAAGGCTCTTGTTAGCAATCCAGATGCGGTTTCGGTAAATCGTACCATCGATGAAAAAGGTGTATTACTTGAGCTCACCGTTGACCCTGAAGATCTGGGGCGTGTTATTGGTAAGCGCGGTGGTACCGCACAGAGCATACGAACCCTGCTGCGCGCACTGGGAACCAAGAATGAAGCTCGCTACAATTTAAAGATTGTTGACACAGATGGCGGCAGCGGTGCAACACAATCTCGTCCACAGGACGATAGACAGCAATCTGATGATACTACAGCAGCAGACGAACCAGCTGACAAGTCTGTGGAAGAGCCGGCCTCCGAAGCTGTGGATAACGAAACTTCAGAATATGAAGAAAAACACCGCAAAGACCTTGCGGACTTGGATGATTTAGATATATAATCATAAGCGTTCACCAAGTACCTTTTGGAAAAACAAATCCAAACAGGCAAACATGGAACACAAAAATAAAAATAAGCTCGCTTGCGAGTCTAGGTCAAAAAGTAATAACCTAGAGAGCTTTATATGTGTTAACAATACCCTGAGCAATCGGGGTATTGTTAGTTGTTGTTTACAAACATTTTACCAGTCGCACTGTTAGTGCGTAGGGATTCGTTTTTCGTTCTTTCGAACTCATCAGAGTAAATGCACATTTACTGAAACGAATCAGGCAGGTGCCTG
>CAYUUV010000038.1:0-8222 GCA_964448015.1 uncultured Candidatus Saccharibacteria bacterium
ACAGGATGTTGACCTGCGTTGTGCAGACCAAATATGAGCTCACCCTTGTATCCGGGCGATCCAACGGTTGTTAAGAGGCTAAGACCGGCTCGAAATAGCGAGGATCTTGGGCGAAAGTCAGCTAGAACGTCTAGTGGTATATCAACCGTTTCAATTGTTTTGACGAGAAAGTAGTCACCTGGATTAACTACGATAGTTTCTTGAGTATCGGAATCTTCTTTATACGCATATATTTGCTCAGTTTCAAAGCCACTTCTCAAACCCTGACCAGCTACGCCATCAGCTTCAATGTATGCATCACCGCCCACGATTTTATGAATTGAACCTAGTCTCAAGTCGATACTCGCACCTTCTGGGTTGTTCAAGTCTCTTTCGCCAAGATTCTTCACAATTTTTATGACTTCTTTGTGTGATATAACCATGAAAATATAGTAGCTTCTTTTACACCAAAATGCACATTTCAAAATGGCCACAGCCTACCTTGTGCAAGTATACGTATGTTTACTTGCGTCGGTTTTTGTAGAGGTTAAAAGCAAGTAATGGAACAAATGTTGCGCCAAATGCAAAAACAAAACTTATCAAAAGTAATTCTGGTATGTATGTCTCCACGATATTGTTTCGTATCAACATAAACAACGAGACTAATGTTTGAAAAATAGCGCACAGCAACGTTGCGAGAAGGGTGTCAATGATAAGCGATTTATTCATAGTCATATAGTAACACATGGCTTATGCTTGACTGCCTATCGAGCATCTGGCAGATCTTTCGATCTCACTCGAGATGACAAACACAAAAATGAAGGTGAATTAGACTGATCAGGTCAGTTTTACTGCAATCAGTGTAATGGTGATGACGAAGCCGGTGAAGAGGTTGAGCCAGATGAACCGGCGCCAAGCTCGGTTAATGGCACCTGACTTTGTATCAGTAATGGTAAGGTATCGCCCAATATTTACGGCGTATGCTAGTCCTGCAACACCCACAGCTACACTGGCAGTATTTTGGATTAGTACAATAACTGATGCAGCCAGGTAAAGTATGAAAGCCAATCGGGTGGTGCTGCGGGCGCCACAATGGGTGGCAATTGAACCGATACTCGCCTTTCTGTCGGGAATAATATCTTGGACGGCGCCAAGTGCGTGGCTGGCTATCCCCCACAAAAAGAATGCCATCACGTACGGAGTGTATAGCTTGTCCCAGCCGGTGAGTGTGAGGGCAAACACGAGTGGTCCGACAAAGTGGATGCTGCTGGTGATGGAATCAAGCACCGGTTTTTCTTTAAAACGCAGCCCTGCTACGGAATAGGCGATCACAAAAAACAGTAAAGCCATGAAGACCAGGCGCTCTGCGCTGTTGGTGTGCAACATAATATACAGCACAAATGGCAGGTTACCCCAAAGTGCCACACGGAGAATGGTGGGATGAAAAGCTTTTTGTTCGCGCATGCCTTCAATGCCGCCCTTGCGCGGATTTTTGATGTCCGATTCGTAGTCAAAAACATCGTTTACGCCGTACATCAGCAAGTTGTAGGGAATCAAAAAATACAGTGTACCAACGGCAAATAGCCAGTTGAGGTTTCCACTACCTACCAGATAGCCAGCCGCAAATGGATAGGCCGTATTGACCCAAGAAACTGGTCTGGATATCCAAAATAGTTTCCGCAACGTCTCCATTACTCCTCCTCCCCGGCTTTGTTGGGCGTCGTGGCATGCCACAATAGGGGCATGAGTAACGCGGCTGCAATCGCGTAGAAGAAATCTTCAATCGGCGCGTTGCCGAAATAGATATTTAGAATTTTATCGGTATGATAGTCAACAATATCAAAATGAATAATCAGTGAATCAAATAGAAGTGTGAGCACTAGGATTAGCACCAGGCTGAGTAGCCAAGTGCGGGAAGGCCGCCACGAACTACAGGTTGCAATGATAATCACAACTGCCAGTACAACTGTATTGAGTATTAGATACGTGGCCATATTTTATTCCCTCCCCGGTATAGCAGCAGCGCCGTGTAATTGAGCAGTAATAGAAACACCAGCTCTTCGAGCGGAAACTCGGGTAAAAGCCGGATTGGCAGAGCGTAAGTGCTGCCGCCGTGAAAGAATATACCAAGTGTAATACCAAGCAGATCCCAAGCCACAAAAAATATCGTACCGAGTGCCAGCACGCGTATTGTTCGTTTGGTGTCGTACCAGAGTGCTAGCTTATGGCGCTGGTCGAGCGCGGCAAGTCCGGCAATTGATATCAGCAGTGCAATGAGGTAGGAAAACGATTGCATCAGCCCCTGCCCTTCCGGGTATCTACAGCGGTGATAGCAGCAACTCGCCCGCCTCGCTTTTCACCAATAATTCGCTTATACACCAATTCGGCGCTAATCAGACACATCGGCAAGCCAATGCCGGGAGTGGTTCCTGCGCCAACATAGTAGAGGTTGGCAAGTTTTTTGCTACGATTGGGTGTTCTGAAGAAGGCGCTTTGCTTTAAAACATGCGACGGGCCTAGCATAGAAGATTGCCAGGAATGTAGTTTTTCGGCAAAATCATCTGGTCCGTAGAAGGTTCGGCTGATTATTCGTGATTGCAGGTCAATGCCCGTCATCGCTTTGATCTGCGCAAGGTAGCGGTTGCCCAGCTTTTGCTGCTGGTCACTGTTGAGAGAAATGCCAGCTGGTAGCGGCACAAGAACAAATACATTTTCAGTACCCTTGGGAGCAACGCTGGCATCAGTTTGGCTGGGCTTGCACATGTAGATCGAAGCCTTCTTCGGCGGCTGCTTGTTGCTGTAGATATCCGCAAAGTTTTGCTTCCAATCATCAACAAACAGTAAATTGTGGTGCTGCAGTTCGGGTAATGTGCCCTTGATGCCCAGATACATCAGCAGTGCACTGGGGCTGGCTTCTTGTTTCTGCCAGTAGGCCTCGGGGTAGCTTTGATGACTTTGCTGCACTAGTTTTGTTTCGGTATGATGCAGATCCGCATTTGAAATGACAATATCAGCCGCAATCACCTCTCCGGTTACGAGTTCAATGCCGGTTGCACGGTTGTTATGGGAACGAATACGCTTGGTGTGGCAGTTGTAGTGATACTGCACTCCCAGATTGCGTCCCAGTGCTTCAAGACTGGTGATAATACTATAGAGGCCGCCTTCCGGGTAAAACACTCCTTCCTCAAAGTCGAGGGCGCTCATCAGGCTGTATAGTGAGGGCGCTTGAAATGGCGAGGTGCCAAGAAACACCATGGCGTATTCAAGTATTTGCTGCAAGCGCTGGTCGGTTACGTATTTCTTCACATAGGCGTGAATTGACTGAGTAGACCGCCGCAATAGTGCGCCGCTACGAGTGATGATTTCCGGATGTAGCAGCTCGGAGGGCCGTTCAAAATTGCTGTATAAAAAATGTTTGAGTGCCAGTTGGTATATTGCACTGCTCGAAGCTACGTAGCGTTTCAATTGCTCGCCAGCGCCAGGCTCGATTGTGTCAAATGTTTGCGCGTCAACTTTCGGGTCGCTGGTAATAGTGACGGGTTCGGCATGTTCAAAAAAGACTTTGTAGGCTGGCTGCAACCGTTGCAGTTTGAGCTGCGAGTTGGTTGTTTCGCCAAGTAACTGATAATAATGCTCAAAGACACTGGGCATTAAATACCACGATGGGCCGGTGTCAAAGGTAAAGCCATCTTTTTTCAGAAGGCCCACGCGCCCGCCCGGGGCGCTATTTTTTTCATAGACATGCACTATGTAACCAGCCTTGGCTAGTAGATTTGCCGTCGCCAGGCCACCAATGCCGGCGCCAATAATCACGACGGTTTTAGCTTGTGGGGCGTAGCTCATGTTGTCAATATCCCTTTTAGTAGCAGATATATTTTTTGATGAGCGGGCACGCGAATGCGTCGGCTTTTGATAGCTTCACTGTCGGCAGCCTCTAACTTCCGCAGTAAACCGCTGTAGAGGCTGAAGCTGGCGGCGACCGCTCTTTTGGCATTGCTGGGTAGGTTTTTGAGAGCTCGCTGGGCAATTTCCAAATCAATTTTAATATCTGCAATAATAGCCGCCTTTGCCTGGTTGTCGAAGTCTTCAAAGGAAGTGTCTGGAAAGTACATCCTACCAAGTTCCTGGTAATCGGCTTTGAGATCTCGCAGGAAATTAATTTTCTGATAGGCACTGCCCAGGTGCGCAGCACCTTCTTTCAGCGACTGGTACTGTGCATCATCACCGCCGCAAAAGACCCGCAGGCACATCAAGCCAATTACTTCAGCAGAGCCATAAATATAGGTGTGATACTGGCGCACTGTGTAGGTGCGGCGAGAAAGATCCATTCGCATGCTGGTAAAAAAGGCGCTGACCAGGCTTTGTTCTATGCCATACTCTCTGGCGGTTTGCGCGAAGGCATGCACAACCATGTTGGTACTAAAGCCGCTTTGTAGAGCCTGTTCGACCTCTTGTTCCAGATCTATGAGCAGTTTGCCAGCGTTTTTGCTGCGGTAGGTGTCAACGATTTCATCGGCGATTCGCACAAGTCCGTAAATGGCGTAAATATCGCCCCGAATACTCCGATGGAAAAGTCGGGAACTGAGACTAAAAGAGCTGGAATAGCGCACGGTAAGCCGGCGGCTAAGTTCATAGGAGACGGTAGTATAGAGCTCCATTATTTCTGACGCCTGACTGCCTTATCAATCAGCGCCTCAAACTGGTCGTGTGCTGCCGGGTTGAGCTGTAAAAAGTCGAGTTCTTTGCGGGCGCGGGCTTCGTAGGTTTGAATCAGTGTTTCAATCGCTGTGCGGGCACCAGACTCGGTAATGGCTGTTTTCAAAGCGCTCATCTGTGCAGCCGTGGCCTCTTTGTTGCCAAATACTTCTTGGTAGATGGCAAGGTGCTCAGCTGTTGCTAATTGGCGAAATTGCCTGATGAGCTCGGTGTATTTTCCTTCTCTTAGATCTCCCACGCTACTTTTACCAGTGGTATCTTCATCGCCAAAAACGCCCAGCAGGTCGTCGCGTAACTGAAAGGCGATACCTAAATCCTCGGCAAAGATATGTAATGCGGCGCATGAGGCAGGGTCGGCATCGGCGGCAATTGCGCCAATCAGTAAGGGTGCCACAAAAGAATAGCTGGCAGTTTTATATTTTCCGATGGCGAGTGTCTCAATGTGGTCGTGGCTGCGAAAAGTGCTTTCGGTATCAAGCAGTTCTCCACCGCCTACTTCAAATACAGCCTGACCAAATGCCGCCTGAACTTTTTGGAGCCGTTGCTGCGGTAGCGTACTAGTAGCGAGCATGGTGTGGGCGGCGCCGTGCAGGACATCTCCAGCGAGTAGCGCCGCGCTCTGGGCAAAGTGACGTCTTTCATGCGGCTGCGAAATGAGCGAACCATAGTGCTGGTCATACCTGCCGGTCATATTTGCCACGCCGTGCCGGATGGCATCTCGGTCAATAATATCATCGTGAATTAATAAAAATTGATGCAGTAATTCCAGGGCGATGGCCAGAGGCGCAATTTCACCAGGCGTTGTGCCGCCAAAGGCTTGGTAGGCCAGCAGTGCCATACGGGGGCGCATGCGCTTGCCGCCAGCCAGACTCACTGTTTTGATGTCGCACCAGAGCGTTCCGTAATCCGGGCTGATGGCTCGAGCATTCTTTTCTTGCTCGGCAAAAAAATCTTCGAGCCCTTTTTGTACTTGCTGTTCGTATGGCTGAACCAGCGCGTCACTTTTTTTCTGCATGATGCCCTTTAGTATACCACCTACCGGTACCGGCTATCGTATGCCCAGTGCAGCAGGGCTTGCCGCCGGCGCGGTTGACACTGCTGGTTGCCAGGCTGGCACTGGCGCGTGAGCTGCGTAATGTGGCGCTGCATGTGCCGCCACCGTTTGATTTGCCGGGCATCTTCTTCCGGAATGCGCCGGCCCAGAAAGTACCGGCAGTACCACTGAAACCAGCCTCGCGGGTCTTCTTCATAAATCCAGCCTTTTCTTTGCCATTCTTTTAGTGGTTGACTGGCGTCAACCTGGAAATAGTTACGTTGCGGATCGTGCCCCGTGCTGAGCTTTGCGGCTTTGAACCACTCTTCGGGAAACTCGTCGTGTTCATTATGAAAATAATCACCCCCAAATACACCAAGCTGAAGCATTTGCTGAGGAGTTAGATCTGGTTGAAAGGTTGCATCAAAGTTACTGCCTGGTAATTCTTGCAGAATATATCGATAGCGCTGCATACTATCTTCAGCGTTCACTTCAGTGCCAATTGTGTAGTCGCTTAGTCTCATGCTGTGCCTTGTGAGTAATCTTGAACAAGTGGGCTGTCTTGAATGTGCTGCAATTGATCTTTAGACCACCAACTATATACACCATGTGTATCTTCTCGTAACGAATCCATATATTGATTCCAACTAACCCACTGGTACGATGCAACTTCGTCGGGGTTTGGTGTTATTGTACTCACTGCTTGTGCAAGGAATATCGGGCAGAATTCGTGTTCTATGATTCCTCGATATGGAGGGGTTTGATACACATAACGCGGCACAATATTTACTATGTTGCTAACCTTTAAACCTAGTTCGAACTGGCATCGTCGTTCAATGGCCTGTTCGAATGATTCTTTGGGCAATGGATGTCCACAACAAGAATTGGTCCATACACCGCCCCAAACTTTTTTGGTATTGGCACGTTGGGTTACTAAGAATTTACCGTTTTCATCAAATATATATACCGAAAATGCTAGATGCAGTGGCGTTTTGGCGTGGTGTGTAGGTAACTTCGGTGCGGTTCCAATTGGTTTTCCGTCACTATCTACTAGTACAATTAGCTCTTCTTTCACGATTCTTATCTTATAGCTAGAAGCCGTGTGCTGTAAAGAACTACGAAAACGAACATACCAAAAAAGGCGTCTTCAGACACCTTTTGCAAGTGGTGCTAGTGTTTCTTTGGTTTAACTTCGTTGCGACCAAGATTCTTCTTGGTTTCAGTTTGTGTTGAAACCTTGCGGGTTGTTGGGCAGAACTTCTGGAGTGTAAGTTTGTCAGGGGTATTCTGCTCATTTTTACGTGAGTAGTAGTGACGCTGTGCGCAGTCTTCACAAGTTAAGCCAACGGTCTTTCGTTTCGTATTCTTCTTTGCCATAGGTTCCAATTCTATCAGATTATAAGGGTTGTATCAAGCGTTTTTTTAGTTTGCACGGGATAATCGATCGGTCACCGCGAAGCCAAGCGCGCCTACTGCCGTAGAACCCATGGCAATTGCTATTGAGGCACCGTTGGGAATTTGATTGAAACCAAGTGATGTATCGATGGCTTCTACAGCAAATGCGGTAAAGCCCGTAAAAAATCCTGTCAGTGTCGTACCTGCCGCGACAGAAAGAGTTGCAAAACGGGTATCTGTATCTGTTATTTGAGACTCAATCGGTTCTTGGGTCTCTGCTTGAAACTTAGTCATCTTGTTATTATAACACTCTCGTCAATAAAAATCAATATGGAGCCACGATCGGGATTTGAACCCGAGACCTCATGCTTACCATGCATGCGCTCTACCGACTGAGCTATCGCGGCATTACCAACTGGCTGACCATCCAGTCTCGTAACTTCTTATTAAAAACGTATACAGTCATGACACCGTAACGATTTTTAATTTTGTACGTACCCATTTTACCACTATTTATGCGACTTATGGTAGGCATAATTTGCTGGCGTGTAATCGATAATTTTTCAATCCAGAAGTTTACTGCTTCATTTTCATCAACATCAGTGAATACTTGCAATCCATAACGTATTTTTTCTGGCTGTAGCTGACAGATCTCCTTTAAAAACTTGACGTATGTAAGAACAAGGCCAGGGTCGGTGTTGCCAACACGAACTGCATGCAGATTTTTCTTATTTCCTTCACCCCAATATATTCCAATACCGAGACCGAATAACTGCGCCTCAGATTTGTTCAGGTTAGTTTTAATTACAAAGGGGTCGCCTGTCTTATTCTTTTTGATGTACATTGATTCACTACGGCTTCGTTTTTGAACGCTGAACTTTTTCAACCAGTAGTCTACTTTGTGCACGGAGCAGCCTAAGTGAGTCGCTACTTCACTCATCGACATCTTTTGCGTGATGTATAAATCGTATAGTCGTCTTTCTTCCATCTGTACATGTTAAGTATAACACTTCCTGTATATAATGTAAGTCAACTCGTGATTAATTTACTTGAGAAATATGCTTATGTTGCGTATACTAGATGGTAAATACAACATGTA
>CAYUUV010000039.1:0-1915 GCA_964448015.1 uncultured Candidatus Saccharibacteria bacterium
TCTTATTTCTTATTTCTTATTTCTTATAATGAGTGTATCACCAGCAATTATCATAACTAGATCCCGGTCAAACTACAAACTACCAACTACCAACTACCAACTACCAACTACCAACTAAGCAATGGTATACTTAATATAAATGAAAACGCGCACGCTCAAGCAGTTGCTTCTTTACAACTACCGCTACTGGTTTGGCTATTCAATCATAGCCATTTTTGCAGCCTACTTTTTATTCTGGCAGCTTGGACATGTGCGCCCAGGCCTCAGTCAGCTAGAACTTGAAACCGCTGCTCGACATCTAAACCTTGCCAGTATTTTACATATGCCACTATACCCCGTGCATTCGCTCCTTCAGTGGGCCTCCATGAAACTGCTCGGCATCAATAGCTTTTCTCTCAGTTTGCCCAGTGTAGTACTGAGCATGTTCACAGCCTATTTTATGTACGTTCTTTTGAAGCGCTGGTTTGGTAAATCAACAGCACTGCTTTCTACCGCACTTTTAATCAGTGCTGACTGGTTTTTGTTTGTCAGCCGGCATGGTGGAGGCATGATTGAATTAAGCCTCTGGCTCACCATCGCCCTGAGCTGCTACACAAAACTGCTCGAAAGAAAACACATTTGGTTGATCATATTTGCCGCTTCACTCGCTGGGTTATTGTTTACACCACTAGGTATATACGCTGCTATGACTTTGCTCGCAATATTACTCGCCGTGCGAGTGTTTCGTGAACGCACCCTTGAAGCAAGCACACTTATCAAGGCTGTATGTGTCTTCATACTCCTTGTTGCTGTAGTCGTAATTGGCATTATCGGTTTTCAAAATCACGCATTTGCGAAGGCACTGCTTGGTCTCGGAAGTCTGCCTACGATCCCAGGTTTCTTTAAAAATATGTTTTTGAATACCGCCTCTATTGTTGCTGTAGTACCTGCTTCAAATCCAGAATTTAGTCCTGCTGGCGTCTTATTTGTGCGATTTTTTGAACTAATATTTATTATTTTTGGCATTATGATGCTCTGGAAGACCCGAGTTAATCGACTGAATTTAGCGGTTATTATACTCTCGACTGTTCTTGTGATTACTGGCGGGCTATTGCCGCAACAACACGGCGGTCATCTTCTACTAATACCGGCTGTCATATTTATCACCGCGGGTATCCGTCATCTTATGCATCGCTGGCGGCAAACATTTCCGAAAAATCCCTATGCCCGGATTGCAGCCTACATACCACTTGGCGTACTGTTCCTTTCGGTGACTTTACTGCACTATCAAAGCTACTTTATTTTATGGCCCGTACAAACTGCCACCCACCAAGCATTTAGCCGTGATCTTGAACTGCTCACAAAAGAACTAAATACAAAAGCTGCAGAAGAAAATACCTCGTGTGTTGTGATAACTGACAACAGCGCTTTGAAATCGCTCATTGCAGCAGCCCAGGTGCAGTGTCAACCGATCTTTACATTTACCGAATCGACATCTGTTGATCGCTTCATCGTACAGCCTTCGGCGCTCAAGAGCGTACAGCTGCCGCCAAGTAACGAGACCAGATCGCTGGTGAATGAATCAAAAGCAGATAATGTGCGTTGGCTGGTAATAAAGCCCGCTGCCCAGCAATAAACTGATATACTGGAAGAGTAACAAGGAGAGAGACATGCTAGACCAAGCAAAAATGCTGATGCAGGTGAAGAAATTACAGAAAGAACTTGCAAAAACAATCGTTGAAGTAGATGCCGGTGATGGCGCCGTAGTGGTGCAGATTACGGGTGAACAGAAGCTTAAAAAAGTTACTATCGACCCAGAGCAGGTTGATCTGAATGACATTCGTGAACTCGAAACCTGGATCGAAGAAGCCGTCAAACAAGCAATTGTTGAATCCCAACAACTCGCCGCCGAAAAAATGAAGCCAATGATGGGCCA
>CAYUUV010000039.1:2015-8160 GCA_964448015.1 uncultured Candidatus Saccharibacteria bacterium
GAAGATTTAATTGAACAACTCGGCAAACTTTCCGGTGTTGGACCGCGTACTGCCGAAAGATACGCGCTTGGAATCTTGAAACGCTCAAATCGTGACGCCCTAGAACTTGCCAAGGCACTTGAGAACCTTCATAGCAACTTGAAGACGTGCCCAAAAACTTTTGCGCTCATCGACACCACTGAAGAAGTTTCCAGCCTCTACACAGATCCTACGCGGTCTCAGCAGCTTGTGGCGGTCGTAGAAGACCCTATAGACATTGTCAGTTTAGAAAAAACCGGCCAGTTCAAGGGAACGTATCACGTACTGGGCGGAGTCATTAGCCCGATAGACGGCATCGGTCCAGAGCAGCTTCATCTGCATGAACTCGTAAAACGGATCAAGGAAGACAGCGTGGAAGAGCTAATTTTAGCCCTCAACGCCTCAGTAGAAGGGGAAAGCACCGCCTTATTTTTGCAAAAAATGATTGAAGAAGCCGGACTGACCGTAAAAATTACCCGCCTGGCTCGTGGTCTCCCTGTAGGCATCGACCTCGAATACGCCGACCAAATCACCCTCAAACACGCCCTAGAAGGCCGCACCCAAATATGAAAAACCCGCAAAGGCTAGAGCGGATAGGGAATACCGTTGTCACAGACGAAGACGGCTTCTTGATAAAAACGGTGTCCGAAAAGACTTTACAGCGCGAGCTACTGCCACTAATAAAAAAGGTTATCCTGGTAGCACAAAAATTATTTGGCAATAATTTACACAGTGTATATATTCGTGGATCTGTCGCTAAAGGATCGTTTATCGCAGGAATATCCGACTTGGATGTCGTGGTAGTCACCCTAAATGACTGTGGAGATGAAATTGAAAAACAATATATACGGGAAATTAAACAGCTTGAACAGAACTATCCCAAAGTCCAAGGTATAGAAAAAGTCATCAAAACTACTGAGCAATTTATTGAAAGCCGCAACCCAGTCTTTAAATATCAGACGGTATGCGTATACGGTGAAGACCTTGCTATAAAAATGAAACCTCTGCGTATTGGTAAAGAAACTGTGGTACATCTTCCTGGAGTCATACAAAGTATTGATGAAAGTATTCCAAAAATAGAATCTGAAAATGAAGAAAGCTGGGTCAAACACTGGTCAATTTGGATGTGTAAACAGCTTATACGCTCCGCTCATGAACTTGTTTCCGAAGATCTTGGTCGATTCGCCCGCGATATTTTTCCCTGCTATGAAGGTGCGGCAAAAATGTACCCAGAACAGGAACCACTCTTCAGAAGGACGGCTGAAATAGCAGTATTTGGCACCACCGACAAGCTTGAGCTCCTCAAAATCATAGCTGATATGCGCATATTTCTAAAACCGGCAATAGATGAGTATTTCTCTTCAAGCTAAGACTTTTAACGAGATGCCGCTACAAAACTCTGTGGTCCCGATACATAAGACCAAATTGGTGTGATGCCGACAATGCCTGCGGTCGTTTTATCTTCGGTAGTGGGGAAGGTCAGCGAGGTCTTCATCGAAAACTAGTTCCGGGTCCCATAGTTGTAGCGGCATCAGTCTCTCAACCTCACTCATAAGTTCAACTGGCTGCTTCGTAATATTCAGCCTGGTGTCATTTGCGGTGCAGAGATACTGCTCGGTAGGTAAATTATTTTCCGTAGACTCAACAATACGAACCTCGCCATTTGGTGCAACAATGACGTAATTATCGGCAGAACTATGGATTGGATGAAAAGATATATCTTCAAATTCATCACAAAATTCCTCCGTAACAGAGCGGGTAATTTCAGTAAAACCCTGGTCAGTAAGGTTATATTTACCGACTACGTCAGCGCTTGCTCTTGGACCAACATAAGGGTCGTACTGGTACAACTTCCACCTAATTTTTGAAAGATCTAGGCCTCGCTTGCCTAAGGCTTCTGGTATTCGTAGAATATCGTCGCGCCCCTGAAGCCCAGTTATTGTTGTTCTCAGTGTGGCAAATATCCCCAACGACTGCGCTTTACAAAACACCTCGGCCACTATATCGGCTCGTTCTACCTGCTCACCACTTAGTTTTGGCATAACAAGCGCGTTCACAGCCGTACTTGCAGCATGGAACGGTACCGCAACCGTTGAAGCGTGGGGCCGTCTTCCGAGCTCTTCCCACACTCCTTCTGCACGACGACGACCCAGCAACATATCTCCAGTAGTTGAAAGAACCGTCTCGTCTGCCGAGCCACATGAATGATCGACTATATCTGCAATATCCGGTCGTGTCATTGGCTCGCCACCCGTTAAAACAAAACGTGGGTTGTTGTTGGTTACAGCAAATAGAGTCATAGCCCGAGTGATCTCGGTTGTCGTCATAGCAGCATGTAAGCCAACCAAATGATCCGGACCCCAGCACCATTCACATCTGTAAGGGCAAGTACCCGTTAGTGCCCAATCAACAACCCGAGGCGACTGAAAAGCATCACCTATTTCGCAAAATAACTCTTCCCAGTCATCTTTACTTAGTTCCTGTAGATAACTCTCTGTTCGATTCACCATACCTGTAAGTATACACACCCCGCACTGTGACTTGCAGTGTTACACCACATCAGACCAAATTGGTGTGGTACCGACAATGCCTTCAGCCCATTTTGCTTGTGGCAGATTGTGCAAAATGCCAGCAATTTGTTGGGAAGTTATCTGCTCTAAGCCCGGGAAGGTTGGCGGATGTGTATAGTCGCGAGGCATGAACTCACCGAGCACCAGCTTATTTTCAATCGCGAACAGCAGATTACGTAGTTCGTGGGCGCCACGGGGCGGCAGGGCGATCATCCAGATTGGCACGCCGCGTTCGCGCATATCGCAAACTACACCAACTAGCTCACTTGGGTAACCAATTAGTACTTTTGTGTTGCCACCGAGATCATTGTAAAAATTCTGCAGCCTCTCGGGTTTCGTAAGTCGGCGCATGACCTCAAACTTATGCGAAGTCTTTCCGCGTGGCGTATGCAGGCCCCAGGTCGTGCTGCGCGACATCGCGAGTACCGACTTCAATTCATGCTCCCACTCCTGAGGCATACCGTTACCAGAGCACTTGATTACCACCTCTGCGCCGCTTGAAGAAAATTCGGGAGTGTGCGGCCGCCAGCCATCAAGATGGTAGGGCTTATGGAGTGCCACTTCAAAGCCCTCAGCTTCAAGTTCATACTGCGCCTCTAGATTCCACACCGAAAAACTTGCGCCAACCGTATTTTTAACGACATGCTTGGCACTTTCTTTCGGAAATACATCTGGCACAACTACCCGAACGTCTGTGATACCCAGTGAATCGATCAGCATGTCCGGCGCACCCAGTAATTGATGTTCCTGCACAATCGTCCATCTACTTGGCCTATCAAGATCGTGATCTTTGCGGACTGCAAGCCGCATAGAAAATTCCCCGAAACACGCAGCCGCATACAGACGAGACTGCAGATTCAAACGTTTCGATTCAGAATTCTCAGTATAATACCGCGCCTCATGATGATCTGCGCTAATATCTCTATGAAAATAATTCACCGGAATAGATGTCAGGCTCAGATAAATCTCCGTCGGCTCATCACCACCTGCACGTAGTTGCCTGGCAAGCGCCATAGCAGTTGCCGGATTGCCATCAGCAACATCCGCAACCGAAATAACTTCTTGCTTTTTCTCACTCATTACTACAAGAATATCATCTTAAGAGTAAATGAGTTGCAAAATTTCATGCGGATTGACAGCATGACGCTATGACGGTAAAATGGTACTATGACCACAAAAGCAACCTTATACCTGGATTCCAAAATGTACAAAACCTTTAAAATGAGGGCTGTTGAGACTGGCCAATCTGTCTCAAGCCTTATGAACGAGGCGCTGCAAGCGCAACTGGCCGAAGATGCTGCCGATATCAAAGCAATCAGAACCCGGCAAAAACAACCCGAACGACCACTTTCTTACGAGGCCGCACTCAAAGAACTCGAAAAAGATGGCATTATATAACGTCACTATTTTGCCATCAGTCATTAAAAAAGATCTGCCAAAAATACCACGAACAGATGTCTACCGCATCATGGCCAAAATAAAGTTACTGGGTGATAATCCACGCCCCACTTGGTCTAAGAAGCTGTCTGGTAGAGAGGAGTATCGAGCTCGACAAGGCAACTATCGTATCTTGTACGTTATCGAAGATACCGTTAAAGTAGTAGGGATAACAAAAGTTGGTCATCGGAAAGATATTTACACATGAACTGGAATGAAATTAAAACTGTTGTAGTATTACAGCCGGAGAATCCGGATGGTGATAGCGTAGCCTCAAGCCTCGCGCTTGAAGAAATTTTGGGAGACCAAGGTAAAGAGGTTATCATTTACGGCTACGTGCACATCCCTGATTATCTACGATACATCCAGGGAACAGATCGTATTACCGAGGAATTTCCAAATAACTTTGATGCGACCATTATTGTCGATACCGTTACGGCAAGCCTACTGGAAAACACCCTGAAAGGCACGAAACTCGGCGCGATTTCAAAAAAACCAGTTTTGATTCTTGACCACCACCCAACTGAAAATAATCTGCCGCTTGAGCACGCAGAATTTTACGGCGGGGAAGGCGAGAGTGTTGCAACCGGCGAGATCGTCTATGACCTTGCCAAAAAGAACAAGTGGGAAATTAATCCAACCGCTGCCACACACATTGTTGAATCAATGCTCGCCGACACACTCGGGCTTACCACAGAAGGGGTGAAGAGCGAAAACGTACAAGTTGTAGCTGAGTGCCTCAAACTTGGTGCTTCAATGGCAGAAATCGACAAACGCCGCCGCGAGTTTATGAAGAAGTCACCAAAAATTGTTACCTACAAAGGGGTTCTGCTGCAGCGCATTGAATATCTCGCCGAGGGTAAACTCGCGCTCATCCACATTCCATGGGAAGAAATTGAAGAATTTAGCCCGCATTACAACCCCAGCATGCTAGCGCTTGAAGAACTGAGAAACACCGAAGGCATCGAACTCGCAGTAGGCATAAAAACCTATCCTGACGGCAAAATCACCGGCAAAATCCGCGCCAACAACCACCCCGTAGCCGGCAACCTCGCCGCCCACTTCGGCGGTGGCGGCCACGACTACGCCGCCGGCTTCAAAACCACCGAATGGAAATACGAAGAACTAAAACTAGAACTCATTAAAAAGTCCACGGAACTTCTTACAACCTAGCCCGTCATTCCCGCGAAGGCGGGAATCCAGTATACTATTAGTCAGTAAAAGAACTCGATCTAGAGACTTTAAGGAAACAATACCGTGAAACTCTATAACACCCTGACCAGAAAGACGGAGGAATTTACACCACTTCAAGATAAAAAAGTGAAGTTGTATACCTGTGGCTTGACGGTCTATTCGCAGCCGCATATCGGCAACTGGGTGGCGTATATTTACTGGGATATTTTAGTTCGTGCACTGAGAGCAAGCGGCTATGATGTCGAGCGGGTGCAGAATATTACCGATGTTGGACATCTTACAAGTGACGAAGATGCCGGTGAAGATAAGATGCTCAAAGGTGCGCTCAAAGAAGGTTTGACGGCATGGGAAGTTGCTGAAAAATACATTCAGATTGCCGACCGCGAAGCTTTTGAATTACTTGAGTTGCTGCATCCTGAACATATGCCGCGGGCAACTGAATACATTCAGCAGCAAATTGACTTCGTGAAAATATTGGAAGAAAAAGGCTATACCTACAGCATTGATGACGGTGTCTATTTTGATACCTCAAAGCTAGAAAATTACGGGGAACTTGCACGGCTTGATATTGAAGGTCTACAGTTTGGCGCCCGTGTTGAAGACACTGGCAAAAAGAACCCAACCGACTTTGCAGTCTGGAAGTTTTCGAAGCCGGAAGAAAAAAGAGACATGGAATGGGAATCACCGTGGGGAACTGGTTTCCCAGGCTGGCACCTTGAGTGTTCGGTCATGGCACGCGAGATTTTAGGTGATACCATTGATATTCACACCGGCGGCATCGACCACATCCCGGTACACCACACCAACGAAATCGCCCAAACCGAAGCAGTTACCGGTAAAAAGTTCAGTAACTTCTGGGTTCACGCCAACCACATTAAGGTTGATGGCACCAAGATGAGTAAATCACTCGGTAATATTCATACCTT
>CAYUUV010000040.1:0-7945 GCA_964448015.1 uncultured Candidatus Saccharibacteria bacterium
GCCAAATTTACTTGACATCAGTTACAAGCGTAAGTAGAATATATAGTAAGGACGCAAAATTAAAATGTAAAATCAAAAAAGAGCGATCCGTTAACAGGTTGGAAATGCGAGATTGGCCGAAGAGTCAGTCTTTTTGTATTTCAAAAACAAATAACAAACATGAATCCATCAACTACCGAACTACCCTTGCAGCGCACGCCTACGCAGCCGCCCGGACACTCTGGGCGACGGCGAGTGTATCTTGATACATATGCCCAAAAAAGGGGAGCTGCCAACAGCGTACAGGCTACACCTCCTGCGCCAGTGCAGTATGCGGTCTCACAGGACGCCGCCAGTATTAATACTGGAACTGCAATGCCCATGTATGCACCATCACCTACGGTGCAACAAATGAACTACTCTGTACCGGCTGCCGCACCTTCCAGTCAGCACCCCCAGTCAGCTACCGCAATACCTGTTCAAGCTCCGCATCAAGTTGCTCCTCAGCAGCCGCGGGTTGCAGAGCAGACGGCTCCGCGACAACCGCAGTCAACGCAGGACTTTCTGCAGCAGGTAAGCAGTGGTCATGCCACATATCTCGATACAATTTCCAGGCGCCCCGCCCAGCCCATGCAGGCTATGCAACCACAGGCACCTATCTCTCCAGCACCAGTGATTGCCGAGCAGCCTAATCTGGCTGTGCAGCAAGCTCCAGTTCCTGAAACACCTCATCAGGCTGTCAACACGGCGCCGCAACCTGCTGATCACATAGAGGCCAATTTACGGGCGTTATATCTTGATGAAGCATCACTTACGCAGGCATTAATGAAGGATGACCAGAGTGCTTCGCTATCACACATGCGAACAATTGTGGCCAGTGCGTTTGCTTGTGGTGTGATTGCGGTCAGTATGTTTACATTTTTGAGTCAGAGTAGTTCACAACCAGTAGTCGCTCAGCCGGTCGGCGCACCTGTTATTGAAGTCGAGGCACCTGTTACACAACAGCCTGCCAATAATGCAGCCGCACCAACAACCGAAACAAGAAGAGTGGCCGTTAATCCGAATCATCCCGTACGCCTAGTGATAGGTGGCATTGGTGTTAATGCACCAATTGAAGCCGTTGGTCAAACCTCCGAAGGCTTGATGGCTGTGCCAAAGTCGTACGGTATTGTCGGGTGGTATAGCAAGGGAATGTACCCTGGGCAGAAGGGTCCTGCTGTTATGGCTGGTCACTATACCGGTGGTTACGGTGGCGTGTTTGATCGCCTGACAGATCTCAAAGATGGTGATCTCATCACAACAACCAATGGTAAAGGTGAAAGCTTTACTTATAAGGTTATTAAAAAAGCTGAATACCAAAAAGATCAAGTACCAATGGCGGAGCTCTTTAAAACCAGCGATGAATCACGACTTGAAATCATCACCTGTTCAGGCAAATGGCAAGCCAACAATTACGACAAACGCCTCGTCGTCACCGCTGAATTAGTCCGCTAATATAAGAAAAGTTGCAATAAGTTGCATATAGTGCTACCATTTTGGTAGAGGATTATATGGCGACAACACAAGGCATAAAATTAGATGATGTTACAAAAAAACGGCTGAAGGAGCTGGGTGAAAAACGTGACCGTTCACCGCACTGGTTGATGAAAACAGCAATCGAGGACTATCTTAACCGTGAAGAACAGTACGAACGTGAGCGCGAAGAAGACCAAGACCGTTGGGAACGGTATCAGTTAACTGGCGTGGCCGTAGAACATGGTAAGGTGACACACTGGTTACACAATCTTGCTGAGGGCGAGGAATCTCCGTGTCCAACACCGTAAGGTTGTTATGGCTACCTGAAGCTTTGGAAGATTTGGATCGCCTTCTTCAGTTTCTTTATCAAGTAAATACTGAGGCGGCATCGAAAGCAGCCCGAGCCATTTTGCGTGGCTCCCAGCATTTAGTGATCAATCCGCGCATTGGACGACCTATGTCCGACAGGGCTACGTATCGAGAATTATTCACTCCTTTCGGCGCGGGAGCATACATTCTTCGTTATCAACTGCAAGATGAATCAACCGTCGTCATCGTTCGTGTCTGGCATAATCGCGAAAATCGCTTATCTGATAGAATTAAGTAGTGAACAAGAGCTTAGAAACTAAGTTGAAGACCTTGCCGCGGGATCCCGGGGTGTATTTTCATAAGTCACAATCTGGCGAGATTCTGTATGTTGGTAAGGCGGCAGTTCTCAAAAATCGGGTACGGCAGTATTTCCAATCATCTCGGCCGTTTGATCCGAAAACTGAAGCCTTGGTTGCTGAAATTCATGATACCGATTGGATCACCGTAGAATCCGAGCTTGATGCACTGTTTTTAGAAAGCGAAATGATTAAGCGTTATAAACCGCGCTACAATATTTTACTTCGCGATGACAAAAGCCAGACCTTCATTCGTATCAATCTGAAAGATGAGGTACCATATGTCACCACCACCCGCCAGCCGCTTGATGATGGTGCCCAGTATTTCGGCCCGTACTACAACGGTTTCATAATTAAAAAAGCACTGCGGTTACTACGCAAGGTCTTTCCGTATTACACGAAGCCGCCCGGCGGAAAAGCTGAACTTGATTATCATCTCGGTCTCACACCAGGCCTTGAGGCTGGTCAGGGCTCGGTCAAAGAATACAAAGCCGATCTCAGAAAACTTATGACGTACTTGCGCGGCAACCGCAAGCAGTTAATCATCGAGCTTGAAAAAGAAATGAAGGCCTTCGCCAAGGCTTCAGAGTTTGAAAAAGCCGCGCATGCTCGTGACCAGCTCAATAATTTGAAGTCATTACAGCGGCAGATTATTTTTAGCGACAAAGAATTTATGGATCTTTCCAAAGATCAAGCACTAGCAGGTTTGAAGGAATTACTCGGATTACCCGAGGTGCCAAAGCGAATTGAAGGCTACGATATTAGTCATATGCAAGGCACCAACAATGTCGCCAGTATGGTGGTGGCGACTAACGGCCTGGCCGATAAAGCCAGCTATCGAAAATTTAAAATGCGCACTCCCGGTAATGACGACTTTGCTCATATGAGGGAAACAATGACGCGCAGATTTTCAGGGCGGCACAAAGATTGGCCGAACCCAGACTTGCTACTAATCGACGGCGGCAAAGGGCAGTTGAGTTCAGCGCTCACCGCTTTGGAAGATCGTGGTATTGCGATTGCGGCAATTGGACTAGCAAAGCGTGAGGAAGAGATTGTTGTGCATAAAACGAGGTCTCACATCACCGTCAATACCGAGGTACTGCAGGCTTGGGTAAAAGAAAAAAATCCGTTTGATGAGCCGACTGTCCGCCAAGAACCAGCGCACGTATCTCCCGTGCTGCATGTTCGTGAAGACCAGCAACCCGGTATATCGAGCGATAGTGAAGATTTTTTGGTCATCACGCTTCCAAAAAATAGCCACATCATAAAACTCTTACAACGTATTCGTGATGAATCGCATCGCTTTGCGGTGAGTTATCATACACATCTGAAGCGGACCGGGCAGACCAGAAGTGTTCTTGATGATATTCCTGGTGTTGGCCCGACAACCCGCAAAAAACTTCTCAAGGCCTTTGGTACAGTTGATGGTATTAAAGCTGCCACAAATGCTGATATTGCTCAACATGTTGGCTTAATTAAGGCAAAGACAATCAAAGCCTATTTGAAATAAGTAGTATCCACCTGTAAAGTAGTAGATTATGGAGCTGACAGACACACAAATAGACCGTATTACTGAGTTGGGTGAACGGCAGCAGCTCACTGTTGATTTCGAAGCAGCCGTAATCCGATTGCGGCGGGACCATCAAGATCTCAATTCCGAGCAATATAATCGTCGGGAAGGTTACTTGGTTGATCGAGATGATCTAGCGCTCGGTGCTGCCATTGCAATGATGGATGTCAGGGACGGGGTAAACTCACAGAAGGCTGAGCGTACGCATGATGCTCAGTAGCAGCTTCTTTACCCATAATCGGGAACTGCTCCGAGCTCGGACGGGTGACGGGCTGACGGTTATTACAGCGCAATCATTACTGCAGCGCAGTGGTGATACCGTGTATCCGTTTCGGCAAGACAGTAATTTCTATTATCTTACCGGCATACATGAGCCTGATGTGGTGCTGGTGATGTGTGAGGCGGATGAGTTTTTGATATTACCAAAACGCTCAGAGTCGGAGATTGTATTTGGAGGTACTATAAATTGCGACGAAATCGCAAAAAAATCAGGCATACATTCGATATATCCTCATCAAGAAGGTTGGAGTCGATACAAGAAATTGCAACAAAGTCGCAAAAATGTCTATACACTTGGCGCCGCTGCAACAAAGATTCATGGACTGGATAGTTTTTATACAAACCCGGCCCGTAAAAACATCGTACAGAAGATAAAACGTATTTCTTCAGTAGAAATCATTGATATTCGAACACATCTTGTCCAGCTTCGTCAGATTAAGCAGCCCGAAGAAGTGGCGGTTATGAAGCGGGTGATTGCCATCACCGCAGAAGGCTTCATGAATGCTCGCAAAGTTATAAGCGGTGGTGTCTGCGAGTACGAACTAGCGGCTGAGTTTGATTATGTATTTGCAAAAAATCAGGCAGTGCATGGTTATCAGCCGATTATTGCCAGCGGTGCAAATGCCTGTACGCTCCATTATATTCAGAACAATCATCAGCTACGTGTTGGTGATGGAATACTCCTGGATGTGGGGGCTGAATATTATGGCTATAGCGCGGATATTACCAGAACGTATGCAATCACACAGTTTTCTGAGCGTCAGCAAGAAGTGTACGAAGCTGTTTTTGCCGTGCATCAGCGAGCAATTGAGTTATTACAACCCGGTATAAAGTGGCGTGACTACGCACAGAGGGTTGAGCAGAAAATGGGCGAAGAGCTTCTCGGATTAGGGCTTATCGCGTCGCCTTCTAGTCAAGAAGTTCGTCGTTATTTTTCTCACGGCATTAGTCACGGTCTTGGTCTGGATGTGCATGACGTCTGTGACTACGATACGATTCTTGAAAATATGGTCATGACTGTCGAGCCGGGCATCTACATTCCGGAAGAGGCAATCGGGGTGCGCATAGAAGACGACGTACTTATTACAAAAAATGGCGCTGAAAATCTATCCTCGCACATTCCGTATTACTAATGTGTTGTATGTGGTAAAATACGAGTAAGATGAAACGGCAATTTGGTCAGTTCCTTGTTCGATGGGGATTTAATGCTGCAGGGCTTTTTGCGGCGTCACGTCTTTTATCAGGAGTGTCCTTCCAAGACAGATGGGAGGTATTATTTGCGGCATCGTTAATTCTGTCGCTTATCAACGCACTCATCAAACCCTTCATGATGATTCTTGCGCTTCCCGCCTTGCTGCTAACGCTCGGTATATTCAGTGTTGTGATTAATGGTTTAATGGTTTATCTTGCTCATTTGATCTATCAACCGTTCCAAATTAGCAGTTTTGGCACCGCAGTACTTGCTGGTCTTATCATTGGCTTGGTAAACTATATAGTAACGCGAGTATTTGATGTACTTGCACCGGAGGAAACATGAACCATATTTTTCAAATAATAACTATTGCCAGCGCTGTTTTAATGACGCTTTTAATTTTACTGCAGACACGAGGCGCAAGTCTTGGTGCCGGTTTTGGCGGTTCTGGCGAACTCTTTACGGCACGACGTGGTGTTGATAAGAGTATGCACCAGGTCACCATTATCATGGCGATCGTCTTTATCGGCTCTCTTGTACTTGGTATCATAAGGGGTTAATAGCAATTTTATATTGCGTATGCATATATTTTTATGGCAGATTTTTCTCAACATCGCACCCGAACAGCGAAGCTCGTCAAAAAAGTTGGCTCGCGTGCGGCTGATCTGCATACTAGTTCGAGCAAGCATGTACGCAAATATGTGACACGACGGGCAGGCAGAATTGCTGGTGTGGGGCGGTTTGTTTCAGGCTGGTTACTACTAGTGTTGCTGCTGTGTATTGGTACGCTCGGTACGTTACTGCAAGTTCGTTCATCATCTCAGACAATTGCGCCAACGAACGGTGGAACGTACACAGAAGGCCTGGTTGGAGAAATGACGAACATGAATCCGTTATTTAGTGGTGGTACCTTGGACGATACGGCAGGTAGATTGTTGTATAACGGTTTGTTGCGCTACGATGAAGAAGGAAGACTCGTGGGTGATGTAGCGTCTGAATGGCGGGTCGATGAATCAAAAAAAGTTTATACAATTACCTTGCGTCGTGATGTGCGGTGGCACGACGGGCAGCCATTGACTGCGAAAGACGTTGTCTACACCATTACCACAATTCAAAATCCGGCAACGCGTTCGACATTATTTGCTAGTTGGCAAGGTGTTAAGGTTGCAGCAATTGATGACGCAACGGTGCAGTTTGAGCTGCCGGCACCGTTCGCACCGTTCTTGGGCGCCCTGACCGTACCTATTTTGCCGCAGCATTTACTGAAAGATGTATCAGCCAGTAAAATTCGTACTTCAAATTTTAGTAATAATCCGGTTGGTAGCGGGCCATTTATGTTCAAGGCGTTGCGCAGTGAGCCAGATCAGCGGCAGCAAATTGAATTTGTTCGCAATGAAGCATATCATCGCGGTGCACCAAAAATAGAACGCTTTGTTATGCAACTGTACCCTGATGACGAATCGTTGGCAGAGGCTTTACGGCACCGCGAAATCACTGCCGCGGTTGATTTAAAACCTGAAACAACCAAGGCCTTTCGGGAAGACGCAAGTATTCGAGTGGTTGATATTCCGTTGAATAGCGGGGTTTTTGCCTTCTTTAAAAACACCTCACCATTGCTTGAGGATGCCAGTATTCGCAGCGCCCTTGTGCAGGCAATTGATCGTCAGGCGGTACTGGAGCTTTTCGATGCCCGTTATGCTCCACTGAAAACACCGCTATTGCCTTCACAACTTGGGTACGGCTCACAATACAACCAAGTCACTAATAGTACTGAGGCTGAAAGAATACTTGACGCAGCCGGCTGGCAAAAGCAGGCTGACGGTATGCGAGCCAAAGATGGTCAGCCGCTCGAGTTCAGTATGATTACCGTGAACAGTGCACACTATAGTGCTTTAGCAGGTGTTTTGCAGAAGCAGTGGGCTTCTATTGGAGTAAGTATCAAGTCGCAACTTTTAACACTTGAGCAACTACAGCAAAACGGCTTAACTGCGCATGCTTATGATATTTTGCTCTACGGCGTTTCTATCGGCTATGATCCAGACGTGTATGCCTACTGGCATTCTTCGCAGGCTCGTTCGGGCGGCTTAAATTTTTCTGAATGGAAGTCGGCTCGTGCTGATGTGAGTCTTGAGGTAGCACGTACTCGGCTGGAGCCAGTTCTGCGTGATGCCCGTTATAAAACATTTCTTGACGAGTGGCAGAAGTCTGCTCCCGCCGTTGCCTTGTATCAGCCGCGGGTAAACTATGCATATCATCAGAATGTGCAAGGTTTTCGTTTGACGCCATCAAATAATGCATCAGCCCGCCTCACCAACATAGAAGACTGGACGGTTGCAACAATTACTACCAATAAAACCCCATAGTTTGCTATAATTTGTTTGAACTGCTGTCTTCTTCCAAATTGAAAAACAAAGCAGTGCGACTTTTTTAATTTGAGAGGAGGAACATAGTATCAGATGAAGCTTTTGAAGATAACTTCAAAACAAAATAGATGCGTAAGTTCCGACGAGGCTGCGTGAACGTAAATCAATCGTAGACACAAAAGCGTGTCATAACACAGCGTCCGAAACGACACTAAACTATCCGTACCTTTTTATATTTAGATGTGCCGCGGTGGTGGAATTGGTAGACACGCTAGCTTCAGGTGCTAGTGCCCCTCGGGGCGTGGAGGTTCAAGTCCTCTCCGCGGTACCACGAAAAATTCGCTTTGCTCATCTCGTGGCACGGCCATAGGTGTAAATACCC
>CAYUUV010000041.1:0-7453 GCA_964448015.1 uncultured Candidatus Saccharibacteria bacterium
CAGTTCAATAGCCCTGCAGGCGTTGCTATCGACTCCTCTGGTAACATCTATGTCGTTGATAGCTATAACCACCGTATTCAAAAGTTTAACTCCTCGGGCACATATCTCAGTCAATTTGGCGTTTACGGTTCGGGCAACGGACAGTTCAATTACCCCTTAGGCGTTGCCATAGATTCCGCCAGTAACATCTATCTCGTCGATCATGGTAATAACCGTATTCAAAAGTTCAACTCCAATGGCACGTACAACAGTCAATTTGGCACTCTAGGTTCGGGCAACGGACAGTTCAATAGCCCTGCAGGCGTTGCTATCGACTCCTCTGGTAACATCTATGTCGCTGATCGCTTTAACCATCGTATTCAAAAGTTCAACTCCAATGGCACGTACAACAGTCAATTTGGCGCCGAAGGTTCAGGTAACGGCGAGTTCAATGGACCTGCAAGTATTACCATAAGTGCAAGCGGTAGTATATATGTCACCGATGGCGGCCACAGCTTGAGAGAGTTTACCAATACAGGATCATTTTTGAGAAGGTGGAGGAAAGACCCTCATAGCAATGAAGGCTGTGCGGCGGTGAATGCCTCTGATTCAGAACCTACGTACTTTTATAATGTGTCGAATCAGCCTTTTGCCGGACATTGGGACACTGCTGTTTGGTACTTTTCAGGATCAGACTATCCGATTCTGCACATTATTGATAATGACAACGACAACGTTGCCAGCAGTGTAGAAGATGCGGGGCCGAATGGTGGTGACGGTAATGATGACGGGTTCTTAGATTCTACCCAGGCAAATGTTGCCTCCTGGGTCAATACTAGCACCGGACAGTATGTAACACTTGAGGTTGCCGAAGGGCTGGCAATCACGCGTGCCGTGAACGAAGGAGCCCCGTATGACCCCGGCTATACTTATCCGTTAGGTTTTGCTGGCTTTACGATTACTGGGTTGAGCCTTGGTGGAAGCGCAAACGTAACCTTGTATTATCACGATACCAATGTTGTCGCCTCAGACTTGGCACCAAGAAAGTACTTGCCAAGTAGCGGTATTTTTAAAACAGTCAGTACAGCTTCTGTTACAAACTTACTATTCGATGACAAGCCGGTTATCAAACTGAGCTATAGTTTAACTGATGGTTCAGAATTTGATACCGACGGTTCCGTTAACGGAAGTATTAGTGACCCGATTGGTCTGGGTGCTGTGCGGGCTGCTAGTGCTAACTTGGCGGGAACAGGTGAAAATAGCCGGGCAATTCTTGCATTGGCAGCTAGTCTAATGTTCGTAGCCAGTCTTGTACTTGGGCGTCGATATCTGCGTAAAAGTAGAAGCTAAATTCTACACAATAATTTCTTTTTTCTGAAATCTCACGTCTATCATCTATAATCTATATCATGGACGCTAAAGATGAGGTGAAGCAGAAGCTTTCGATTGAAGAGGTGATTGGTGATTACCTTGAATTACGACGCGCGGGGCGTAACTTCAAGGCGATTAGCCCGTTTACATCTGAAAAAACAGCAAGCTTTATGGTGAGCCCCGAAAAACAGATTTGGCACGACTTTTCTTCTAATAAGGGCGGTGACATCTTCAGTTTTATTATGGAAGTCGAAGGTGTGGATTTTCGTGAAGCACTGGAAATATTAGCCAAAAAGGCTGGTGTTGATCTTTCATTATTTCAAAAAAGTGACGGCTCGCTCGCGCAGTTGAAAAAACGACTTTTGGCGGCTCACGAACAGGCGGCCCAATTTTATCATCTGTGCTTATCTCGAAAAGCCGAGGCGCTTAGCTACATTAAAGAACAGCGTAAGTTCACGCCAGCAACAATTCGACAATGGCAACTGGGCTATTCACCAGATGAAGGCCGAGCCTTGTATGTATTTTTGAAAAAGCGCGGCTTTCATGAAACCGAGCTGAGCAAAGCGGGACTTATCACCAAGCGGCGTGATGGCTGGGGTGATATGTTTCGCGGTAGAATTATGATCCCACTGAGTGACGGGCAGGGTAATGTTGTCGGCTTCACGGCACGATTGCTGGAAACAGAAAAAACCCGCTCCACAAGCTCGGGGCGAGATGCACCCAAGTATTTCAATACGCCGCAAACGCTTATTTATGATAAAGGGCGCCAGGTTTTTGGCTTGCATCACGCAAAAGACGCAATTCGAAAAACTGATGCGGCCATACTGGTTGAAGGTAACCTAGACGTCATTGCTTCGCACCAGGCCGGGGTGGCAAATGTTGTAGCTGCTGCAGGAACAGCCATGACCGCCGATCACTTGCGGAGTTTAAGTCGACTCACTGTGAATATTCGGTTGGCCTTTGATGCTGATCAGGCGGGCATTAATGCAACAGAGCGGGCGATTCCAATAGCTGGGTCGGTCGGTGTTAACTTGAAGGTGGTGTCGATGCCGGAAGGTGTTAAGGATCCGGATGAGCTCATTCAATCCGATCCAACCAAATGGCAAACAATTATTGAACAAGCTGATGATGCGGTTACTTGGACGCTTGCAAAATACAGTCATCAGTATGATAAGAACACGGCCGAAGGTAAGCGTCAGCTTTCAAGCAAGGCTCTGGCAATTATTCAAAATCTGCAAGATCCTGTCGAGCAAGAACATCATCTGAAAGAACTTGCGATGTTACTAAATACCTCGCTGGACTCGTTGCTCGCGAAACTGTCGGCTCAGAAAACAAAGCCAACAGCTAAAAAACAGTCTACTGTTCAGAGTGTCGAGCCCGATGCGCTGGTGTATCAAGACGATTTTTTGGCACTTAACTGTTACTACCCTGATGTACGAGACAGTTTAAAGTTAATTACCCAAACTGACTTGGTTGGTGAACATCGACAACAGTTATTCCGTGTATTATTGCATGCTCCGCTACATCACAGACTGACTGGTGCTGAAGAAGACTTGCAATCAAATCAAGATTATGTGAAAATACTTACATTAACCGTCGAAGAAAACTATGCTAGCTTTAGCCCAGCCGACATAATGGCTGAAACCATGGCTCTAGCACGACGTATTAAACAAAAACAAGAAACCAAGAAGCGTATTGATTTAACTGCTGCCATTCGTGAAGCTGAAGAACGAGGCGACGACCAAGAGGTCACTCGATTGTTGGCGCAGTATCAAAAAGGCTTAAAAGACACCTGAACAATAAACGGTAAATTCGTGAATATAAGGAGAACACATGGCTAAAAAACAAGTGCAACAAGACCAGGTTGATGCAACACCACAGGCTGATACCTCTGGCAAAATAACCGAACTAGTGGCACAACTCAGTGCAAAAGCGGCTAAGAAACAGCATATGCTTGACCAGCAAGAAGTACTTGATGCGGTTGAAGAGGCCGGGGTGTATGAGAGCCTTGAAGAAATCTACAGTCAACTTTCGACACAAAAAGTAGTTGTTACTACAAAAGACGAGCCGGCTGATGATGACATCTGGGCTACAAGCGAGGAAGACGAAGAAGCCTTAGTTGCTGCACAGGACACTAGCTATCTTGATGATATTTCTGATGATTCGGTGCGCCTGTATCTTCGCGAAATTGGTAAGATTCCTCTGCTTACTGCCGAAGAAGAGCTGGCACTTGCCAATAAAGTTGTGGACGGCGACAAGAAAGCGAAAGACCAAATGGCCGAAGCGAATATGCGCCTGGTCGTTTCAATTGCCAAGCGGTATTCTGGCCGCGGACTCGATTTTCTTGATTTGATTCAAGAAGGTAACACGGGGCTGCTGCGCGCCGTTGAAAAGTTTGATCCGAGCAAGGGTTTTAAGTTTTCAACCTATGCTACGTGGTGGATTCGCCAGGCAATTACTCGCGCTATTGCCGACCAAGCCCGGGTGATTCGTATTCCGGTGCACATGGTGGAAACAATTAACAAACTACTTCGTACGCAGCGTCGTATGACTCAAGAACTCAACCGCGAGCCAACCATTGAAGAGCTGGCTAAAGAAATGGAAATGGAACCGGAAAAAATTGAATACGTTATGAAGATCAAACAAGACGTCAACTCACTTGACGCCGCTGTTCGTGACGATGAAGAAGATTCAGTACTCGGAGATTTTATTGAAGATGAAGATACCAAAAGCCCAGATGACGCAGCAACTGAGCAGCTTCTGAAAGAACAGGTGCAGGGTATTTTGGAATCGGCCCTTTCCGAGCGTGAGCTGAAGATTGTAAAAATGCGCTTCGGTCTGGAAGACGGTAAAAATCACACACTTGAAGAAGTTGGCCATGAATTTGCGGTGACACGCGAACGTATTCGACAGATTGAAGCTAAAGCACTTGCGAAATTACGTAAACACAAAGATGCCAAGAAACTATATGAATACCTTAGCTGATTATACAATTATTGGCTTAGCGGGAACATTTGCGAGTGGTAAAGATAGTCTTGCGCGATGCCTCGAAGAGAAGTTCTTTATTAAGCATATTTCAACTGGTGATATTGTTCGCGAGTTTGCGCAAGAAAAGTATGGTTCGATTGAACGGCCAATACTCTACAAAACGGCTAACGAACTGCGTGAAGAACGCGGCGCTGGCGTACTGAGTCAGATCGCCATTGAACGATATGCGTCGTATGCCGAGAAGTACTCAGGTGGTGTTTGCGTGAGCGGCTTTCGGGCGTGGGCTGAGGCTGAGGTAATCAAGAAGCAGGGCGGCGTGCTGTTATACACCGACGCATCACCGCGCATACGCTACGAACGGAGTATTGCTCGGGCCCGTGATAACGAAAAACTGAGCACCTACGAAGAATTTTTAGAACGGGAAGCCAAAGAAAACGGTGGTGTAAACAGTGATTTCAGTATTGCCGGTATCAAACCTCGCGCTGATATTGTGATTGATAACGATATCGATCTGGATGCATTTTTAGCACAGGCGGTGGCGGCACTTGGCCTCACGTTAAAATAGTAGTGCCACCGCGAGGGCTATTAAGCCAAGCATCATCACATCGGTAATCGTGGTCACAATAGGTATCAGAATATCGTCAGGGTTTAATTTTCGATTTTCCAGCATTTTATCGAGAGTCCGGGTGATGGCATACATCACCACAATGATACCCAGCATGGCTGCGGTAACAAAGCATACAAATTTGAGCATAAAAATGTGTTCAAAAACGTATCCACGCTTGATGGCAAGCACAATACTGAGTATCAGTACGCCAATAATGTTCACCCATACCGCTTTCATGACCGCCTTGAGAAGTTCTTTGCTAGAACGCTTATTTTCTGTTGGGTTGCCGGCGTGTGCAGCAATAATAGCCGCGTAATCACCGACCATAGTGTTGAGAGCTGGCATCGCAATAATTAAGGGTACAAGCGGGATGATCTTTTCTTGCACAGCTTCAATACCGAGGCCGCCAATCAGGCTAATGCACGAAGTTGCCGCGACCGAAAACATAATAAAAAGAAAACCTCTGATTTTATGTATCATGCTAACGCTCATACAAATAGCCCCGCGATGACACCCAGTGCTGCCACGGCTAAAATGTCAAAGAGTGAAGCTTCAATCGGTCCCGCAACGTCATCTGGATTAATATTATAGCGACGGAGCACAATGCTCAGAATGCCAACAATCGGGAAGCCGATGAGACCGCATACAATAATTGACAGTTCGGCCACGACCAATACCTCCCACCAGATTGCATCAAAAAAGATTGTGGCGACGGTAGCACCCAGCAGACTGACAACAAGACCTGCACAGACGGCAATGAGTAGCGTGAAGAGTGTACTGCTGATAAATATTCTACGACTTGAAGCAGCACTGCTGTCGAGTCGATGGTTGATTTTTGCGCTGAGTGAGGCGCCTAGTGATCCGCCCACGTCAAAAACACCCGGTAGAATTACAAAGGCACCGGCAAAGGCGACAAGACTTGTTTTGTTGGCGTCGAGCAGGACTCCAGCAATAATAGAACCAAGCAGTGCAATCACTTGGGCATAGCTCATTTGCTTTGCGTTAATGCGCGGTGCACGTCTTTTTTGATACACATGGTGCCAGTGCCGTAGGTGGCTGTGTGCTGAAACGGGTGCTTTTTGGTCCATAGGTTTATTATTACATAGTTGGTTATGTTTGCGTGTGCCTACCGGAAGCTATAAGATGAATGGTATGAGTGAAACGTCATGGAACAAAGCGTCTGCCGAGGAGATTGCCGAGCAAGGCCAGGCTGTTTTACACACACTGCTGGAGAGTCGGTATGAACCAGAAGCAATAGCACACTACTACGATTTTTTGTACAGCCCTCAGAAGTCGCCAACAGACCTTGTGCGTCAGATGAGCGACAGCCTCCGAGACATGTACATACACAGTTTGCAGCCCTCACCATTTTTACAGCTACAGGACCGGTACGATTTTTATGAACAAGAAGTGATGGGCTTGGTATTTGGCCGTACCGCCAGCCGCAGTGATGCACCAGTCTGTCTGCATCAAGCCTGCCAGCTGCTCGATTTTAATACCCGGCTAGGTAGCGACGAAATAAAATATCAGGGTGCGTTTTGGAGCGGATTAGTGAAGTTGCAGCGACGAGAGGCACAGCACCAGAAGATATATGGCCGTACTGGGTTATAATCAACATATGAGTACACGTAAAAAACTAGCAATCATTGACGGAAAGTCGGTTTTTTATCGCGGGTATTATGCAATGGGGAATCTCAGTATGGCGGATGGTACACCAACGGGCGGGGTGTACGGCTTTGCGGCTATGAGCTTGGAACTGATGAAGAAGTTGCAACCTGACTATGTATGTGTGGCATGGGACAAGCCGAAAACTAATATTCGCAAGCGGCTCGCTATACACGAAGGTTATAAGGCTGGCCGAAAACCAGCGCCAGAGGATTTTTATAAACAGATCCCGCTTTTATACGAACTGCTCGAGGCATTTAGTTGGCCGCTGTATGAATTCGATGATTACGAAGCGGATGACATTATGCACACCTTGGCTCAAAAGGCTGAGGCGGCTGGTTTGGAAACAATGTTGATTACCTCTGATCTTGATTCGTTGCAAAGTGTCAGCGAGCATACACATGTCTATGCCTTGAAGAAGGGTTTTAGTAATATTGAGCGATTTGACATTGCGGCGTTTGAAGCAAAATATCATATCAGCGTGCAGCAATTTTTAGATCTTAAAAGCCTGAAAGGTGATAGCTCAGACAACATCCCGGGCGTACCCGGTATCGGTGAAAAAACGGCAGCCGAGTTACTCCGTCAATATAAAACGCTTGATGGTGTCTATGAAAATATTGCACTCATCAAACCGACAGTTGCTAAAAAATTAGAGGCTGGCAAAGAGTTGGCCTATATGAGTAAGAGTGTAGCCGAACTGTATAACGATGCGCCCGTGGAACTTGATTTAGAGGATATGGATGTCACCGATCTAGACACCATGCTCTTAAAAGAGCTGTTGCAAAAATTTGAATTTCGCTCACTACTGCGTAATCTACCTGAACATATGCAAAATGGTGACGG
>CAYUUV010000042.1:0-7410 GCA_964448015.1 uncultured Candidatus Saccharibacteria bacterium
CTAACACCCTCGAATGAGTTTAAATCCAGTCGGTTTTAAACAGACAGCTACCCTATAGTATTGACAAACACATACGATATACATACAATGTATGCATTATGAGTAGTACACTGTTAAGTATCAAAACTGATGAACAGACCAAGCAAGACTTAAAGGCCTTTGCTGCCGAACTAGGCATATCGAGTACGGCTTTTGTAAACCTAGTCATTAAGCAGGCTTTGCGGGACCAGCGTCTCGTACTAAGCACTGGCCTTGAACCAACTCCTTACCTTGAGGAGACTATGTGCCAGGCGGAAGCCGACTATGCAGCCGACCGCAATATCACTCATACAACCAGTGCAGAGGAAGCCCTAGCCCACCTTGATAGCTTGATAAAGAAATAAACAATGAGTATAGACTTCACCAAGGTATTTAATAAACAATTTGAAAAACTAACAGAAAAACGTCAGAAACAAGCCCGAGCTTCCGTAGCTCTCTTTTTGCAAGACGCAGCCGCACCCTCACTGCGTAACCATACACTAAAAGGCGAGTGGCTGGGGTACCGCAGTATCAGCGCGGGTGGAGACCTTCGCTTGCATTTTAAAGTGGTGAATAAAAGCACCGTACTTTTTGTAGCAATAGGCACACATAGTCAGTTATATAAATGAGGTTTCGCTCAAAGCCAATCTGTTAAGAATCGTTTTGAGTTCCTTTACTGTCGTGTACCAGAGTGAAATTACAGATAGAGATTGCAGTCCAATTCAGCCTCTTTTTTGTTGCACTTAATTTTACTTCCTTGGTTTCGGCCCGAATCCTGCTTGCTGTGTCTACTGCACCTGATATTTGCTAATATACTAAGCATAAGGAGAATTTATGAAAGCTAATCAAAAAGGTTTTAGTGTTGTTGAAGTACTGATCGTTATTATCATTGTTGGACTTTTAGGAGTGGTAGGTTGGTTAGTTTATGACAGGCAGAATAAGAATGATACCCAGGCAAGCTCTGGTGGTTTTCTGACTTTAGCAGGCTTCAACGCTAAAATACCACTTACCGATAAAACGAGTGCCTTAAAACTAGGCACGATCAGCTCTTCTAGCTATAACGAAGCCGATAAATCAGTTCCAATAATCGCTCCTCAATTAGACAGTGCATGGAAGTGTGAACCCGACCCTACAGATAACTTCAAGGGTACAATCGGAACAATTTCAATAACTACACAAGCAAAAAGATCTGGCCCTTATGAACCTCTAGCAACTAAAAAGGTCGGAAACTACACGTTTGGCTTTGAGCCAGGTGGCTCTAACTGTACCGATAGTCCAAAGTATCAACAACTAGTTGATACTTTCAAAAATCAATTCGAGAAGATAGAAGCCAATTGACAGTATAATGACTCAGCTACCATAGTTTGAACTTTCTTTACTACCGTGTACCACGAAAAATTCACTCTGCTCACTCGTGGCACTGCCACGAAAATTCACTTCGTTCATCTCGTGGCACCGCCAAAGATGAGACAACGGAGTGATTTTTAAAAACCGAGTAACTCTAACCCGGTTATAGCTCTAAATCCCCTATCGGCGGTGGCGAGCGTATAGCCATATTGTTTACATAGCGCAGCTATCCACATGTCGTCTTGTTGGATTGGTTTGCCCTTTTGACGTAATTCGCTGGCTATTTCACCAAATATACGCGCAGTAGTTTCATCAATGTGCAGTAGTTCCAGGCGAGGTAGTGCCAGAAAACGATGCAGGTTACGCAAATTACCTTCCTGATTCTTGCCTAGAAAAATACCATGGTACAATTCCCCCAATACAATAATTGGCAACCCAAGTTGCGCAGTCGACGTAACGTACTTGCTCAGTTTAGGGTTGCCGTCATCAAGTGCTCGGTATGCGTTAGTGTCCAAGGCTAGTTTGGGGGTCATGAGAGTTCCTTCGGTGCACTTTCGAGCCACTCCATATCTTTTTCAAATGAATCGCCCAGCGACTTACTGCCAATAAACCAGTCTAAATCGTCAAAACTAGAGGTAGAGGAAACTCCAGCTCCCTTTTCTAGGGTGGCAATTACTACTTCGTTGAGACTCTTACCGGTTGCTTTGGACCTTTGCCGCAGGGCCTGGTCAAGCTTTGTTGGGATTGAACGTACGGTATATTGAATGCTATTCATGCCTACATTATATTCTACTAGTGCCTACATTGTCAATACGTGCTGGGGGTGTGCCCTTTTCTTACCGCCATGTACTATGCCGCCCGAGCTGATTGTATTATAGTTAAACCAAGTTAATTAACAGGGAATCAAGTATGGCAAAATCTAAATCACCCAGTAAACGATATATCCGCCACCAACATAAAATAATGTTCATTCTAGGCCTGGTTCTTGTTGTGGCTTCGTATGAGAATTCAAGAAATCTCATCCTCATACTCGGATCGATCATTATCGGCGTGGCACTTGCCAATATAAAAATTATTGACCGATTCACTTCGTAAACTAAGCTGTACCGATTTTCGCCGTACATAGACATTATTTCTCATCTGTTTATGTGAGAAAAAGCAAAATTCACTTCGTACATCTGCGTACTCTGCATGTACTACACGAGTTTACTGACGTTTTTTGAGGAAGTAGTAGCTCAAGGCACCCGCTGAGAGCACGCTGGCGGCCACGATAAGCCAGAAGGCGTGCGGAGATGATTCATTGCCAGGTAAGTTGACATTCATGCCGTAGAGGCCCGCTAGAGCGGTTGGAATAGTCAGGGCGAGCGTGATGACGGTGAGCAACCGAATGGTTTCGTTCAAGCGGGTATCCATTACTGCCCGGTAGCTGTCGCGGACGTTGGTGATGGTTCTGAGCAGGCTCTTACAGCGGGCAATTACCTGCTCCAGGTCCACGGAGAGGTCTTCTACCAGGTCTTCATCTTCTTCATACAGTTTGAGTAGTTTGCCGCCCAGTAGCTTTTCTAGGGCGGTATTGGCAGGAATCAGGGCATCTAGGTAATCGTTCAGTTTTCGTTCGTATTCCACCAGTGTGGCGATATCTTTGGGGTTCAGGTTGGTGATGTTGCTGGTTAGGGCGCGCATCTGGCGGTTAATCGAGGCCACCCGGGTCTGGTACTGTTTGGCAACTTCTTCCATCATGAGCATGAACAGCTTCGTTTGTTGGGAGGTAGAAGTCGGCACCTTTTCGATAAACGGCTGCCAGAGTCGTCCCAGCGAATCGCGGCTCACCGTGACCAGATGCTCCTTACCGAGCGCAAATAAAATTGGGGTAGTGAAATCGTTAAAATCATCGTCGGTATCTGGCAGGCGGGTAAAGTAATAAATCCACTCCCCTTCTTGCTCAATACGCGGTACCTCATGCGGGTCGATCGCATCAAGCAAAATATCTTCATCTAATCCGAGTGCAATAAGTACCGCCAACTCTTCTTCAGATGGCTTTTCTACTCGAATCCAGCTGCCGGGCTGGAGTGTTTCTTGTTTCTTGAGTTGAGGGTGCGCACTCGTGCTGCGCAGATATGTGATCATACATGTCCTTTTGTGATAAAACCGTTACGATCCAGTATATCTTAAATTAGGCGAGTATTTATTTTATACTAAATAGTGTTACGGAGAGGTGGCCGAGTCCGGTTGAAGGCGCACGACTCGAAATCGTGTAGGCGGTTTATGCCGTCTCGAGGGTTCAAATCCCTCCCTCTCCGCCAGAGCACGTTCTAGTAAATACTATCTACCTAATTGCGTGGATACTGCGATGTCGTGACGGTAAAAAGCATCAAGGGCTTGTTCGAGATGGGCTGAACTACGAACATCACCGTGGTATGCATTGAAGAGTACTGCAAAGTGGTTATTCTTCCCCATCTTGAATTGCTCATGTAGTGCAAGTATCGCAGTAACGGGGGCTCTATATGGCACATCTTCTTTTACGTATAAATTACCGTTCGGTGATTGAATAATACCGGGTTTACCCATTGCGATTTGTGTAAGATATTCTGTCATACCCTCGTTGCCCTCTAGGCCCCAGCCATTTATTTGTAAGCCACAGCGATAATGCTCCTGTGTTTGAGCCGAACCAGCGTGTTGCAGCTCATGTACAGCTACATGGTACGCACCAGACCCGTCACGCAATCGGACAGAATGAATACTGCCATCAAACTGTATCTCTATACGCAACGAACCTATGCGGTAATCGCCCATTCTACCGCTGTTATCTGAAGTAACCAACCCCTGTAAATGGTCGAAACTACCAAAGGTTGCTCGTTGCAGTTGTCCTGCTGCGCGTTCGAGCATGTCGATGCGTAGGCCGGTTGTTGCGCCGATTCTTTGTGTTGTCTGGAAGACTTGATCCTTGGCGCGTTCGAGCACTTCACCGTAATGCTGTTGAAGATAGCGTTCACCCTCAAGAGAGCGACCAGCTAGATACACAGCGAGCGTTGTCATGAGCTCTGAATCTGGGTTCTCAGTAATGGCAGTGAGCAATTGGTCTTTGCCTAACATGTCATCAGAATTGGTAATATCACGCAAAGAAGCACCCGTGCGAATCTGTAGGAGTTCATTGAATCTTATCGCCCACGGTAATTGAGCATTCAGAAAGCCGGTTGCATTGGCGAAAAAGTTGTGGCCAATTGGCTGATCTCGTGCGCCTGATACAACCCTTTCGTGTAAATTCTGCACAGGCATAGAAAGTATCTCCGCATGGGTGGTGGCCATGTTGTCGATAGTCCCAGCTTCGTATGCGTTAAGAATCGCTGTTCGTTGCGCAGTAAACATATTACCCACATCGCGCAGGGGTGTGAGACCATTATCAAAATCAGCTGTGAGTTGCCCTAAGTCTTGGGGGGCTGCTAATTCTCTTGCCAGCTGGGCTGTGTCAGTGGTCACACTCTCGTATTGCCCGCGAGCGCGTACTTGTTCAAGCACGGGTATTTTCCCGGAGGGCTTTTTATTGGATGTGGCTTTGTGTGATTGTGACATGGGTTTTAGTTTTTTGGTGTATTTATTTTTGGAATAATAGAATCGTTAAATAACATATTAGCATATATTATGCATAATGTCAAATTAACCCTTGTGATATACTATATCCATGAGTATGTGGCAGGATTTATTTGATATTTATCAGTCAGTGCAGTCTGATGAAACTACGTCCCACGAACGCGGGCGCAGTACTGAATCACCTACCGCCAAAGCAACACAGCCGCGCACCGTATATATTTTTGCGTATCTGGATGACGGTGAAGGTAATAGTCTCAGATCAATGCCTATACAAGAACGCCTAACCTTGCTTGAGCTACGGCAGCAAGAGCTCGCGCAGCGTCTTCAGGAGCTTGAAGACCAGTTAGACGAACTTGAGGACGAATAGCTTTATAGTACGGTAATCGTATCCGCGCTGAAGACACCCTGTGCATTGGCGCTAAATTTTTGAAAGGCTACCGCCCGCATTGTACCTTCTACCTCTGTAACTGCTACAGCCATAAAGGTTGCCTCAATAGTTTCGTTCACAATTGGTCCAAGAACGATTGAATTTTCCGCCGCCCCTCCCGCCGTTCCGCTATTGAGTAGTACAGAACGCTCATCAGTACTGTTAGTGGCGTGTACAACACGTAAGGCATGGGTGTGGCCATACAATCCCAGCGTGGCGCAGCCTTTTTCAATTGCCCGTTTGGCTAGTGTATTGTTGTGCGCGACTAAAATGACTGGCTGCGTGCTGTCGCAGGTGGCTTCGCCTAAGTCTGCTGCAATATCTGCAATATTCCGTGAATCTTCATGCACAAGCCCTTCGCCCGCCCGGCTGGTGTAGGGGTCTCGGGTGCCATAAAAATGTAGCCCGTTCACTTCTACAACCTCGTCGTGCAACACATGAGCCCCCGCAGCCTCCAGTTGTGCTTCTGTGACAGGTGAATCATGATTACCCGGTGCCTGAACAACCGTTGCACCGGTATGAGCAAAGGCGCTCATGTAGTTATTGACGCATAGTTTTTCGTAACTTGTACCTGCCATAACCGTATCACCGGCATCAACAATGGTGCGGATATCTAATGTTTGTGCTACTTGAGCAACCACCTCGGGCATGCCGGGGTTGCAGTGCATATCTGATATCAGCATCATCAGGTGGACATCAGGGTCAGAACGATATTTTTCGCTCAATAATTCGGTGCTGGCGAGCTCTGAGGTGGCCGAGGCCTTAACTTTTTCATAAAATGTATCAGTTGCCTCAATGTAGGCAATGACCTCCCCGGCAATCATGCTTAAATCTTCAGCTGGGGCGCCGCTGATTTCCACATTGCGTAGCTCGGTGTCTTCAAATATATACTGTGCTGATTGCCACTGATGCGTGCGGCCTTCCGGAATAACACTTGCGCCTAGAAGCCCCACGCCCAGTACTGAAGCAACGAGCCGCGGATCTTTCAGGAGCCGCAACTTCTTTTCACGGTCAATTTTCGACCATGCCAAAACACCTACTTCCGCGCCTAAGCCCACTAGAGCCATCAGTTTCAAGGTATGAGTGCGTAATCTGTTTTGAATTTCCGGCTGATCGCGGCTGATGGCACGGTAGAATTCGCCATAATATTGAATTTTTGATGTGTCAAAATCTTCCAATATATCCTCAAACGAGGCCTCACCCTCATCAATACGGCGAATCCCATACATTGGTTTAGTAGCCGGTGCCTGAGGCGGGGCGGCAATTTCACCCAGCGCGAATGTGGCACCAAGTTCTAAGGGACCAACCACGGTCGCTTCTTCAAGATCTGTTCGCAACGAACCGATCATACCCGCCTCCAGCGTCACCTGACCATCAAAACTGAGCGTTGCCTTGGCTTCACTGTGGCCAAATGGTACCGTGGTTGGTATGGCGGTTGCAAGTGCGCCGCCGCCCGCGACTCCCACACTGGTTACAAAAAGCAAACGACCGAGTCCTCTGCCCACCCGCTTCAAACGGGACATTTTTTTGACCTCAGAAACAGAAGCCCCCAACTCAGTCATTGCTGTGTTTTGTTCTGTCCTGCTCACAATATCTTCCAAGTATGCAGTGTCCACCCCAATCTTAAAAGGGTAATTTTTACAAACTGGTAGAATAAGAACATGGAAGATTCAATTTTTACCAAAATTATTAACGGTGAGATCCCGTGTCACAAAGTATACGAAGACGCGCGGGTGCTCGCATTTTTAGATATTAATCCAATGACCCCTGGCCACACACTAGTGGTGCCTAAAAAACAGATTGACCACTTGTGGGATCTCGATGATGAAACCTATCAATACACTATGCAGATTGCCAAAACAGTTGCCAATCGTCAGCGTGAAGTGCTACAGCCCGCCCGCGTTGGCATGTCACTCGAAGGTTTTGAAGTACCCCATGCTCACATTCATATTTTTCCTCTTGTAAAAGGCCTCACATCAACAGTCATAGATCACGCCAAAACAGGCAGTCAAGAGCCAGATCACGCTGCC
>CAYUUV010000043.1:0-7074 GCA_964448015.1 uncultured Candidatus Saccharibacteria bacterium
TATAGCTTGATTCGTATCATTCTTAGATATACTCCTGTTCTACTATTCGATTATAGCATAAGTATCATAATTGTCAAACATCATCACCGACACTCATCTTAACACTGGTTCAATGTCAATTGGTGACCACACAAAAACCCCACGAACGTGGGGTCCTCGTGTGGTAGCAGCGACTGGAATTGAACCAGTGACCTTAGGCTTATGAGTCCTACGCTCTAACCAACTGAGCTACGCTGCCATATGTATAGTGTTGCAAGGTACGAAATTACTACTAGCTCATTGTACCAGTTGATTAGAGTGTCCTCGCGGTTACATCTTCCGTCTTCGGCTCGACCAACTGAGCTACGCTGCCGTATTTTTACGCTTGGCAATTATATGAAAAGGCCGCGAGATGATTACTCAAATCGCGGTCTTTATGATATCAAATTCTCCTCTGTTTATCCAGTACTTAGGACTCGTTTAAAAAATGAGTTTTAACAGAATGGACATGCATCAGCGGCAGCGTCTTGCTTTGCTTCAACTGCTCTTTTGATATCGTCATCCTTTTTGACGATAGCCTTGTGATTGCTCGCAATATATTTTACGACGATCTTTTTAGGTTTTGTCATGGTGGATTTTCTCCTTTTGGTTTATAGTTTTGTTGTTTATTTTTATAACAACATATACATATTAGCATAAGCTTTATTATTTGTCAAGTATATGTCACTTGAAGCACAGACTTGTCACTATCTTCAGGATAACAACGAAAGTTTTGTGCTTAATTCTCTCGGCCCATATAATCAAGCGGTTTGTTTAGTAGCTTCATCAGTGCCACCAATACCACAGACATTATGGCAATATATGCCCACTGCGAGGCAGTGATTGGGTTGACTTCAAATAACTCAGCGAAGCTTGCAATATGCAATACAGCGATTTGCAGAAGAAGTGAGAGAATAATAGAAACGGTCAGAAACGGATTTGAAAACCATTTGATGGCGTAATCGGTGCGAATATCAATAAGCCGCACCATTTCGAAAACTACCATACCAGTGAAGACAACCGCTGCCGAAGTTTCCGGACTGGCGTTATTGTAGAGCAGCAAGAGCGCCACTGTCATCAACACCCCGAAAACAATAATTTCAATCCATGTACGAAGATTAATAATGGCTTGCTGATATTTTTTCGGGAGGTGCTTCATAATATTGCGAGCAGCTGGATCAGAGCCAAGCGCCACAGCTGGCAACCCGTCGGTGACGATATTAATAAACAGTAACTGCGCGGGGCTGAGTAAAAGCTTCCGCGCAAAAATGATTCCGGCCAAGATAGTAATCACTTCGGCGATATTGGCCGACAGCAAAAAATTCACAAATTTACGAACATTGTCGAAAATGCCTCGACCTTCTTCTATAGCTGCAATGATTGTTAAGAATTGATCGTCGAGTAAAATCAAATCAGCGGCCTCTTTTGTGACATCTGTACCAGTGATACCCATGGCAATACCAATATCAGCGGCCTTGATCGCTGGCGCATCGTTCACGCCGTCACCGGTCATTGCCACTTGATGACCCTGCTTTTTAAGTGCTTGTACAATTCTAATTTTATGTTCAGGATTTACTCGCGCGTAAATACTAATCTGGGTCACTTTTTGTTCAAAATCTTCTTGAGTCAACGCATCCAGATCAACACCACTAATTGCCTCGCCCTTGATACCTAGTTCGGCAGCAATTGCCTGGGCGGTATCAATGTGGTCTCCGGTAATCATGACCACCCGCATACCCGCCTCTTTTGTAACCCGTTGAATAACTGCTGCAACCTCACGTCGTGGTGGATCAATCATGGCCTGTAGACCGACAAAAACCAACGCTTCTTCAATTGATTTTGCACTTTTTGGCATTACCTTTTGTTCTTTCATAGCAAACGCCAGAACTCTGAGTGCGCCTTTAGCAAATACACTATTTTGAGCCATGACGGCCTGGCGACGTTCTTCGGTTAGCGGCAGTACCTTGCCATTAACCAGTATTTTTGTGGCTTGAGCCAAAACAACATCCGGAGCACCTTTTACCGCTATGAAATAATGCTTGCCATCTTTGTGCACCGTGCTCATCATTTTACGTTCTGAATTAAACGGAAATTCTTTCACGCGAGGTAGGCTTGCCTGAATCTCGGTATAGTCCATGCCTATTTTGCAAGCACTGACGAGTAATGAGCCTTCGGTGGGATCTCCAATGACTGCGGCTTCTTTGAGGTGTGAGTTATTGCAAAGAATACCAAGGGTCAACAATAGTTCAATGCCTTCAGACACGGTGACTTTTTTACCATTGGGAAGCTGCAGATCACCTTCACGCGCATACCCTTCACCAGTTAACCCGTACTCCTGCCCGTCAACCCACAACCCCCGAACGGTCATTTCACCCTTCGTCAGCGTGCCCGTTTTATCAGAACAAATCACATCAGTGCTCCCTAGCGCCTCAACGGCAGAAAGTTTTCGCACCAGCGCCTTCTTCTTAGCCATTCGTCGCGCACCAAGTGCTAAACTGATACGTACCACAAAGGCTAGGCCTTCAGGAATAGCGGCAACGGCTAATGCAACCGCAGCAGTAAATGCAAAAATAAGTCGGGAAGCAGTGCTACCAGTCAGACCTTCGTCAAAAAAGAGCACCGCCACAAAGACGATTACACACAGGCACAATACCACCACACCAAGCTTCTTACCCAAATCATCCAGTTTACGCTGCATCGGCGTGGGTTCAGTTTCAACCCCTTCCACTAAACGAGCAATTTTTCCGAGCTCAGTTTCAAGACCGGTTGCAATCACCACCCCTTCCCCTGTACCGCTGGCTACGTAGGTACCACTGAACACCATATTCGATTGATCTCCCAACACAGCAACACCCGTGAGTTCTCGCGTATTTTTACTACTGACCGTTGATTCTCCGGTTAAACTGGCTTCATTAATACGCAATTCCTGCGCACTCAGCAGGCGAATATCGGCTGATATTTTTTGACCTTCTTCAAGTAAAATAATGTCTCCTGGCACAAGTTCGGCTGTATCAATTTCGGTAATGGAACCAGCTCTGCGTACTTTTGCCTTAAATGCCAATAAATTTTTAAGTGATTCAACGGTCTTTTCGGCGCGATATTCATTTAAGAACCCGACCACCGCAATGGCAAAAACAATACCGTAAATTAACAGTGATTCAGTGCCAACTGTATGTTCTTCAACCAGGCTCAGCCCCATAGAAACCGTTGCGGCGGCCAGTAGCACAAGAATAAGAACGTCTTTAAACTGGCTGATAAATATCTGCAGCGGCGACAGGGCAGCGGCACTTGGCAATGTATTACGACCATATTTGGCGAGCCGCTCAGAGACAGCCGCTTCAGAAAGCCCTTCTTGCGTAGTTTCTAAATCATGAAGAGTTCGGTCGACGGTCTTTTGATACCAAGGTATTCTATTCTTGCTCACGATACTTCTTATGTTACACTAAAAGTTAGTAAAATTAACTGAAAACATACAGATTAATGGGCATTATGGAACATACCGATTTAGAATTGCAAATTGCAGCTCAGTCAAAACAAATTGTTCTGATAGCGGCCATCGTATTAGTAGTGTTGATTGTTGCATCTGTCACTCTGCGTGATAGA
This sequence comes from uncultured Candidatus Saccharibacteria bacterium, assembly GCA_964448015.1. Lineage (GTDB taxonomy): Bacteria > Patescibacteriota > Saccharimonadia > Saccharimonadales > UBA7683 > JACKGS01. The sequence goes on from CAYUUV010000043.1 coordinate 3,622, forward strand.
GCACCGAAACTCAAGCCCTGGCTTTTTGGCATGCTGAGTGCAACCCTTCTGATACCGACATTATTCATGATTATTAGTACGGTGTACGTAAATGCTAAATCTGAATCTGGCGGCCCCGTTCATTGGCATGCCGAAATAGAATTCTGGGCCTGTGGCGCGGAATTGGAATTAAGAGATCCTACCGGATTACTTTCAAACAAAATCGGAACCAGCACCTACCATGAACACAACGACAAACACATACACCTTGAAGGCGTGGTATTACGACGCGCAGATGATGCCTCATTAGAAAAGTTCATGCGGGTTACTGGCGGCTACTTCAACAAGACCGGGCTGGGAGTTCCGCTTAATAACACCGAATCTGCCTGGTTCGCCAGCGGTGAGCAGCTTGATGGGGATAGGCAATATACCGAAAACTTTTCACTCGCTACCGCTGCGGGCAACAGAGTTTCGTACAACCAAGATGGCCCAGTGATTAATCTGAAGAATGGTGGATCATGCAGTAGCGAAAACGAGGCCCCTGCAACAGTGCAAACATTTGTGTACACGTTCAATAAGAATGAAAATACCTACTCACAGCACAAAATTGCATCATCTGATGAGGCTGCTCGATATATTATTCGTGATGAATCGTCGCTTGGCCCGCCGGCCGACTGCATTATTGTTGAATTTGATACACCAAAAGAACATACTAATAAACTCTGTGAGCAATACGGCGTGCGTGATAAAAACCGCTGTACCGCTTTTGGAGTAAAGCCAGAAAATGCCGCGACAGTTTGTGATATTGAAGAAGTCACCGCAGGAGTAATTGATGGTTGACCTGCCCACACTTGGCCTAGTTATTACCTCGGCGCTGATTGATTCGATCAATCCGTGCGCGATTGGCGTACTAATCCTGATGGTTTCTGTTGTGCTTGGTACCGGGAAAAGCACAAAACGCCTGTTACTCCTTGGCGGTTCGTATATATTGGCAATTTTTATAACCTATCTTGTTGCCGGGCTCGGGCTTGTCTACTTTTTTAGTGAAGTACCAATTGTCATTGCCGAATATCTCAGTATCGCTGTAGCCCTGCTGGTGATTATTGCCGGAATTTTAGAAATAAAAGACTACTTTTGGTATGGCAAGGGACCAAGTCTTCATATTCCAAAACGTTTTGTTAGTAAAATACAGAAGATGAGCGGTAACGCCACAACTGTGGCAAGTGTGATGCTACTTGGCGCCTTTGTTGCTGCCGTTGAACTACCCTGCACTGGTGCCCCGTATTTAGCAATTATTACAATTCTGCGCATTGATTTTAATATCACCGCCTTCTTGTTGATGGTTCTGTACAACTTTTTATTTGTGTCGCCGCTGATTGTTATTCTTATCATGGTTGCCGGTGGCACAAAACTAAGTTCGGTGCAGTCGTGGAAAGAAGAAAAGAAGGGTGCAATGCGCCTGATGGTTGGCGTTCTTCTTGCTGCACTTGGCTGGATACTGATTTTAATTGCAAACGGAACAGTTAATTTTGGATAAATAGCTATGCAAAAAAGAGTTATCAAACAAGCGCAACACACGGAAGACTTTCAAAAAGAAAAGCTGCATAGCAGTATTCACGCCAGTTGTTTAAGCGCCTGTGAATTTGTAGGTGCGGCCGAAGTAACAGCTGAAAAAGTTTGCCAACATGTCGAAAACTGGCTCGAACCAAAAAGTGAGGTAACCTCTGCCGACCTACGCCGTGTTGCCGGAATGGCGTTACATCAATACAGTCCAGCTGCCGCACAGATTTACGTAAATATAAAAAATGTTAATTAGAAAAAGGGCGAAAGGGCATATAATGAAAACTCAAAAACAATATGACTATGATCTTATAGTAATCGGCAGTGGCGCTGGCGGAAGTGTGGCGGCGCACATTGCCAATAAAGCCGGCAAAAATGTGGCGCTCATCGAGGCATCATTAGTTGGTGGAGAATGCCCTAATATCGGGTGCGTGCCTACCAAGGCCTTATTGCACGCTGCTGAAGTGTATGAAGCCGCCAAGCACGGCAGCCGATTTGGGCTCAGAGCCAGTACAGTTGGCTACAATTATCCAAGCATCAAGGCATGGAAGGATCTTGCCGTCAAACGTACCGGCACCTACCTTGGTGAAGAAATGTACACCAGCGAAGGAATCAGCCTGCTGCGCGGTAATGCCCATTTCGTTGATCCCCATACTATTACACTGGGTAATGCTCGATTCTCGGCACAGCATTTTGTGATTGCCACTGGTTCGCAGCTGGTGATTCCACCTATTGAAGGTTTAGAAAAAGCTGGCTTCATCACTTTTAGAGAAGCGATTGATCTAACTCGCCCACCCCGTAACCTGGCCGTTATTGGGGGTGGTGCAATTGGCTGTGAGTTTTCTCAGCTCTTTGCTATTTTTGGTACCAAAGTTCACATTATTGACATTGCACCGCAGCTTTTAGCCCGAGAAGATCACGATGCTGGCACCTTTTTGCAGCATAGATTTCAAAAGCAATATTCGATTTCATCCCACCTTGAAACAAGTGTCACAAAAATTGAAACATCAGGTACCAAAAAGCATCTCACCCTCAAGCATGCCAGTGGCGGAACCAGTCGCATAACAGTTGATGAGATATTACTTGCCACCGGCAAACGAGCCGTTGTTGATATCGGCCTTGAAAATGCCGGTGTATCATACCAAAATGGGAGCATCACCGTAAATCAGCACCTGCAGACTACCACACCACACATTTACGCCGCCGGTGACTGCGTTGGACCATACCAATTTACCCATATGGCCACCTACCAGAGTCGTATCGCCGCACACAACCTATTACACCCTCGCAAGAAACTGGCTACCGACTATCGTGCCGTACCTCGTTGTATTTTTACAAACCCGGAAATTGCTTCGGTTGGCGCAACCGAGCAGGAACTGATTGCTCAAAAAAGTAACTTTAAAAAAGCCCAGGTATCGATCACTGCTGTTGGTCGCGCCAATACCTCTGATGTCAGCGAAGGGTTTGTGAAGGTGCTTGCCGACACCAAAACTGGCGCACTACTCGGTGCCACTATTGCCAGCCCTCACGCTGGTGAAATGATTCACGAACTCGCCTTGGCAATTCAAAATAATATGCGCGCTGAACAAGTTGCCGACACTATTCACGCCTTTCCAACATGGTCAGAAGCCGTTCGCGTCGCCTGCGCCAAGTTAGCTAGGGTGTAACGATACTGTTCTGACCGTTCTGTCATCTCGACCAACCTGTCCACCAAAGCTTAGCGGCGGTGAAAGTAGAGAGATCTACGGCAAATAAATCTAGAATATGGAGTATGAAAAATGGAATATGGTATTTATGTAGTTGTCTCACTTTGCGAGATTTAATTACTGGATCCCGTATCGGAGTACGGGATGACGGACCTAAAATTCTACATTCCAAATTCAATATTCTTCATTCTATATTCCATTCAAACCG
>CAYUUV010000044.1:0-2926 GCA_964448015.1 uncultured Candidatus Saccharibacteria bacterium
AATGTTGGCAAATCGACACTGTTTAATGCACTGACAAAAAATGATATTTTGGCGGCGAATTATCCGTTTGCCACGATTGAACCGAATACCGGCATTGTTCCGGTTCCCGATGAGAGGTTGCAGAAATTGAGTGAGTTGTACAACAACGCACCTATCGTGCCAGCCACCGTCACCTTTGTAGATATTGCCGGCCTGGTTGCGGGTGCCAGTAAAGGTGAAGGTCTGGGCAACCAATTTCTAGCTAATATTCGCGAGTGTAACGCCATTATTCATATTGTTCGCGCCTTTGAGAATAACGATATTGTTCATGTTCATGAACGGGTGCATCCGCAAGAAGATATTGAGATTATCAACACCGAGCTGATGCTTGCTGATATTCAGACGCTAGAATCTAGAAGTTCAAATTTAGAAAAGAAGGCAAAATCAGATCCAAAATTAAAACCAGAATTTGAGGCATTAAACCAGGCACTAGCAGTCCTGAAAAAAGGAGAGCTGCTTTCAGCCCATCCAGAAATTCCAACTGCCAACTTTCAACTTCTCACTTCTAAGCCAGTAATTTATGTGTTCAATATTGATGAAGAGAATTTGTCGAACACACAAAAACAGCAAGAACTGGCTGCACTCGTTGCCCCCGCCTCGTCCCTGTTTGTCAACGCGCAGCTAGAGGCAGAACTAAAAGATATGAGCGAAGAAGATACAAAAGAAATGTTAGAAAGCTACGGCCAAGCCGAATCTGGCCTGACACAGGTTATCCACGCCGCCTATCAAACCCTTGGTCTGCAAAGTTATCTAACTGCTGGCGAAAAAGAAGTCCGGGCTTGGACCATCAAGCAAGGAAGCAGCGCCCCGCAAGCCGCCGGCGTGATTCACGGTGATTTTGAACGCGGATTTATCGCCGCCGAAATTGTTTCGTGCCAAGATTTACTCAGTGCCGGCTCACTCAGTGGCGCCCGCAGCGCCGGTAAAGTCCGCACCGAAGGTAAAACCTACCACATGCAGCCAGACGACGTGGTTGAGTTCCGCTTTAATGTCTGAGGGCAATAGTCAATACGGGCCTTCCGAGTTTTATGGAAGCAATTGTATCGTGTAGCCGATCAGCCCTATTCCACCGCTGCGTACGACCTTTTAAAAATGTCTCCAGCCGTGGCGGAACCGACTGGTCAACTACTGGTGATTCCGACTGAACAAGGTTTGGCGTGTTGAACTCGTAAGACGATGGTGTCTGATTATATTGAAGGCTTTGCCCTGGCTTACCATCCAGATCTACGTATGTACCACGCGTACTTCGCGCCTCAAACATCTTATTTTGTACAAACTGAGCAAGTTCTCTCAGCTCATGACGGTACCACGATCGGAATTTGAGGACTCTCCCCCCAAAAAAGAACTGTACCGAAGCTAACATCAGTTGACTGCTATAGTTTACTTCGCTAATAGCCTCGAAGCGAATATCTTCAAAATTAAGTCGTATCAATTTTTTATCAATCAAAAGTAGTCGCTTGGTTGTAACGCATAAAATAGCGGTCCCGGCCGTATACATACCACTGATAACGCCAAGCACCTCCTCGCCTGACATCAATACATTTGGCAACTCCTCAAGTTCTAACTTATTAAAGAAGTTAACACGTCGAACTGGCTGCTGCCAAACCACCCCCGCTGATGTCGTATTGCCCATGCCTACCTCCTTTACCTTCTTTACTGTACTCATATTGCCCGTTATTAGCTGTATGAAAACGCACAAAATGAGGGTGATAAATATCACTCTTTGCTAAAATATATAAATCTGTCATAATTATTGAATGCTAGCCGATCACACAGCTCGCGAACAGTTAATTAACTTCTTCCATTCGGGCACGGAATTGAAATACAAGAAGGGTGAATCTGTTGTCCGCGCTGGTGATGACCCGAGAGGCATCTACTTTATCACCCAGGGCTTTGTGAAAGCCTACGCTATTACAAAATATGGTGAAGAAAACCTTTTAATCGTACGTCAAGATGGCGACATCTTCCCGCTCATCTGGGCGTTTACCGGCCTACACCGTGATATCACCTACCAGGCCATGAGTGACACAACGCTGTGGCGTGTTGCCAGAAGTGAGTTTTTGGAATTCCTCAAAAAGAACGAGCATGTTGTGCCCGTTCTTTTAGATATGGCCATAGAAGCCTATAAATTACACTCAGAACGAGTGATGAATTTAGAATATCGCACCGTACGCGAACGAATTGCCTCATTTTTGGTAACGCATGCTGAACGCTTTGGCAAAAAAACCACCAACGGTATTACAATTGATGCACCAATCAGACGCAGCGACATCGCCGGCTCCATTAACGCCTCGCGTGAAACTACCAGCCGCGAACTAGCAGCACTCGCCCGTCACGGCTACATTATTCTACAAAATGGCTCAATCGAAATCTGCGACATAGAAAAACTCCGCGAACTCCTGTGATTGGAGGTTGGAAGTTAGACGATGGACGCTGGGAGTTGGACGGTGGATGTTGGAGAATAGGCGTTAGAAGCAGGCGTAAGCAATCCCAAATCTCCAGATGAAGTTTATACTTTGTCATTCTCAGCCTGACAGTTTTGTCATTCTCAGCTTGACTGAGAATCTAGTAAACTAATAAGTAAGATGAAATCTTACTACACCTACATACTCGCAAGTAAAAAGAATGGCACACTCTACATCGGTGTCACATCTGACTTAGTTACTAGAACTGACCAGCATCAACAAAACAGCACACAAGGCTTTACTCAAAAATATGGTGTACATAAGCTTGTATACTTTGAACAAACTAATTCGATAGAAGAGGCAATTTACCGTGAAAAACAATTGAAGCACTGGAATCGTGACTGGAAGATTGAATTGATTGAGAAAGATAATCCCGAATGGAAAGATTTATCAGATGATTTTTGATGACTGGATTCTCAGTC
>CAYUUV010000044.1:3026-6733 GCA_964448015.1 uncultured Candidatus Saccharibacteria bacterium
ATAATCCCGAATGGAAAGATTTATCAGATGATTTTTGATGACTGGATTCTCAGTCAAGCTGAGAATGACAGATACGTTACTTTGGTTTGCTGAGCAAATAGAAGCGTTCGACGTTGCCTTTTTCGCCTGCCACGCTGCTGTCTGATTTTTTGGTAATTATAAAATTATGTTCGCGGCACCACTGTTCAAACTGCTGTAGAATCTCGCGGCGCTGCTTTGAGTTTTTCACCACGCCTTTATTGAGCTGATCTTTCCCGGCCTCAAATTGCGGCTTCAGCATCGCAACTATCTGTGTTTCTTTGCTCGCTAAGTTATCTCGTATATGCGGGAGAATGTTGCGCAGACTCGTGAAGCTGACATCAATCACTATCAGGTTGATTATAGATTTTTGATTATTGATTATTGGAGTTTTGCTTTCTTTGTCTTCATTATAATCCATAATCGATAATCTAAAATCTAAAATGTTCGTTTTCTCATGCAGCTCTACCCTGCTATCTTCACGCAACTTCGGATGTAGCTGATTCGTCCCCACATCTACCGCAATCACTTTTTGTGCACCATGCTGCAATGCGTAATCTGTAAAACCACCCGTGCTGGAACCAACATCAAGCACTGTCTTGCCCTTAAAATCTAGCTCAAGCACCTGGGCAACCGAAGCAAGCTTGAGTGCCGCCCTGCTAACATACTGTTCTTTCGCCCCAAACTGAATCTGAGAATCATCCCGCACAAAATAGCCAGGTTTCTGAATAACCCGACCATCGACCTTCACCTGCCCCAACCGAATATAACTTTCCGCTTGAGAGCGCGTCGGCACCAGCTGCTTCTGTACTAATAAATGGTCCAGTCTATGTTTCACTTAGAATCTCGATTCTCGAATTTAGAATTTCGATTGTTACGATGAACTTTGAGCATTGCATTGAGCTGTGCGTGGCACTTATTGGCAGTTTCTGCAACTTCAATAAAAAGATTACTACCAATATAACCAACATCGCGTCCAATAAGTAACTGATCTTTTAATTCGAATAGAGACCCAGCTGCAATGAGATAAAACTGCTCTTTTTCCTTTGAATGCTGTCGTCCAAATCCCTCCGCAATATTAGCGGTAATTGAAGCTGAAGATCTCTTCATTTGACTAACAAGTCCGAATTGCTCATCTTTAGGAAAGCTTTTTGTGATCTGGTATACCTGTATCACTAGATCATGTCCAGTCTTCCAAACCTCAAGATCAGTGAAAGATTTAATCATAATATGCCCTATTATACCGTCAAAATTCGAGCATCAAAATTCGAAATTCAAACCTATTTCTTACGTTCGCGGTAACTGCCATCTTCAGTACTGACCGAAATAATGTCACCTGCTTTGATAAATGCCGGTACTTTTACGCTCAAGCCAGTTTCAAGTGTGACGTCTTTTTGCACCGAACTCGTGGTATCACCTTTCACGACGTCTTCTGCATAGGTGACCTCAAGATAGACATTTTTAGGCAAATCAACATTAATCACCTGTCCATCAAAGAACTGTAGATCAACTTCGTCGCCTTCTTTGAGATAGCTCGTTGCGGTTTCAGCGCTATCGAGTGGAATAGAAAATTGATCAAAATTTTCTGGGTCCATAAAATGCAGTTCGGTATCTGCATACAAAAATTGTACTTTACGGTTACTCACACTCGCGGGTTCAATCTTATCCGCACCTTTATAGGTTTTTGGAATCACTGAGCCATCAAGCAAATTCTTCAATTTTACATTTACGATAGAGCCGCCGCGACCCATCACCTTTTGTGAATACTCCGTCACGCGGTAAGGCTTCCCGTCAATTTGAATCACTGTCCCTTTTTTCAAATCAGTTGGTTGATACATATTATTAGAATTTAGAAGTTAGAATATAGATTTTAGAATCTAACCTCAGGTCCTTTCTTTATTTGCACGTTGCAGTCCATTAAGGAGCTTGTGCGTTAGTTGGCATTGGGCATCAAGTTCAAGAAAATACTTTTCAGCCAAAAAGCCTACACCCTTGCTGATTAACAGTTGGTTTTCAACCTCTGTTAATGACCCATTCGCCATGGCATAAAATTGGCCTTTTTCACGAGCATTAGCCCGACCAAAACCTTCGGCAATATTTGAACATACCGATACGCTGGCACGTCTTACTTGACTTGTTAGGCCGTAGATTTCTTCTTTAGGAAATTGTTTAGCGACTTCATAAATAGCGATCGAAAGCTTATACGCTTCGTGCCAAACTAACAGATCTCTAAATGTCTTTGCTGCAGCCATTCCAACTTCCAAATTCTAAAATCTGACTTCTAATCTTAGCCTTTTGCGACAAATGGTAGCAATGCGAGATGTCGTGCACGCTTTACGGCAGTTGCTAAAGCTCGTTGCTGCTTGGCTGAAAGACCAGTTTTTGCAGCTGGTTCAATCTGTCCAAATTGGTTTACAAACTTCTGCAATGTCTTTACATCTTTGTAATCAAAATATTCTATGGTTGGTTTTCTCTTATTGTTCATATATTTACTCCTTTGTCGTTAATGCACAATGAGCAATGTACAATGTGCCATGCATGAGCGATTAGCGATGTACGATGAAGCCATTGCCAATTGCGAATGCATTGTCCTTTGCCCATTGCTAATTGTCAATGTCCTTAAAATGGAATTTCGCTTAAATCAATTGGCTTGTCGTCGATGTCTTCAATGACGACATCATCATTCTTCTTAGATGAGGAGCTGCTTGAAGTTGCACCTGAATCGCTTGAAGATGATCCGCCGCTAAAACCACCACCACCTGTACTGAGCGAAGTCGAAGTATCGTTACCACCGCCAACAAAGTTGAAATCTTCTACAATCACCTCAACCTTGCTGCGCTTCTGACCGTCTTGCTCCCAGCTTCGCTGATCGAGACGACCAGAAACCAAAATAGGACGACCTTTTTGCATGTACTGTGCAATCACTTCACCAGTACGACCCCAGGCCACGCAGTCAATAAAGCTCACCTGCTCCTGCGTAGAACCGTCCTGACCCTTCCAGGTTCGGTTAACTGCCAGTGCAAAATTCGTCACGCTCTGGCCGTTTGGCGTCTGACGCGTTTCAGGATCTCGCGTTAGGTTCCCCATCAAAATTACCTTGTTAAACCCCTTAGCCATGTGTAGCTCCCTTCGGTTGCAGAGGTATGAGATATGAGTTAAGAGATATGGTGTGGGTCTCTTGTCTCATGACTCTTGCCTCATGACTCATTATATTTACTCCTCGCTTGAAACTTCGTCTTCAGATTTGCTTTCAGCCGCCTCAGGCGCTTTCAAATCTTTCTCTACCATCAAATAACGAATAACTTCGTCGGTGATGTTCAGCAAACCTTGAATCTTGTTTGCGTTTGCAGGTGCCACTTCTACTTCAAAAAGAACGTAGACTGCAAAGTCCTGCTTTTTAATTGCGTAGGCAAGCTTCTTTTTACCCCAATTATCTTGATTGGCGATCTTACCACCGTTATCGGTGATGATTTTTTCCACCTTTTTCAGTGGTTTTTCCAGATCAATCTCAAGATCCGGGTGCAAAAGTACGGTTAATTCGTACAATTTCTCCATCGAGAACTCCTTTCGGTTCCTATCGTAGCCTTGGCAACGTAGGAGCGTAATCTCTCTAAACTACGCTTGAGTTAATATTGTACCTGAAATTATACCAAAATCACCCCTGTTAGTCAATAAAGCAATTTTCAATG
>CAYUUV010000045.1:0-6656 GCA_964448015.1 uncultured Candidatus Saccharibacteria bacterium
CCGCAACACTGCTCGCCGCCAACGAAGGTGCCTTTGATACTGTACCTGTAGAAAAAATTAAAGACGCACAAGCAAATCTCCTTTCTAACCTCAAAACTCAGCACAAAAAAGAGATGGCTGAGCTTGATAAGGGCGATCAAAAGGTTGAAGGAAAGATGCGCGATTTGATTTTGAAGACAGCCAAGAATGTTGCGAGTGATTTTGCCGTGAAGGCAGAGAGTCAAGAGGCATGAGTCAAGAGTTAAGAATAGCTATCAGTTGCCGCTTGCAGGCCGAAGCTTCAGCGAAGGTCTGTCATTCCTGCGGAGCTGTGCCCCGACTAGCATTTTTCGGGGGCAGGAATCCAGTACAATTAAACTCAGCAACTAAGGGCGGGAGATAGGATTTTATGACAGAGCTACATCCCAAGACAAATGTTGAAGATATTGCAGAACGGATACGGGAGTACATCAGAGTATCAGGATTCACGATCGACTCATTATTAGGTGATAGTGCTACAATTCTTCTTCCAAATGGTGAGCTTGATACCGTTCAATCTGATCTTGACAATGTCATGGGCATGCGTGGCGACAGAATTAGTACGAGAGAACAACTGGATGTTGCATTTGCACTGGGTCTTGTTCTTGGGAGAGCTTGTGAGTACTCCCAGACTTCTGTTCACCATAGCTATGAAAAAATTGCCTATAATTTAGTACGTGATCCTGTACGACAGCAGCAGGGAGAAGTTTCATGATTCTTAACTCTTCCCTCCTCACTCTTTCACCGGAGGTGAATCATGGCTAGTACACAGCAACTACGGCGGCGAATTACCTCTGTGAAGAATACGAAGCAGATTACTAAGGCTATGGAAATGGTGGCGGCTTCTAAGTTGCGTAGAGCGCAAGATGCAGCAACGGCTTCTCGCGAGTTTGCGAAGATTGCGAATGAGCTGCTTACCCGGATTCGCCAGATGACTGATGTTTCAAAGCATCCTCTGTTTGCACGGCGGACTCTTAAAAGCCGTTTAATCATTGTGATTGCCTCAGATAGTGGTTTGGCTGGCGGCTACAATGCCAGCGTTCTCAAGCATTTTGCTAGTGAGTTGAAGCAAGATGAAGCGGCTGGCATTTCTAACAAAGTTATTACCGTTGGTAAGCGCGCCACTGCGTTTACGGCAAAGGTAGAAAATCTTGAGGTAATGGGTGCCTATCACGATTTTATAGCCTCCCCTACAGCTGAAGATCTTCGACCGATCTTAATGACCGCCTTGGAAGGCTTCCAAAACGGTGAGTTTGACGCCGTCGATATTGTCTATACCGATTTCATCTCAACCGTCAATCAAAAACCAGCAAGCGCTCGCCTACTCCCCGTTGCATTTGACGATGTCGCATTGCCAACCCATCTGGAAGACGCCGTATTTGAGCCAACTCCCAAAAAGGTGCTCGCAGAAGTCACTGAGCGGTTTGTAGAAGTTTCTATGATGCAGTACTTGCTGGAATCTGCCGCCTCAGAACATTCTTCACGCATGTTGGCCATGAAGAACGCAACCGATAACGCCGGCGAAATCATTGATGACCTCACTTTGGCTATGAACAGCGCCCGCCAAGCGGCCATTACGCAAGAACTGGCAGAGATTACTGGTGGCGCGGAGGCGATAAGTTAGTATGCAGTATCTAAGGAAAAGTATGCAGGGTTTTTGGCTTGTCATTCTGAACTCGATTCAGAATCCAATGATTAAACTGGAGGTAATATCATGAATGTTTCTCTTGCAGAAATGATGGGTCGGACTTCCGCGGAGCCTTACGAAGTTGTCGCAGATGGCCAAGTCCATTTGACACAACAAGGTATCGTGGATTTTATGCTCGATGATGCTCTTGAACCCCTTGGTGGAGTTGATGCCAACTTAAAGAAGGACTTTAGTCTAGCGATGGTGGCCGCGGACTTTTACGATGCTGATCCAGCCCATGTAGCTGAAATATTTTCTGAGGAAAGACAGCAGTTCTTATCGGATGAGCTATTGGCCGCAGGAATGAGAGCTTTTTACATGGCGCAGCAGTTTATGAGAGAAACGCCGCCGGATGGAATGTATTAAATATGATGAGTAAAGGAGAATAAATGACAGAAAATAACAGTAGCAAGTATAAAGTAGTGCGTAGTATGCGGTTTCGGTTCCTTACTACTTTCTACTTACTACATACTACGAATAAAGGAGATATCATATGAGCACAGCAACAAAGGAAAAAATTAAGACGGGAATTGGCCGCATCACGCAGGTTGTCGGTGTGGTGGTTGATGTGGAGTTTGAAAAAGGTTCGCTTCCGGCAATTTATAATGCGCTGGAGGTAGAACTCAATGGGAAAAAAGTGCTGCTTGAAGTGGCGCAACATCTTGATGAAGCAAGTGTGCGGGCGATTTCACTAGCTTCTACCGATGGTTTGAAGCGCGGTGATGAAGTGAAAGATGTTGGTTCACCAATTTCTGTGCCCATTGGTAATGCAACCCAGGGGCGCATGTTTAGTGTGATTGGCGAGCCGATTGATGGCAAAAAAGGAACCTTTACTGAACGAGCTCCAATTCACCGCCGTCCGCCAGCGCTTGAAGAACAATCTGGCAAGGTAGAAATTCTGGAAACCGGTATTAAAGTTATCGACCTGATTGCACCAATGACCAAGGGTGGTAAGGTTGGTTTGTTTGGTGGTGCTGGCGTCGGCAAAACCGTGCTGATCACCGAGTTGATTGGTAATATTGCCAAGTTCCACTCTGGAAACTCGGTGTTTGCTGGTGTTGGTGAGCGTACTCGTGAAGGCAACGATCTGTACTACGAAATGGAAGAATCAGGTGTGCTTGATAAAACTAGCCTGGTGTTCGGCCAGATGAATGAACCGCCAGGAGCACGTCTGCGTGTGGCGCTTTCTGGTCTGACGATGGCCGAAGGTTTCCGCGACCAAGGGAAAGATGTTCTGTTCTTTGTCGATAATATTTTCCGCTTTACGCAGGCGGGCGCGGAAGTATCTGCCCTGCTCGGCCGCCTACCAAGTGCCGTGGGTTACCAGCCAAACTTGGCACAGGAAATGGGTGAAATGCAGGAACGCATCACCTCAACCAAAAAAGGCTCAATCACCTCTGTGCAAGCCGTCTACGTGCCAGCAGATGACTTGACCGATCCAGCCCCTGCAACAACCTTTGCCCACCTTGATTCAACCATCGTGCTCAACCGTGCCTTGACTGAACTTGGGCTCTACCCTGCGGTGGATCCACTCGATTCAAATTCAACAATTCTTGACCCAGAAGTGGTCGGCAAAGAACACTACGAAGTTGCCCGCGGCGTCCAGCAAATTCTGCAGCGCTACAAAGACTTGCAGGATATCATTGCAATCTTAGGTATGGAAGAACTTTCCGATGAAGATAAGAAAATCGTCAACCGCGCCCGCCGTATCCAGCGCTTCTTAACGCAACCATTCCACGTTGCCGAAGTCTTCTCAGGCATCCCTGGTACCTACGTCCCACTTTCAGAAACAATCAAAGGTTTCCGAGAAATTCTCGATGGCAAACATGATGATCGACCAGAGTCAGATTTCTACATGATCGGTGACATTAAGCAGCTTGGCAAGAAGAAGTAATTGAAGACGTAGGACATATGACAAAAGACGTTAGACAAAAGACGGGAAAAATTCAGGGTTTTACCGATCTTGAGGCTTGGCGGGCTGCGCATGCGTTGTATGTTGCGATCTACAAAGCGACCAAGGCTTTTCCAAAAGACGAGCTGTTTGGGCTGACAAGTCAAATTAGAAGGGCTGCCTTGTCGGTGAGTTCAAATATTGCAGAAGGTTTTGGTCGGAGCTCTCATAGCGCTGATCGAGTACACTTTTATACTATGGCTCGCGGTTCGCTGACTGAGGTGCAGAATCAGCTCTTTGCTGCCCGAGATGTTGAACTGTTCAAAAAAGATGAGTTTTTAACACTCTATAACCAATCCATCACTGCGCACAAACTATTAAATGGCCTTATAAATGCCACAAAAGGAAGGTAGTCATATGTCATATGTCTTTTGTCTAACGTCTAATCTTGAACGGAGTTTCAGATGATAAAATTTCAAATAGTTACCCTAAGCGGCATAAAATTTGACGAAGAAGTCTACGAAATTCAGCTGCCTACGCCTGATGGGCATATTGGTATTTTCCCGCACCATATGCCGCTGGTTTCGCTTGCGGTGCCAGGGTTGATTGCGGTACGTAAAAATGAGCGTGATCCAGTTGAAAAAATGGAATACTTTGCAACCGACGGTGGCGTGATTGAGATTTTAGATAATACGGTACGAATTTTGGCAGACGAAGCTGTCCACGCCGAAGACATCAGCGAAGAATCAGCTAAAAAAGCCCTACAGGCCGCCCAAGAAGCCTATAAAAATGCTAAAGATAAAGTCAGCCTCGACAAAGCTCAGGCTATGATAGACCGCCACGCCGTCCGTCTCAACGTCGCCAAATACAAACGCCGTCGCAACCGTTAATTTAGGATTACAAACTTGAATTATCTGCGTAGACATGATAGTTTATTACTTGTGTTTGTGATATAAATCACAATTATTTTAGTAAGTATAGATGTAGAGAGGTATGTCATAACGTCTTTTGATAGTACTCCCCAAGCAGAGATAGCGAGAAGTCTTGACTTTTTTTATGATCCGCGTAGCTATAGATCTTTTGATCTGGGTAAGGATCAACGGAGGGCTATTGGCTGCATAGACCCAAGAGACCAAGATACTACTGGTGTTCTCAGGACGGTTATACAAACGTCTGGTGGAGCTGTCGGTGAAGGTACAGATGCTGCACTGTCTTTGCGAGCAAGTGGCCGCAATGTGCGGGCCAGTATTGAAGATGGCTTACTTGAGGATGGAACGGTTAGACACGTTGCTCGTCTATGTGCGCATCACGCCTGTAAATACATAGGCTCTTTGCCTCATGTTCTGGAAGAGATGGCTAGTCCAAGCGAGTTTACTCAAACGAGCTTCGATCGATGGGTTCATTACTATGAATTAGGTAGCTATTTTAATGACGACGACACCAAAGCAGTCCAAGAAAGTGCTGCAACTTTGGCTCAAGACATTCATGAAGAATCGGTGTTACTGGAAGTTGTGGATAGGATGTATCCAAGTAGTAATAATGTAGTTAAGATGAATGGTACTAACAATGCTGGCATCTACGTCGTCAATCACCATCCTTATGTAGGACTTGATCGACAGAAAAAACACCGCGAAGAAAACCTACAAGTACAGGGCTATCATGATAGCCTAGCTGCTTCCATTGGTGATCTTTTAATGGCGAGACTGAAGCCAGAAGTGCTGCATAAACGCCTTTCGGCGCATGTGTTAAGAGCCGCCGCCGTCAGGACGCTTATTGGAGGAGTCGATGGCAGCACCACCTATTTAGAGGTTCAGCCAACAGCGCATGGTCCGCAAATTAATGAAATAACTGTGTAGGATTATTTGTATGAATATAACTGTTTTGAATAGTACACTACGCGATCTGTGTAGCGACGACATGGTTTTTGATTATCCGTATGGCAAGGTTTGGAATTTAGCCGGAATTAGTTTACGGAAAAGACTTACAAATAGCCCTGATCTTGAGAATGTCATACGAGAAACTTTAAAAACTGATAATCTGAAGAACTATATAGTGGCTGTCGATATGCAATCGCCTACTCGTTGTATAGATGGGAGGAAAACTAAAGGGTGGAAGCCTGCTGTTGATTCCTCAAACGCTAGGTCGTTAGGCCCAAAAGTTGCCGGGGGGACGCCGCATGCCGCACTGACGCATCGAATTGTAGATGTTGAAAATTTACGAGCTGATTTAAAATTTGAAGACGATATTCGTTATGTAGTCGACCAATACACGAGAATCGGTATAGGGTTTGGTGGTCATCTTGACGACCATGCTACAGGGTGGAACACGGGCTGCGGTGCTGTAGATAACATCAATAAGATACTTGAAAAGTTGCAGCTACCAGAACCACAACAACAAATAAGAGCACTGACAAGAATTATCCTCGGAGATTCGTACGAAGGCCATCATGTTGTTAATGAAATTATAGGACGAATGTTATATCTTGATGCGCTCAAGCCGCGTTATATGCCGAAAGAAAATGATGACCCTCAAGGAGAGTTTCTTTATAAAAAAACTCTGACTGGCCTGCTTCGTGAACAGGCAAGCTCATCCCATGAAAACGTACCACAACTGACTGGTAGTCATAATGAAGTTGCTGCTGTGTTAAATTTCAACCATGGCACTACATTTGATACCGACAGGTTCAGTTACGATAATAAAAATGAAATTCAGGTTTTTGCATGGGATATATGGGAAATGTATGAAGAAGCCGAACGACTCTATCCATACACAATGCGGATGAGTGTTGCAGCCCAAAAAGAAGCCATTCGAAAGCGAACCGCACATGTTACCACTAGGACATTATTAGGTATTGCTACGACGATGGTTTTGACCGATGGCTCATTGATACCTGTAATCATTAAAGAATAACGGTGCTGATCAAGACTTCAAAGACTCGAGAATGAATTCGTATATTCTACTGCAAGCGAATTTCAAAAAGTGGATTTGAAATTCTAGTCAGCAGCAAGAGGCTGAGGAGTGCTTATGCTACGAGGATTACAATAATAATTCCAATAAGGA
>CAYUUV010000046.1:0-6508 GCA_964448015.1 uncultured Candidatus Saccharibacteria bacterium
TGCCTCTGAAATTGAATTCCCTGATGCAACTGAACATCTCATAACAATTGATGGCGCTATTCCATTTGAAGAACAATATACGTCATTTAAAAAACAGCTTACGGAGATCGAGAATGAGTAATTCAGCTGAAGCTTTGCCGCAGCTTGTAGGGCAGTACCTTGAATTTAAGGCTGGTGCCGAGGTAGTGATGCGCAGGTATGACGAAGATCCAACACTGGATCCAAAAGACATGACATTTGAAGAGAAAGTTTGGCTCCGTGGTTACTTAATGCTGGAGACTCAGGGTGATGTTGATGATATTTCTCGAAGGGGTGAGTATGAGTAAAGCTGATGAGCTACAAAAAATAGCGGATGAGATTGTTGAGAAGGGTATTTGTCCGGAGCTGAAGGCGGGTGCGACACAGTTGGTGTTTGCTGACGGGAATGCTGATGCGGATATTGTATTTATTGGCGAGGCGCCGGGGAAGAATGAAGATCTTCAAGGGGTGCCATTCGTTGGGGCGGCTGGTAAATTCTTAGATGAAATGTTACACTTAATACACCTCGATCGAAAAGATATCTATATCACCAACATTGTAAAGTATCGTCCGCCGAATAATCGGGACCCTTTACCGGAAGAAAAGAAAGCTTTTTGGCCCTATCTGGTGCGTCAACTCGATGTCATACAACCAAAATTAGTCGTGACATTAGGTCGGCACAGCATGGAATACTTTCTGCCAAATCAGAAGATTAGCAGTATCCACGGCGAACCGAAGCGGATTCAGGTTGTGATAGGTGATCAAAGTATGCGTCGCATGCAAGGCGAAGCCGAGCAACGGAGTGAGTTGTATAAAACATACGACGAACGAGTAGCGGAGGCTTCAACGCAGCAGGGGATGTATAGTTTGGTCATCCTACCGCTCTTCCATCCTGCCGCTGCCCTATACAACGGCGGCATGCGTCAAACGCTGATAGATGATTTCAGCCGAATACCAGCTATTTTAAAGAGAATTAATAAATAAGTAACATGTATCACGTATCAAGTAACAAAGAAGTATCAGGTAACAAGTACCATGTGTTTCGTACCATGCGACTTGCTACTTGTGACCTCTATGATACTTGCAACCTGAAACTTGAAACATTAAAACTACAAAAGGAGTTTTAAATTATGGTAAAACCAAGAATGCAACCGAAAGAACCCGAACAAAGACGGGAAAAGGTGAATAAATATTCATCCTACGCCAAGGCTACGGGTGACAGGCAAAACAATAACAAGCAAGGAAAGCCCTTCGACTCTGCTCAGGGTAAACGGGTACAGATTAGTCCAATGAAGACCAATCGCGGTGAAGCAATGCGAGCCGGCCGACGTAACTTTGAGACTGCCGACAAAGCAGTTGACCGATGGAATGTGTTTGAAAAACACCACGAACATCAGGCCAACTTCATCCCACTGAATCAGCCAGAGCGGCTCCGAATAACCTTCCTCGGCGGTCTTGAAGGTATCGGTGAAAAAAATATGATGGTGCTTGAATATGGCAACGATGCCATTATTGTTGACTGCGGGTTTGATCTTTCAGTTGATCTACCAGGTGTTAACTACGCCATTCCAGCCACTCAATATGTTGAGAGTATTGCCAACAAGGTTCGAGCATACGCAATTACACATGGTCATATGGACCACATTGCGGCCTTGCCGTATGTCTATAAAGACTACCCGGCACCGATTTATTGCGGTAGCCATTTTGCCGCTGAAATGGTGGCCAAACAATTCGAAAGTATTAATGAAGAAACTGGCATGGAGCTCGAGCCGCAGCTGATTGTGCTTGATATGGATAATCACGAACGTAATGTGGTGACTCCTGCATTTACCTTAGAATTTGTACGTATTACGCATTCCATTCCAGACTGCTCAACACTGGTGATTGATACACCGGTGGGCAGAATCTTTAACACGGGCGACTTCCGCCTTGACCCAGAACCGCTTGATAATCACCCCTCAGATATTTCTCGCCTGCAAGAACTTGGTAGAGAAGGTGCACTGCTGCTGATGAGCGACAGTACCAATGCCCGCTACCCGGGCAGGGTGCAAACAGAGCATACATTGCAGCAAAGTTTTCATGATATTTTTGCCGGAACCAGGGGTAGAATTTTTGTGGCGCTCTTTTCGACCAATATGAACCGGGTGCAGATGATTATCAATTCAGCGGCTGCGGCGGGCAGAAAAGTGGCCTTTGATGGGCGCGGTATGATGACGGTGAGTGAAATTGCTGTTCGTACCGGCAACTTGAAAATTCCCAAAGGCACCGTGATTGCAATGCGTGAGGCGCCGAACGTTAAAGACGACCAGCTGGTGATTATCTGTACTGGTGGGCAGGGCGAACCAAATGCCGCACTGCAACGTATGAGTATTGGTGAGCACAAACACATTAAGCTGAAAGAGACTGACACGGTTGTGGTGAGTTCCAGCCCAATTCCGGGCAACGAAGTTCGCTACCAGCAGATTGGTAACGATCTTGCGGAAATTGGTGTCACGCTATACCGTCATCCGTCACACGAACTCGATGGCTGCGGTCCGCTGCACGTTTCTGGTCATGCCAATCAAGATGAACTGAAAGAAATGGTAGAAATGACTCAGCCAAAATGGGTACTACCAATTCACGGCGGTATGCTTGACCGTAAGTATCATGGAAAAGCGGCTGTTGCAGGCGGTGTTGCTCAATCAAACGTTATTTTAGCCAAAAACGGTTCGATGATTGAGTTTGACGCAGAAGGTACTATGCACGAGGCAGGCGAGGCTCCTGCTGGCGCGGTCTTGGTAGATCAAACTGGTGCAATTGTGCCTGGTCTGGTTGCCAAAGATCGTCTGCTCATGTCTGAGGAAGGTATGGTGGTGGTAATGCTGACAATTGATAGAAAATCAGGTCGCTTGCTGACCAGTCCCGATATCATCACGCGTGGATTCATTTACATTCGTGACAATACCGAACTTATGGATGGCTTGCGTGCCGAACTCAAGCGCGCCGCAGCACAACGCTTTACTCGGGTTGACCTCGACCGTTTCAAGCAAGAACTAAAAGATCACATCGGCCACTACCTGTACGAACACACCCGTCGCAGCCCCGTTTTGATACCAGTCGTCAATGTCATTGGCAGTAACGGCCAAAGTAGCCAAAAGCCAAAACCTCAGTTTGATTCCGGCAGATAGTAGTAGCAAGGTTCTTTCCCTTTATAGCCTTGCTGAAGCAGTGTCATCCCGGACCACGGCATGTCGCCATGGCATGCTTGACCTGCCCGTTCTGCCTGGCCTTCTTGTCAGAAAGACAGGGGGCTCGATCAGACAGGCGGGTCCGGGATCCATACTCATAATTCACGTCGGGTAATGCTGGTGGGTTATTGCGCTGGAATTGTATTTATGCAAAATGTGTGGTGCAATTGGACGGTGAATCGATTTCTCAAGCTTGGACTCATACTTTCTTTCGGTGCAATTGCGTTCGGTTTTGTATTACTAATGATTTCGATGAATGTATGCGGGTTCTATTATCAAGAGTGTTCAAAGTCACTCGATGTATTTTTTGTAGCGATAGCAATTATTATTGGCATACTATTTCTAATAGGGGTTGTGCTACTCGTGGTTGGCTTGATCTTGCGAGCAAAAGAGAAGCCCACATCGCTACTGTTGCTATGTGGTCTGATAGTGTTCATCATTTGGATATTTTTGCGTCTATTTTTGCATCTATAGCCAGAAAAGAGGCGAAGGTGTTGTAATTTTGTTACGCTTATGGTATAATGATCGGGTAAGGGTTGAAAAAGCTACCCGTAAGTTTCTCTTTGTAGGGTATAATTAAAGAATAATGGCAAAAAAGAAAAAGCGATCATCAAAAAAGAAGGAAGCTGAAAAAGTTCAGTTAAAAGCGCAGCATATTCTGCCAGCCGGTTGGTGGCAGCAGGTTGTGAGTATTATTATCGGCCTGACGGCGGTACTACTGACGCTTGCAATCTTTAACTTAGCTGGACCGATGCCCTCGGGCTTGTTGGCAGCAATGCGTAGTTTGTTTGGCTACGCTGCCTTTGCGTTGCCGTTGGTATTGTTTGTGTTGATGATTCAAAAGTTTATCACTGAAGAAAACCGTTTGGCGCTCAGTGTCTATTTTGGCGCAGTAGTTTTTATGGCATCACTGAGCAGCTTCATTCATATTTTTGTTGATCCAGACGAATCTACTGCTGTGGTTGAGGCAGGTAAAGGCGGCGGTATGCTGGGGTCGGCACTGCATACATTCTTGAGTGGCTTTTTAAGTAACTTGGCAGCTGGCGTTGTATTGTTCGCTCTCATTTTGTTCGCGACACTCTTTATTTTCAAGATCCCAATTAAAGATGTCTTCAAGGCGTTCTTTGGTATTTTCAAGCGAGATGAGCTTGATGGTGCTCGTGATCTTGATGGCAAAGAAGTCGCCGGCCTTAAATTAAATAAGGGTGTATTGGTGGAAGATGAAGAAGAAGGTGAATTGCAGACAGAATCAAAACCGCGGCTTTCCAGTTTGCGCAATAGTGTAACGCAAGACAAAACTGCCGAAAATAAAGAAGCATTAACGATGGCCAGTGATCCAAATTGGAACCTGCCCGGGCTGGATCTCCTCAGTAATAAGCAAAGTAAAGCTGACGCGGGTGACATCAAGCACAATGCGCAGATCATTAAAGATGTGATGCAAGACTTCAAGATTAATGTGGAGATGGAAGAAGCCAACGTCGGCCCTAAAGTGACGCAGTACACCCTTAAACCGCCAGCGGGTGTTAAGCTGACCAAAATTACGCAGCTTGATGGTAATCTCGCCTTGAGTTTGGGTGCCGAAGCTATTCGTATTGAAGCACCGATTCCGGGTAAGAGCGCGGTGGGTATAGAGGTGCCTAATAAGCGAGCGGCAATGGTCAATATGCGTAGTATATTAGAATCTCAGATATGGAAAGGTGACAAATCACCGCTTGGTTTTGCAATTGGTAAAGACATATCTGGGCATCCGGTTATGGGGGAGCTCGATGCTATGCCACACCTGTTGGTGGCAGGTCAAACCGGTTCGGGTAAGTCGGTCATGATTAACACTTTATTGACGAGCCTGCTGTATCGTAATTCACCAGCAGATCTCAAGCTGATTTTGGTTGACCCCAAGCAGGTTGAATTAACGCCGTATAATAACATTCCTCATTTGTTGACGCCAGTTATTACTGAGCCTGAAAAATGTATTTCGGCCTTAAAATGGGCAGTGAACGAAATGGAGCGGCGCTACTCATTGCTCGCAGAGAAGGGCAAACGTAACATTGCTGGCTATAATGCGGCTAATAAAGAAGATCACATGCCGTATGTTGTTGTGGTGATTGATGAGCTGGCCGATCTGATGATGCTCGCTGCCCGCGATGTTGAAGCACTGATTGTGCGTATTGCTCAGAAGGCTCGTGCGGTTGGTATTCATCTGGTGCTTGCCACGCAGCGTCCATCAGTTGATGTTATCACAGGGCTCATTAAGGCAAATATCCCGGCGCGTATCGCGTTTACCGTGGCATCGCAGGTCGATTCACGTACCATTATTGATCAGGCAGGTGCTGAAAAACTGCTTGGTAAAGGTGACTTGCTGATGACGACTGCGGCTAATCCAAAACCACGCCGTGTTCAGGCCGCCTTCTTAGATGATGCTGAGGTAATGAAGGTAACGGACTTTATTAAAATGCAGCGTCCACCGGAATATAACGACGAAGTGGTGACGCAGCCAGTACAGATCAGCGCCAAGGGTGGTTTGGTGATGGATATGGATAGCGGCCCGGCCGATGACGAGATGTACGAAGATGCCGTGCGCTGTGTGATTGAAAGCGGCAAAGCCTCTGCTAGCTTGCTGCAACGCCGTCTTCGTGTCGGCTATGGCCGCGCCTCTCGTTTGATTGACACCATGGAAGAGCAGGGAATCATCTCTGCCGCCGACGGCGCCCGACCTCGTGATGTCCTCGTCTCAAGTCTGGACGAAGTGTTTGGCAGTGGCGAGGAAGAAGTAACAAACATTCCGGTTGATGAAGGCTAGAAAATAATTTTCAGTCCCGTCATTCCTGCGCAGGCAGGAATCCAGTACACTCTACGAACGAAGTTTGTTAATTTTTAAAACTCATCTGAAAGATCCCGCCATTCAGGATTCATTTCTTCAATCTCCCTAAGCTTCCAGAGCCTTTTCCATTTCTTCATTTGCTTTTCTCGTTCAATCGCAGATTCAATGGTATCATGAATTTCGTACCAAACCAGTTTCGAAACACCATACTTTTTTGTAAATCCTTCAACTACTTTTTGCTTGTGTTCAGTAATGCGACGAACCAAGTCTGAGGTGACACCAATGTAAATTGTGCCATTTCGATCATTCGCAAGAATATAGAGGTAGCCACCCTTCTTCATAACTAACTTCAATTGTACTGGATTCCTGCCTGTGCAGGAATGACGGGCACATTGAAAATTGCTTTATTGACTAACAGGGGTGATTTTGGTATAATTTCAGGTAC
>CAYUUV010000047.1:0-6273 GCA_964448015.1 uncultured Candidatus Saccharibacteria bacterium
GATCTCAAACATTCCTTTAAAGTACTGTTGCATCACGGGGCTGCTTTACCATCAATTGCGCACGATACGCTGATTAGCGGTTTTTTAATTAATAGCTTACAGCGTGAAACCAGCCTGACTGACATGTTGGCACGCGATCTGGGGATTGAGACTGATGTTGATAACATTGATCCTGAAGAGTTCATGCACAAGGCGGCCACGGTTGCTGCGGGTATTCGGCGCTTAACAGCTTTCCAGGCTGAGCGAATGAGTGAGTTAACTGGACTGATTAAAGTAGCTGAAGAAATCGACGGACCGATTATTTCAGTGTTGGCGCGGATGGAGGTTGCTGGTATTAAGCTCAATACCAAGTACCTACAAGCAATGAGTGAAGAGTTCGAAGGTATCATTTCAGATATCGAACAACAAATTTATGGACATGCTGAACAAGAATTTAATATTAGCTCTCCATCACAGCTTTCCAAAGTGTTATTTGAAGATATGAAGCTTTCAACTACGGGTATTAAAAAAGGTAAAACTGCTTACTCAACCGCAGCGGGCGAACTAGATAAACTCCGTTGGACACATCCGATTATTAATTTAATTACGCAGTATCGCGAATACACAAAACTAAAATCCACCTATGTCGATGCTTTGCCAAAATTGGTCGATGAGCAATCGAGATTGCATACCGATTTTCGTTTAACCATTGCACAGACTGGTCGGTTATCTTCTGCCGAGCCAAACTTACAAAATATTCCGGTCCGTACCGAAATTGGTAAGAAGATCCGCGAAGCATTTATTGCGGAGGAAGGTAATGTACTTATTAGCGCGGATTATAGCCAGTTTGAACTGCGTCTTGCGGCTGCGATGGCGGGTGATAAAGAGCTGGTGGAACTGTTTAATCAAGACGCCGATATTCATACCGAGACTGCGGCCCAAGTATACGGTATTGCACCTCACGAGGTCACACCTGATCAGCGCCGGCATGCCAAGGTCATCAATTTCGGTATTCTCTATGGCATGAGTACGCACGGCCTGAGCGTGGCAACGGGCATGAATCTCATTGAAGCCAAGGCGTTTCTTGATCGGTATAAAGAACTGAGAAAGCCGTTATTCGATTATACGAAGGGATTAATTGAGTTGGCTAAAAAACAGGGTTACGTTGAAACAATATTTGGTCGCCGTCGGCCAATGCCCGATATTACCTCGAGTAACTTTATTGTCCGCTCGGCTGCTGAGCGAGCGGCTATGAACATGCCAATTCAAGGCACCGAGGCTGATTTAATGAAGATGGCAATGATACAGTTGCAGAGAAAGTTCGATGAACATTCTCTGCAGAGTCACGAGACAAGAGTCACGAGGCAAGAGAAAGACAAAAAGAGCCCAGCCCATACCTCAGAACTCATTCCTCATGCCTCTGTTGACGCACCGCGTCAACTGCTGCAAATTCATGATTCAATTATGGTTGAATGTCCTGCTGATCAGGCCGAAGCGGTTGCTCGTATGATGGATGAAACCATGGAAACTATTTATCCAAAACTGCCAGTCAAGCTGAAAGTAGATGTAAAAATTGGTAAAACCTGGGGCGATTTGTAGGCTATGAAGCACCTTGAGTTCGTTTCCAGAGTTGTGAATGTTGACATAACGTACGGTTGAAATGTACAATTAAAATGTAAATGAGGATTTCATTATGGGTACGCAAACAATCACTACAACTGATCTACGGGATAACATGGCGGAGGCGCTCGATGGTGTTTCCGGTGACACTGTGCTGGTGGTGACACGACGCGGTAAGCCAGAAAAAGCAATTCTTGATCTGGATACGTTTGAAGATTTGCTGGCCGCGCATAACCCTGAATATCTCACCGTGATTCAAAAAGCGCGGCAGAGTAAAGAGCTTTTTAGTCACGAGGATGTCTTCGGGGATTTATAAATGCAGTATCAGCTACGGTACAAAAAGCAGGCGGTAAAAGATATACAAAAATTACCGCCGCATATTAAAAAACGACTCAAAACCAAGCTGGATTTTTTCATCGCCCAAACAAATCCACTACAGTTTGCAAAAGCACTGACAAAACCAGCCGATGCCCAGTATCGATTCAGGATCGGTAATTATCGTGTACTATTTGATGTGCAGGGAAGCGAAATTGTTGTGTTGCACGTGCAGCATAGAAAGGATGTATACCAAATATGAAAATGAAGATCAAAGTTATACGAGATGGGGCGATCGTGCCACGATATCAAACAAGCGGGGCGGCGGGCATGGATCTTTCAGCCTGTATTGACGAGCCGATAGTACTTGAGCCGGGGAAACGGGCGATTGTTCCGATTGGCATTGCGCTGGAAATTCCCGAAGGCTACGAAGTGCAACTGCGGGCCCGTAGTGGGTTGGCGGCAAAACACGGGATTGGTATGGTCAATGGAATTGGAACTATAGATAGCGATTACCGCGGTGAATTAAATGCCATTGTAATTAACTGGGGCGAAGAACCATTTGTGATTGAATCTGGCATGCGCATTGCGCAGATAGTGATAGCGCGTTATGAAAACGTGACGTTAGAGCAGGTAGATGAACTGGCCACATCGGATCGTGGCGACAAGAAGTTTGGTAGCACTGGAACTCGTGTATAATCAATTGTAATGTCACAAAATAAAAACTATCAGCTCTGGCTTTTGATTGGCGTGCTTGCTGTTTTGGTGGCGGCGCCGAATAATATTGCCATACGCCACGTTGTTAATCACATCCACCCGGTTGTTTTTAATGCAGTGCGATTTGGTCTGATTGCGGTACTGGTGACGCCATACATTATTATGAAGCGCCGGTCCTTCACAAAAAAAGCCTGGCAGTACTCGTTGTTGGTTGGCGTCTTTATGGCAATTGCGGTTACCACGCACGCCTGGGCAATTCAAAAAAGCCAGGCAAGCTATGTGGCAATTCTGACGCTGGCTGCACCAATAGTCTTCATTTTTTATTCTGTGAAATTTAATAAAGAATCGTTTAATAAACGTTCGTTTGCCGGGATTACCTTAGCGGCGGCCGGCGCGTTCACCATTATCGCCTTACCGGTGGTGTTGCATCAGGGGTCGCATTTTGTCTTTTATCCTTTGGCAACTGTTTTGGTTGCGGTACGGTCACTGACCTTTCCGTTGGCGATTATTCTGGCGAAAAAAGCCCATGACCAAGGTGCGCCCATTATGGCGACGATGGGCGTTTCATCGTGGGTAGTGTTTTTATTTTCGGGCAGCCTGTTGCCACTGGTATCGTCGGGCACTTTACCGGCAATAGAGCCGAGTGTATGGTTCGGTATTGTCTATTCTGCGTTGGGCGTTGCGCTTCTTGCGCGTATGTTGAATGTGGTCAGTTACGAACGAATCGGATCAGTTGCTAGCGCTGGTCTTTCGTATCTCGAGGCATGCCTGGCAGTGATTTTGCCGGTATTCGTTTTGCATGAACAGCTTTCTCTTGAAATGGTGGTCGGCGGCATTCTGATACTACTGGGCGTCTATGTGGTTGAACATCACAAATCAACGCATCATAAACACGCGCATATTCTTCATCACCATTAACTGCTACACTGGAAGTTATGGTAAAAGAAATTATTTTTGACTGTTTTGGCGTTCTGACCGAAGACGGCTGGCTAGCCTTTATGCATCAATTTGCGACTGCAAAAAATGAAGAAGAATTGCGCTACTGCAATCGCCAAATTGATCAAGGACTGATGGACTACCATGAATTTTTACAGCGTGTGACTGAACTTTCCGGCGCCACGAAAGAACAGGCTCACGCCACTATTACTGTCAATCATCATCCGAATAAACCGCTGTTTGCGTATATTAAAACACTCAAAGAACACGGCTATAGCCTGGGTATTATTTCTAACGTTGGCAGCGAGCTGAGCGATTTTTTACCTGCTGAGTACCTGAAGGAATTTGAAAATATCACATTGTCGTATCAAGTCGGTGCCAGTAAGCCCGATGCTCGCATTTACGAAGTACACTTAGCAAAAAGCGGCCATCAGCCGGAAGAGGTGATTTTTATTGACGACAGAGAACCCAACTGTGCTGCGGCCGCCCAGTTGGGTATCCAGGTAATTCAGTACAAGAATGTCGCGCAGATAAAAAATGAATTAGGCGCATTGCTAACCCTGTAAATCGTTTGTTTTTTACAACAAACGGTTGACGCTTATGTCTCACGGCGTTTCAATGGAAGGTGAGATATATAAACTTTAAAATAAAAACGGAAGGAAGATCATGCGCTTTAATTTGGGTCCCGAAGGTATAGAGCCTGTGGGCATAGATTCACAAATGAGCCTTGGCGAACAACTGCGGCGGGGAAGCAGGGGAGCGGAAGAAGCATTTAAAGAGGCGGGACTTTGTGACGAAGAGTATATTCACCAAGTGGTTGTGGGTGGTTTTGGGGTTGTGAAGGAGCGCCGACATAAAAATCGTATGCGTCGCCAGGAGACTCCTGCTGCTGATTTGGGCATTACCCACACGGGCATTGTTGATGCAATATGGCAAGCAAAATATGCTGATATAGCTTAAAATATAGAGTACATGCCAGAACTTCCTGAAGTTGAAACAGTAAAGCGGGGTCTCGAACGATTGCTTATTGGCCATACTATTGAATCGGTCTATTCTGACTGGCCAAAATCGTTTCCGAATAGCGAGGCAGATGTTGCCGAATTTTTGGTTGGTGCAACAGTAGCTGGTATCCGCCGCCGTGCAAAAGTACTCATTATTGATTTGTCTTCACAGTATTCGTTGGTGATTCATTTGAAGATGACAGGCCAGCTCGTGTACGTTCGCTCTGGCGAACAGAGTCATGAGTCAAGAGTCACGAGTCAAGAAAAAGGCGCACACACAACCACTCATACCTCAAAACTCATACCTCATAACTCTGTCGGCGTAGCCGACGTTAGGTTTGGTGCTGGTCATCCGACCGATTCGCTGATCGGCCATTTGCCTGATAGATCAACCAGGGTAACATTTGATCTGGATCAAGATGCGAAACTCTTTTTTAACGATCAGCGGAAGTTTGGTTGGGTCAGGCTGTATCCAACTATCGAGGTGCCGAACATTGATTTTATGAAGAAGGTTGGCCCTGAGCCGCTGGAAGATAGTTTTCAGTTACCAGTTTTCAGTTCACAGCTGATGAAACGGAAGAATTCAAGCATCAAGGCAGTTTTATTGGATCAAACTGTGCTTGCGGGAGTAGGGAATATCTATGCCGATGAAAGTCTGTGGGCGGCAAAAATTCACCCTGAAACTAAGGTGATCGACATTCCAACATTAAAACTCAAAAATCTCTATACTGAACTGCGCGCAGTTCTCGAGCTTTCCATAGAAAAAGGTGGTTCTACCGATAAAAATTACGTCAACGCCGAAGGTAAAAAGGGCAGCTACATTTCTTTTGCACGGGTCTTCAGAAAAGAAGGCACTCCCTGTCAACGCTGTGGCACCACCATCATCAAAACCCGCGTTGCCGGCCGCGGTACCCACATCTGCCCGACCTGCCAAACTATATAATAATTTTCCTTCAAAGGAGGTTAGACTTCCTATTTTTAAAAACCCCGAAGATCTATTTGTATAGTTGGTTATGAGTGCCGAGTGCTACAAAATAGGCAGTGTTTGCATCAATAGCTTTATAATGAGCACGCCAATCGCCCCCAAAACTGATGGGGCGGCAGCCCTTCCATTGTCCGGTAAGCGGGTGATTGTAGAGTGATCGATCATGAGGGTCTTGCATGAACAGCGAGAGCGCTTCATGGAGGCGTTTTTGTTGTGCTCGTGGCAGTCTTTCAGCTTGCTTTTTACATTTTCTGCTGAGTTGTAAGATCATTTCGCCCCAGATCTTTGAAGAAATTATCTAATTCTTCCTGATTATGTATCGTTGAAATATTACGACCTGCCTTCAAGTCTGCTTCAGCTTCTCGCATAACTTCTTCAAGATACGGCGTTGGCTTGAGAGGTTTCAGTGTTAAGCTGCCTTCCTGGATAGTTTGCTTCATAGTTGTCGTTATGAGGGTGCTAACCGAAAGTCCTAGCGAATCAGCAAACGCCTTAATCTCCGCCTTTGTCTTATTATCTGTTCTGATACTTAATGTTGCAGTATTCATGTGTTACATTGTACAGCAAATGTAGCACAAACGCAACACAACCCTCAATTTGAGTTGCATATAATTAGCACTCTTGCATGGAGAGTGCTAATTTTGTACAATATGGATACGTATCCCGTTAGCGTGACTATTCGTAGAAGTTGAACCTGAAAAATGCTAGTGGGCGACGAAA
>CAYUUV010000048.1:0-6082 GCA_964448015.1 uncultured Candidatus Saccharibacteria bacterium
GCCTTCTGGCTGGCCGTATTGGGTTCGTACACTCCTGAACGGAGTTGCACCAAGCCAAGCTGGGTGCAGGCGTACCAGGTACGCGCCTTGTGGCAGGCACTGGCGATTCCCTTACCCCAGTATTCAGGCCGAAAGATCATAAACCCGCTGGTGGCGTGGCTCATCATCTCTCGATTGATACTATTGAGGCTGGTGTTGCCGATGAGCGTACTGCTCTTGCCTTCAACAACGTATATCCCCCAGACGCGCGAGTTTTTATCACCGCGCGTCTTTTCAAACCACTCGTGCTCATCTTCAAGCACGGGAGCGGTTGCCCTTCCGAGGTACTTGGTAACCTCGAAGTTCTGCATGCCACCGTTTCGAATGAACAGTTGCATGTCTCGATGCTTCAGCGGCGCAAGCCTAATTTCCAGCTTGCCTACCGAAAAGCACATGGTGGGTCCGAAAGCCATTGTTTTTCTCCTTTTAGTCGGACGTTATGTGTATTGATGTAGGTTTTCACCTTTCATCTCACGGTCGAATGACCGAGTGAGCCTCCTGATTGGTGATATCTTTTATTGTTTTACGAAAAAAGCCTCCATCGGGAGGCTCATTCTGTGATTCGAAAGTTGTATTATTGTATATTCATCTTCAAAGAATGAGCCGATTGTTGTGCGCCGTTCACGCCCATGGCAACGCCTGCATAGCCGGGCTGTGCATTTGAGCTGTTCATCAATGAAGTATGAATATAATCCATGTTTTCATTATAGCACAAGCACATAGTAATGTCAAACTACAGATTCGAAGGGAGTGGGTGCGCGGTTTTCTCTCCGCGCATACACCACTCCACTCCGAACTGCTTCTTCACTTCCCTTTCAGTTGACTGAATGACTTCCATAACATACTCACGGCCAGTGCGCCAAACACTACACCAGTTACGAGGTATCCCGACTGGACCCCATGAGCGTCGACGACCCCGCCAACCAGTGGTCCGGCTACAAGGTACAACACCCGGGCCACGAGCGTGGCGCAGGAATTGACTGTAGCGCGAATATGGTCATCATGGATTCGGCTGTTGAGAGCGTGGTCCATAAATGGCTTAGTCAGTGCAAACATCACACTGAAGCCGACAATACTAAGCGGCGCAATGGTCGCAGGCAGCTGACTGGTTGCCAGATAGCTCGTGATCCCGAGGGAAATGAGCAGTATGGCGGTCTTGCGATCGCCAAGTCTGGCTTCCAGTTTGTGGCCATGTTGCGCAACTAATGCGCTGATCAGGCTGAGTGACCCGAAGATCACCCCGAACCAGCCCATGTTGATACCGGCCAGCTCTAGCAGCCTGGCGTTGAGGAAGACGGGAATGTGCGTTGCCTCTCGAAGGAGGGCGAACAGTCCAATCAACCCGGCAATGCTGCTGATGACCGGCCAAACCACTTTCATCTTCACACGTTCGTGTGTCCGTGTGTGGGGCGGTTCGGCCATGCGCCATGCGCAACTGGTAGCCACCAGATAGGTAAAGCCGTCGAGTAGCATCGTGGCCCGAAAGCCCCAATACTTGAACACAAGACCGCTCATGGCGGCGGCTCCGGCGGCTGCGAGCAGTGCTGCAGCGTGCGCGTTTCCGGCCGTCTTGCGACCATGATGGCCGTTGCCAGAGGCTACGGTTGACTCGTGTCGCATGCTCTGAATGGTTCCAGAATTGAGGCTGAGCCCGATGGCAAGCAGAATCTCTGCTGCCGCAAACTGCCAGAAGCCACTGCTGAGCGCGTACACGCCAAAGCCGGTAGCTGCCAGCAAGCCTGCGGCGATCAGGCTGATGCGCCGGCCGACGCGGTCCGAAAAGATTCCCGTAGGAATTTCCAGACCAATCATCACCAGCGTGAAGACTCCCTGCAAGAGGTAGATCTTCTGCTGATTCAGGCCGGCATCCAGCCAGAACGGTACCGCGAACGGTACAAAGAAGCTGGCGTTGCTGAATGCAGCTAGCCAGTTGATCAGGCGCAAATTACGCCGATACTGTGCTTGGGTCATAACTAACCTTTCTGTTTTAGGAAATGAAGGTACACGCTTTAACGAAATGTCAAAGCGAAATAAGCATCCAAAAATGGTGTTTCTATTTAACAGGTTTGTCATTCCTGACTTGCGGTGCCCCGAGAAGTCTTTTTCGGGGATCGGGAATCCAGTAGATCTAGATTCTTGAGTAGAGTTGAGAATGACACTAAACGGGTTTTAATTTTAAGAAACCTCAGTTTGGAGGCTCGTTCCGATTTGTTTTCTAATTTTCTAAAGTATTTTACGAAGAAGAGTTACATATCTACGGACAAGCCGAGGTGAGTAAGGGCTGTGGCATTATATGCACGCGAAATAACGCCAGAACCTTTCGGCATCTGATAGGCATTTGTCCATAGTGATATGTTATGATTTGACATAATATACCATTATAGCACAAGCTAAATAAAATGTCAAGTATGTTTATGCTATACTGTTTCGGTGATAGATTTTGAACTACCTAATGAGCTAATTGCGCAGGAACCGGCTAGTCCGCGGGATCATGCGCGGTTGTTGGTGTATGACCGCGCCACTCAAATAATCACGGATGATTATTTTTATAATTTGCTTGTATATCTGCCATACAATACAACAGTAGTGGTGAATAATTCTAAGGTTGATCGCTGCCGGTATCTTTTTAACCAAGGGAGGCGTGAAATTTTTGCGCTGGAAAGCGTGAATAATACAACCGTGCGGGCGTTGGTGCGACCAGGTAAAGTTTTTAAACTTGGTAAAACGATTCAAGTAACCGAGGCGATTTCGGCTGAGGTAACGGCGGTAGATGCGGATGGTATTCGTACTATTGTTTTTTCTGAACCACTCAGCCACCCGGATTTACTCGCGGCGCAGCATGTTCCTCTGCCGCCTTATATTGCCCAAAATGACGAACTGGCTGAGCAATATCAAACTATTTACGCCAAAACCGCTGGTTCTAAGGCGGCGCCGACGGCGGGACTCCATTTTACTGATGAGCTGAAACAGCGGGTGCGGAAAGAACGTGGCTGGGCTGAAATTACTCTGCATGTTGGGCTTGGTACATTTTCACCACTGACAGATGAACAACTTGCAACCGGGAAACTTCATGAGGAATGGTATGAGATTGATGCCAAAACAGTCGGGAAGATTGCAAAAGCAGATCACGTTACTGCGGTTGGTACAACTTCGGTTCGCACGTTGGAATCCGTCTTTCAAGGTACGACCTTGCAACACGATCCGTCCTTGAAAGGTAGCACCGACATCCTTATTCGGCCGGGCTACACATTTCAACGGGTTAATTCGCTCATCACCAATTTTCATTTACCGGGTACTTCCCTGTTGCTTTTGGTTGAGGCGTTTGTTGGTGATGAAAGCGAAATGCAGCGAATCTATGATCATGCGATTGCTGAAAAATATCGGTTCTATTCTTTTGGTGATTGCATGTTGATTTTATAAATACAAGTTGGCATACTAAAAACATAAACAAAAAGGAGGATACTTTGGCTATTCGTTATGGACGTACCAATGAAAAAGGCTTAGTAATTCCGCCGACTCAACTAGATTGCATCGGAGAAGAATGTCCAACAGCGCTCGTTACCGGGCGCTGTTTTGTTGATGAGCATCATTTGTATTTTCCGCGGGCTAAGTTCGCAAGGAACGAACTCTATGCCTCGTTTGCAAATAGTCCGTTTAATATTGTGCGAATGGCGCGCTGTCGGCATAACTCACGCTTCAGCGGCGCGCAGCACAGTATGGTTGATGATGTTCGGTTGCCTGAAGAAGAAGTGGTGCACGAGTTTTTGTGGGAAAGTTATGTGCTTGAACAAATTGCTCAACTATATGCCCGTCTCGACCACCTGTATGAGTCACTTGAAACCACCGATGTTCGCAGTCAAGCGCGGGATCCAAACCGGAATCTTGCAGTGGTGGATGAATTTCAAGAACAGCTGCAGTACTGTCAGAAGCTTGCCCGAGATTTTGAAGTTATTCCTGACTTTCAGCGGTCAACTTCTTCGCTAGGTGGTAAGGCTTTGTATTTAGCGCAGATCAGACTTGACCTGAAAGAAGAGGCTGTGGCTGCCTGAGGGTCATGCGCTGTTGGCCTCTCTTCGATGCTTGCGGAGCTGATGGCGTTCTTGCTGGGTGGTTTCGCCCCATATGCCGTACTGTTCATCATTTTGCATAGCAAAGTCTAGACACGCGAGCTTGGCAATACAGTTTTGACAGATTGATTTTGCCGCTGCTATTTGTTCGACAGCGGCACCAGTTGTGCCAACTGGGTAGAATAGATCAGAGCCCATACCATGGCAAAGGGCGTCTTGCCGCCACGTTGGCTCCACTTCTAGTACTCGATTAGGTCGTGCCATAGTACGATTGTAGTATGAAATTTGTGATGTGACTGTGAATTAAATCACACGTTTGGTGTGCTATTGAGCGGTTAGTACCACAAGATTTTCGATGTGCGGGGTGCGCGGAAAGAAGTTAAAGCCGTGAGCATGTGTTATCTGGTACGCGTCTTGCAGTAAGGCAACGTCTCGTGCCTGCGTGGCAGGGTTGCAGCTGAGATATATAATCGTTTTAGGTTTTACCTCGATGAATCGATTAATAACATTTTGATGTAATCCAGCGCGCGGCGGATCTACAACAACCGTTTCATTGCCAGAAATATGTTCAATTGCCGCTTCGCTGCTCGCGAATAGCACCTCTGTATCTGGCTTGATGGATTGGGCGTTGTGCTTAGCTTCAAATACGCAGCGTTCATCTATTTCGATTAACTTTAGTGGTTGGTCTTTCTTCGCGAGACTGAGCCCGATACTGCCGACGCCGCTATACATATCTACCAGCGGTGCGTGTGGATCAATGTGTGCTTGCATGGCTTTTAGAGCTGCTTCGTATAAAGGAATCGTAACTTGGAAGAAGCCGTCTACCGCGTAGGTATACGATTTACCTAAAATTGCATCGGTTAGTTGACCCTGGCCAGACGTGTGGAGCTTCTTGGTTTTAACTGATGCGGGACTTTTGGGGTTGGAAAAGAAGATGCCAAAACCTGCTACGCCAAACTCTTCATGGCTTGGTGTGAGCGCAAAACTCGCTTCCTTCACATAGAGTTCGGCAACAACATCACCCTGTTGGTTGCAGCGGATGAGTAAGGTTTTCAGGTCTCGTGCTGCTACGTTTTGTGCCCGCAAATAGTCACGAATTTTGAGTGCCGCAGTGTTGATACTGGGGTGCGCCAAACTGGTACCTTCCACCGGCTGTTTGGTATGGGTGCCACGCTTGAAGAACGCTAAGTCTAATTGCCCCTGGTCACCAGGAGTGGAGTCTTCTGACGGTGTTGAAAGATCTGATAGATCGCTTTCACCCTGCACGGTCTTGCTGTGGAGAACGGTCGAATTGACAGGTAGTTTTTCCCACCAAAAGCTAAATTCAACTTTGTTGCGGTAATGGTACGGTTCTTGCGGCGCGGTAAAATCATCAAGCTGTAAGGCGACGTTGTGCTGTGCAAACTGATCGATAATAAGTTCTTGCTTAAGCGTATTTTCATATGTATAGTTCAGTATTTGCCACGGAGAGGTGCTCAGGTAGCTTTCAGAATCTTCGGCGTCGATGCGTTTTTCTGATTTTTGAATAATCTCTTCTGCTATACCCTCAGCCCAGTTCTTTTTTGATTTTGTCAGTCTCACACGAGCTACTTCACCTCGCAGTGCACCCCAAACAAATACCTTTTTGCCATCTTTAAGCGTGGCAAGCCCCTGCCCGCCATATACAATTTTTTCAATTTTTGCCTCAACAACCGTTTGTTTCATATCACACCAGTATAACTCTAATTGAAATTTCTTCCTAAAACAGATATAATTACGATCGTTCTGAGGCTCTAAAACGAGAAAAGTTTTAAAGACCGAAAGAGGCAGAGACCTGATTAATAATTTGATATAATTGCGATGATCTTTCTTGGGTGGGATGTGGCCAAGTGGTAAGGCACCAGGTTTTGGTCCTGGCATTCGGGGGTTCGAATCCCTCCATCCCAGCCAAGAGTGATGATTGCTCAAATTGGGCTAAAAAAACGTCAGTTACCTCT
>CAYUUV010000049.1:0-5852 GCA_964448015.1 uncultured Candidatus Saccharibacteria bacterium
AAACTATCAAGAAGGTGGCACGTTGCCTCGAGACCTGTTTGTTCTACAAAGAATTTGATGAATGGCCCAGGCAGCCCTTTGAGTGCCGAAAATTCAAGACTCACATCTTCTACTAAAACTGGTTTTTGCAAAATGTCATACGCCTGCTTCACTTTATGCGTCACAATTTCGTCAAGACTTGTTGACTGAATTTCATCAAGCTCCACTTTTTGATATGCAATCTCAAGCCCGAGTAATCTCTCTAAATACTCAGCTTTATGCTGATTCCCCGTAATAAATGTTGTCTGCTTCATGTTGTCCTTCCGTTGTTTCAAGGACACTCCTTGCAACAAGGAGTGTCCTTGTATAATAGGTTTTTTTATTCTTCTAAAATTTGCTGGAGTTGTAACTCATTGATAATTTTTGTACCGTAGCTTTCGGCCTTTTTGAGTTTACTGGCGCCTACTTTGCCACCCGCGACAAGATAGGTTGTATCTTTGGCGACAGAGGTTTGAAAGACGCCGCCAAGAGCACGGATTCTTTCAGCGGCGATGTCACGCGACATTGATTGAAGCGTACCAGTAATCACAAAGCTTGTGCCGGCCAGCCTTCCTTTTACCTTACTCGTGAACTGTGGCGCGACGCCCAAACGTGTGAATTTTTTGAGTAGATTAATATTATCTTCATCGGCAAACCATGCGGCAATACTTTCAGCCACCACTTCACCAACGCCTTCAATGTTTTTCAGTTCATCTATCGTAGCCTTGGCGAGCGCATCAATAGCGCCAAAATGTTCAGCAAGGTCAATTGCAGTTTGCTGGCCAACATGCCGTATACCAAGCCCAAAAATAAAGCGTTCTAGTGGTGGAGTTTTGGCGGCAGCGATAGCGTTGATGAGATTCTGCGCTGAAATTTCAGCAAAACGTTCAAGTTCGAGAACCTGCTTTTTGGTGAGTTGATAAATATCAGCACTATCTTTTACGAGTCCTGAATCCACCAGAGCTTCGACGTTCTTTTCACCCAGCGTATCAATATCAAGCGCACCTTTACTGGCATAGTGCCGCAACGCCCGCTTGAGAATGATTGGACCAGTCAGACCCTTGACTCGGTAGACCGCCTCGCCTTCCGGACGTATAAATTCTAACTCTGGGTACTGTCGCTTTAACTCTGCTTCGTAGTCTACTTTTTTAGCGGTTTTCGGCCGTAACTCGGTAATCACTGATTCAACTTGCGGAATAATATCACCGGCTTTGAAGATTACAACCGTGTCGCCTACCCGGACATCTTTTCGAGCAATTTCATCAGCATTATGCAAACTAGCGTGTTGAACGGTTGTTCCGGCAACAACTACGGGGTCAAACACCGCAACAGGCGTCGCGGCACCGGTTCTGCCAATGCTAATAACAATATCTTTCACAACTGTTGTAGCTTGTTCTGCCGCATACTTATAGGCGACCGCTGCCCGTGGCTGCTTGCCAACAATGCCAAGTTGCGCAAATTGTGCACGGTCATTTACTTTAATCACAAGTCCGTCTATGTTGTAGGGTAGCTCATCACGAATAGATTCAACATGATCAACAAACCACATAACATCAACCAGGTTGGTGTACACTGCGGCCTGCTTGTTACGTGTAATCCCCAGCGCTGAAGCCGCTTCGTAGGCAAAGGCGTTGGTTGGAACCTCGTTAGCATCGTCTCGTAGCACGTCGTAGGCATTAAACGAAAGTGGTCGCTGAGCCACAAGACTTGGGTCAAGTTGGCGAATTGTGCCAGCAGCAAGGTTTCTGGGGTTCGCAAATTCCGGTAAGCCTTCACTGAGACGTTTTTTATTCAGGGTATTGAACTCTTTTTTCAACATCACAATTTCACCACGCACTTCGGTTCTACCGCGCAAAAAGTTTTCAAAACCCTTTTGTGTATGAAGTCGCAGTGGAATATTTTTAATTGTTCGAATATTGGCCGTTACATCTTCGCCCACAAAACTATCACCCCGTGTTACGCCCTGCACCAACAAGCCGTCTTGGTAGATGAGCGAGCAGGCCAGACCGTCCATTTTAATATCTACAAAATACTCATGGGTTACACCAGGCGGTAATAATTTTTCCATGCGCTTTACCCACGCCTCGACATCTTCTTTGCTAAAAACATCGTTGAGACTGAGCATGCGCTGGCTATGGCGCACTTTTTGGAAACCGCCAAGTAGCTCATTGCCAACTCGTTGCGTAGGACTATCGGGTGTAATGAGCTCTGGATGCGCGTGCTCTAAACCTTTGAGTTCTTGCATTAGACTATCATAGACGGCATCATCAACAGTCGGTGCTTCAAGTGTGTAATACTCGTGACTGTACTGATTTAATAAATGTTTAACTTCTATAAGACGTTTCATGGTACGACTCATATCAATGATCGATATAGTTTATATAAATATGCATGCACCAGTGGTAGAATGACGATTTGATATCCTTCGGTAACATACAAAATAAAGTACGGAGCAAACCGTATGATCAGCAACAATACGGCTATATATGCAACCCCGAGAGTAACTGGTAAGGCCATGATTCTTTTAAAGACCGTGAAGCGTTGGAACTTGGTAAGTTTTTTAGCTATATTCAACGCCTGCAAAGGATATATACCCGGCAAAGACGCAGCATACAGGGCAATTACCGAACTGGTGATCCAGTATAGTGATAACAACCCCAGCAGAAGCGTAATAATAAAGAAGGTAAGATCTTCAAGGCCAGAGGTAAATAAGTTGTTGCCACGAGCTGTTGTGTACACAAAGCTGGCCATACCGAGCGGTATAAGCTGTACAGATATAACCAACAGTACAAGCACAAAACTAAGGAGCGGCGTCATCGACTGAAAGTAGGCATCACGGACGCGAATCACCTGACCATTCACTCTCTGACGGATGGCCCAGATATAGACCAGGCTCATAAGCAGCGTTGCTAAACTGACGACAATCGCATTTTCTCCTGTACTACTAGTACTCAGCACGGCACCAAGTGTGGCGAGATTGCCTTTCAAGGTTGTAGAGCTTTCTTCACCAAGCACAGCCCGTACTGTGGTGATAATTGTTTTGGCATCGGTCATAAAGGGTGTCCGCACTAGCGCAACATACAGAAGCGTATATAGTAGCATTATGCCCAAGAAGAGTTTTTTATTCTTCCATAAAAAAACGAGTGACTGCCGGAAGAGTTCGCGCACACTTGGTATATAGCGTGGCTCGGGTTTAATCTTCTTCTGTAAACGAAATGAACGGTATTTCTTCTTCTTACGATCTTGTTTCAACCAGCGACGAAACTTAGCTGGCTGAGCACGAAACCATAGCGGTATAGCGCGCACCCGTTTAGGTAATTCTTGTATGTATTGGGTGGCCTTAGCTGGTGCTGCCTTCAAGAAATTTTGTAATTTTTTACTATATCGTTTAATATCTGCAACTACAACACGCAGGAATGTTTCTTCGGGGATAACCTTCTTCTTGGTTTTTTTCTGAGCTGCCATTGTCTATAAACCTTTGCCCATTTCTTGTAGTTTTGCGATCCGTTCTGGAATTGGTGGGTGTGTTGAGAATAACTTTGCAAAGCTTTGCTTTTTCAAAGGATTTGCAAAGAAGAAGTGGGCCGTTGAACTATTTTGTCGCCTCAAAGCAGTACCGCTTTTTTCTAGCTTAAGGAGTGCCGAGGCAAGGCCATCGGGATATCTTGTTGTGAGCGCACCGGTGGCGTCGGCCAGAAACTCTCGCTGGCGCGACACCGCGAGCTGCACCAACGTTGCAATCAGGGGGGCCAGTATTGCCATCGCAAGCATTACAACCAGTGCTAAGGGTCCGCCACCCTCTTCGTCGTCTCCCCCGCCAAACCACATCATTCTCAGCATAAAATCACTGATAAGTCCGATTACTGAAACGCAGGCGAAAACGACCATCATAACTCGAATATCGTAATTTTGCACATGACCCATCTCGTGTGCCATAACACCCTCGAGCTCACTGTCTTCCATAAGATCAAGGAGACCCGTTGTTGCTGCAACATGTGCGTTGCCTGGATTTCGACCTGTTGCAAAAGCATTGGGCGCAGGGTCGTCAATAACGTACACTTTTGGCATCGGTAGCCCAGTTGTAATACTCAGGTTTTCGACAGTTCGATATAATCGGGGGCTGTCTTTTTTTGTTATCTCGTGCGCACCGTTCAGTGCAAGTGCAACTTTTGACGATGCAAAATAACTCACAAGCGTGTAGATGATTGCAAATCCAAAAATAATTACTACGCTGCTTGTATCACCTGCGTATAGACTATACGCGTAACCAATACCACCTATCAGCAGTACAAATAAAGACATAATGTAAAACGTCTTTCTTTTGTTGGCGGCGATTTGACTATACATCGTATCTGAACAAACTACTTACTTTAGAACTTTACATCAACTGGTTTTTCAGCAGCGGCCCGATCTGCAACTTCAAAGAACTCACGTTTTTTAAAGCCCAGCATGCCAGCAAAAATATTTGTTGGAAATACCTGAACTTTGGTATTAAGCTCACGCACTGCACCATTGTAAAAACGACGTGATGCCTGAATTTTATCTTCAGTGTCAACGAGCTCGTCTTGTAGCTGTAAGAAATTCTGATTTGCCTTGAGGTCAGGGTAGCTTTCTGCAACCGCAAATAGGCTCTTGAGCGCACCTGAGAGCATATTTTCAGTCTCGGCCGTTTCTTTCACTGATCCGCCAATGGCATTCCCGCGCTGTTCGACTACTTTTTCAAGTGTCTGTGCTTCATGCTTGGCATAACCCTTTACGGTT
Source organism: uncultured Candidatus Saccharibacteria bacterium (assembly GCA_964448015.1). GTDB lineage: Bacteria > Patescibacteriota > Saccharimonadia > Saccharimonadales > UBA7683 > JACKGS01. The sequence goes on from CAYUUV010000049.1 coordinate 4,780, forward strand.
TCAACAAGATTTGGAATTAAATCCATTCGACGCTTGAGCTGAACAGTGATATCGCTCCAAGCCTCTTCAACCCGCACGTTCGTTTTAACCAGGCTATTATATGTTGCCCACAAGAATACGAGCAGCAGGGCTACCACACCGCCGATGATCATCAATATTACCATACTACTTTATCTCCTTTATTACCCTCTTAGTATAGCACTGCTGAACGCATTATTTAATCAGGTAGCAGGGCTTTCATTTGCTTGGCAATCATTTGTGTTGCAAACCGGGGATGCAACCGGTAGAGCAGGTTCATCATTTTTGCATCCTTCCCGACATACACCTGAAACTTGTTTCGTTCCATACCCGCCACGATACAACGCGCCGCCTCTTGAGCCGGCAGGGGCTTAAACTTTTCCTGCTGCGCTCGGATTGCCTCTGAATCAGGAAGTTTCACGTTGGAATTTTTTGTAATATTCGTTGCAATCGCTCCAGGAAACACTACCGTTACCCCTACAGCCGTCTCAGTAAGCTCCGCATAGAGACCTTCAGTAAATAACTTAACTGCCGCCTTACTGGCACCATATATAGTTTGCCCCGGTACCGGCAGGAACCCGCCCATGCTGGATATATTCACAATGTGCGCCTCGGCTCTCTGCTTCAACATCGGAAGAAATGCTCGTACCATTGCAAGCGGCCCCCGCCAATTAACCTGCATGACCTTTTCTATCATGGCTTCTTCAAGCTGATCTATTTTAACAAATGGCTGGATAATACCCGCGTTATTGATAATGGCATCCACCGTTCCATGCGCTGCAACAACTGCGTCGGGCAATTTGTGTACTGATTTTTGGTCGGCAATATCACAGGTATGCACTGAAAGATTGTCGCCCTGGGAACTAAATTTTTTCTGTAAGGCTTTGAGAGACTCCTGTCGGAGATCAACTGCCGCAACCATCGCCCCTTTTTCCAGCAAAACACCAACCAGTGCCTCGCCAATGCCACTACCCGCCCCAGTTACTACAATTACTTTACCCTGCGCTTTCATCTTCCGTGCCACCTTTTTTGGAATTTACAATTATTCATGGTGG
>CAYUUV010000050.1:0-5292 GCA_964448015.1 uncultured Candidatus Saccharibacteria bacterium
GCACGTCCGTAATGGACACCAGATTTTGAGTCTAGCGTGTCTACCAATTCCACCATCGCGGCACAAAATGCTACATACCGTTATTTGCATTAGCTAATAACGCGTAATAATTGTACACTATTATCTGTAGATAAGCATAATTATGAGCGATACTTCATCATTAATACCAAGTGATCGACGAGTAAGTACCTCGCGGCCACAGCCCGCACGGCCACCAATCGAATGGCCAGTTCGACACGCCCCCACTAGTACATCGGATCACGAAAGAGCTACTCATTTTGCACGACAACGACTCGAGCGCGTATACGAGGTAGAAGGTGAGCCAAATCAGATCAAACCACAAGCTGAATTACCAGAGCCCGCACAGACGCCTCAAGAGCAACCCGCACACCATACTATGCGGCAACAGCCATTTGACGTGCAGCATTATCATACCGCCTGGCAGCAGTATTACCATCAGTATTTTTACCGCTACTACGCAGGATGGTGGCAGCAACAGAAGCAGCAGATAGAATCAAATGCCGAGGCAAGCATTCAATCCGCCGCGCAACAGAGCGCATCTGAAAATCCACCTCTTTCAGAACAGCACAAAATTGCGCACGAGCTTCGCCAAAAAGTACGAACTACCGTCAGTGAACGTGCTAAAAAAATACAAGCGAGCAGCCACTTCAAGCCACTGCTCGCTGCCTTCAGTGTTGGTGCAGCGTTTTTACTGATTAACTACAATCAGGTACTGGTAGGGGCGGTGAAGCAATATGTTGCGCCGGGCAGTGTCGTGCTCACTCCGGTGATTGTTGAACCAAACACCAACGCCCAGGTTCCGCCTGAGCCAAAAATTATTATTCCTAAAATTGGCGTTGAAGCACCAGTTGTTTATGACGAACCGCGCGTTGACGAAGCCAGTTATCAAAATGCACTAGAGCGCGGTGTCGTGCGGCTTGGCACCACGGCAGACCCTGGCACCAAAGGAAATATTGTGATCGGCGGGCATTCCAGCAATAACGTTTTTAATGCTGGTCAATATAAATATGTCTTCGTGAATCTCAAGCGCCTTGATGTTGGTGATATCTTTTACCTCAATTACAATGCCCAACGCTACACCTACAAGGTGACTGTGGCACGCAAGATAATTGCCCCTCAAGACGTTTCGGTTTTACAAGCAACCGACAAACCAACCGTTACGCTGTTTACCTGCGACCCACCGGGCACCAATGTTAATCGGCTGGTGGTACAAGCTGAGCAAATTGATCCGAATCCATCGAAGGCAACAGCAAATACCCATCAGGCCACCAAACTGAATGCCGAAAACCCACTGCCAAGCGTGGCGCCAAGTTTATGGGATCGAATTTTTAGATAAACCCTTATTCCTCGCCAACAACGAGGCTCGTCACACCAAAACTGATTGTCGAACTGCTATCTTTCAGGTTATAAAAATGTTGATAATTATTAGAATAGTACAGCTGCGAGCCAGCACGTACCGCGGCTAACGTGTGTTGATTCGTGCCATCATATTCGTATAAAACACTCTGGTTTTCGGCAGTGATCGTTTGTAAACGATGGTCATCAATCCACTTGGTAACAGTAGTGGCAGCAGGCTCAAACGGCAGTGCATAGCGATACTGTTTAATATCTTCAAAATCGTAGACCATAATATTCTTGCCGTTTTGAGCCATCAAAAACTCGTTTGAGCCGCTGAGCTCAATCTTCTGTGGTTGCGCAAAGGTGAGCGTCACAAACGGTACATATTTTGAAAGTATGGGGTTGGTTAGCGGGTCTCGATACAAGGTAATCGTATCTTTATTACGATACGCCACAATAAAGTAGTAGTGTTCATCGTACTGTCCGTATTGCAAAATTGGCGTCCCAGCCTCTTGAGTGGTTTGCTCGATAACAACCGCCTTCTGATCTTGCCAGATACCTACTTGTAGCACACCGTCATCAAGCTGGCGAGCAAATAACACAACGTCGTCGCCATACGGAACATAGCTCTGAATATTCTGCATCAGCACCACTGAACTGGCATCGGTAATGTTATACCGAGAAAGTACACCATTTTTAATACCGTAGACCTGGTCGGTATTACTCCCTGCATAGTGCACGGCTTCAGGTACTTGATCGCCATACACGTTAGAAATATTAAGGGCTTGATCCGGCTTTGTAACATCAACGCTCAGCAGGTGCTTTACGCCACTTGGCAGGGTCTGCTCAAGCAGTACGTGCCGGCCGTCTAGCGCCCATTCAATAACCGAAAGTTGGCCAAGCTTGCCAGCTTCCCGGCGCACCGCATTCCCCAGCGCAAGCTCGGTAGACTTGAGATCTTGCGGGTCGAGATCAAGTAATTGCAGGTGAGAGTCTGTCGAGGAATAGACAAGCATGCGCTTGCGATCAGGTGATTGACTCACCACATCGGGTGATGTTAGCGTGATAAGCTCTCGCCGTGATAAGTCTGTCGGAATCAACAGGGGATAGTTCACATCGCGTACTTTTGATGCTGAAACGCTGACCCGTTTGGACCAATCGTGATACCCCTCGAGCCGCAGTGAAAGGTCGTACGAACCAGCCGGCAACACAAAGCGCGAAGGTGCCCGCGTATCTTTTACTACCCCATCAACCCGTACTTCGGCAGATTGTGGTCGATTATCAACCAGCAGTAAACCATTTCTAACCACGTGCCCGCTGGAACCTAAACGGTAGCCCAGCGCAAGATACAAAAGCAACACGGTCGTAACAATAGTCAGCGCTAATGTGAAACCATAGGTTAAAAATCTAAAAAAAACTATTCTTCGCTGTTTTGTATTTACTCGATGCATATATATCCTATAATACCACTTGCCAGTACGTTTCGGAGAGCGTAGTATAGAGAGCAGTAAACCAAAAGCGGTTACACGGGGAATTAAGGGTAAACACGTAACATGAAATCAACCAATACTATAGAGATTAATGGCAATTTGTATGATGCCAAGACCGGCCAGCCACTCAAGCACAAAAGTGCCGCTCAGCGCACGACTACTCCGACACAAACGACTCAAAAATTTGTCGATGGCTTTCACGCTAGTACTCAGCCCAGAAAGATTGCCCGAAAAGCCACCGCAAAACATATTTCGGTACCACGAGCAGAGGTGAAACAGAGCGCACAACAACTGCAGCACACTTTGCGGCACAGCGCGCCAAAGGCTCGAACAAAGCCAAAGCAGTCAGTCACACTGCATCGCCAGGCAGTCAAACGACCAGTTATTAGCTCAGATGCTCCCACGCAGGCCGCAGCTACTCCGGCCGTTGCAAGCACTGCGTTAACATTTTCAAAGTCAAGTCGCGATAATCGAGCGCAGAAAATTACCAAGAGTAATGCCATCTCACGATTTGCCAAAAAACACGAAGCGCCGCTCCCAACACATGTGCCCCCGACACAGAAGCAAACCTTGACACATCATCTCGCCGCCTCTCACTTAGTCAAGGCTGAAGTGCAGACAGAAGACAGCTCAACCAAAGAACAGTTGATTAAACAAGCGGTTGACAAGGCCGTTTTAGAACAAAAAAGTAAGAAAGGTACGAAAAAATTAAAAGCAGCCCATAACCGTACTGTCCGCTATGCCAGCAGTGCAGCCGTCTTTTTACTACTTGCTGGCTATGTTGCGTACCTGAACGTACCCGGCATTTCTATGAAGGTAGCAGCTAATCGTGCGGGCTTTGCAGCGGCACTCCCGGGCTATACACCGGGTGGCTACAGTCTGAAAACACCAATCACCGCTGCGCCTGGGCAGGTGACTCTCAACTTCCATGCCAACACAGACGGACGATCTTTTACACTCAAACAACAGCCAACCACCTGGGATTCAACGGCACTACTTGAAAACTTTGTTACGAAAAAGAGCCCGCATTATCTTACATACCAAGACAGGGGACTCACCATTTATATTTATGACGGCAGTAGTGCGGCATGGGTAAATGGCGGTAAAATGTATAGCCTTGAAGGCAGTAATTCACAACTTGATACCGACCAGCTTCTGAAGCTTGCCACCAGCATGTAGTACCGTGAGACGAGTACTACCGCCGTTTTGCGGCTTTGCGTATTTTTCGCGGTGCTATCTTTTTTGGACGAATAAGCTCTAGCACATGAGAGCTCACTGCTAAAACACCAACTCCCTTACAACGTTTTTTTCGACACGAAATCTCAACCGCCTCACGCTGTTCTTCAAAAAATAGATGTCGGGCAGGCTGTATGTGTAGTCCGCATTCTATGGCACATGCCGAACCACAGGCCTTTTTCCCAATTGCATCAAAAGTACGGGCAAGACGGCTGTGCGCTTTATTTTCTTCAAAAGGGTCAGCTTTGCGGCCATGGCGCAGATCATCTACCTGTCTGTTCACTAACGTCACAAAGATCTCGTGAGGCAGAGCAATCTCACAGGTCGGACGCTCTTCAAAACGGTCATACATTCGACTCATATTCTCTATTTAATGTAGTCTCATTTTTAGATATTACAAGTCCCAAATGCTGAGCCAGGGAAGCGGAGCAAGCATCTAGTGTTTCTACCCCTGTTTTGATACAATACCGTGTATGGAAGTAACACCACGTTTACGTAAGGCCTTTGCATACGCCCTTGGTCTGGGCATAATCAGCATTGGTGCAGCCGTCGCCGCCAAAGAACCAGCCGGCACCGAAGCGCCTTCACCCGTGCCAGTCATGGATATTGTTACAGCGGAAGTATATGCCGAACCATCCATGGCTGATGTATTCGGTGGCGCGGCAGTAGCAGCTGGCACAGGCATCGCTATAACGAGTGTAAGAAAGAGACAATGAGCAACATCAGAACCCGTTTTGCCCCAAGCCCAACCGGATTTTTACATGTCGGCGGTATTCGTACGGCCTTATTCGCGTATCTGACCGCTCGACAAGCAGACGGACAGTTTATTCTACGACTTGAAGATACCGACCAGAAACGTGAGGTTGAGGGATCGGCTGAACATCTTATGGCGTCACTCAAGGCTCTTGGTATTACATATGACGAAGGACCAGACAAGCCGGGAGATTTTGGACCCTACAAACAATCTGAACGACTGGAAATTTATAAAAAATGGGCGCAGAAACTCATCAACTCTGGACGTGCGTATGCTGATCCGTACAGCCCAGGAGAAGTGCAAGCCTTCCGCGAACAAGCCCAAAAGGAAAAAAAGCCGTTTTTGTATCGTAACCATCGACCAGATAGTCCTCCAGCATGGGATGGTACTCAGCCGCTGAGATTTAAATCGGAGCCTAAAGCATATCAGTGGCACGATGAAGTCATGGGCGAT
>CAYUUV010000051.1:0-4999 GCA_964448015.1 uncultured Candidatus Saccharibacteria bacterium
TGCTTATGCTATACTAGCAGGGTGTTCGCCACCCAAACATACGCACTGCTCATTATTGGAGCTTTTTTAATAATAGGCTACCTTGCCGTACGGTTGCCATTGTTGAGTCGTGTATATTTGCCTGGTTCATTAATTGCCGGAATTATTTTACTTATACTTGGTCCTCAGGTGGCTGGAGTTCATTTTGCCGACTGGCAGTTACAAGAAGGCTTCTATACATTTTGGGGGCAGCTTCCAAAACACCTTATTAATATTGTCTTTGCTAGTCTCTTCTTGGCTCGACCAGTATTCAAGCTGAAAAAAATGTGGAAGCTGGCCGGCCCGCAGGTTGCCTTTGGGCAAATGATTGCCTGGGGTCAATATGCGCTGGGCGGCTTACTGACGTTGTTTGTTCTGATACCAGTTTTTCAAGTTCGCCCTATCATGGCTGCCTTAATTGAAATTAGTTTTGAAGGCGGGCATGGCACAGTGTCCGGCTTAAGCCCGGTTTTTGAAAAGCTTAGTTTTCAAGAAGGGCGCGAGTTAGCACTGGGGCTGGCGACACTGAGTTTATGTACCGCGCTCATCAGCGGCATCTTACTTGTGAATTGGGGTAAGCGCCGAGGGTATATCAAATCAGTTAATACGCAGGGGCTGCGAGAACGCATCTATCATCGTCGTATTCTTCATGAGCTGAACCACAAAGGTATTCGTCTCAAAGACCACTTCAATACCAAGAATGTAGTTTCGCATATACTACTCATCGCACTTGCAGTACTATGCGGCTGGCTGATTTACCAAGGCTTGCTCGTGATCGAGCTGCATACGTGGGGTGGTGATGAAGGAGTGCGAATTTTGAGGTACGTCCCCTTCTTTCCATTTTGTATGTTCGGCGGCATGATAGCCCAGTGGCTATGGATTCGGGTTGGTTTTCAGACATCACGGCCGCTGATTGAGTTACTGAGTTCAATGGTTTTAAGCGTCTTAATTGCCAGTGCCGTTGCAACAATGACCCTTAGCTATATAAGCTCTCACCTTGTTATATTTGCCGCACTTGCCTTAACCGGTATTGGCTGGATCATCTTTTGTTTTGTAGTTTTAGCGCGTCGCATGTTTGCTAAAAACTGGTTTCAAAATGGTATTGTGAATGCTGCGCAATCAATGGGTATGACAGCGACAGGCCTTTTATTTTTACACATGGTTGACCCTGATGATAAAACCAATGCTGCTGAAAGCTTTGGTTTTAAACAACTCATGTTTGAACCATTCGTGGGTGGGGGCGTGGTAACCGCGCTGGCGATGCCGGCCATTATTGCAATTGGATTGCCGCTTTTCACACTCATCACTGGCGGTGTTAGTTTCTTCTGGATGCTTGTGGGTCTGCTCTATTTTGGCCGTAAAAAACGCTAGGCTGGTTCATCGGAATAGTGTGATTCTAAATATTGCAGGTGTTTTTTTCGAAACTTGTTGAACTCAGATTTCTTGAAGCCAGTTCGTTTAATAAACGTACTGATTTTCTCACTACCAATAAAATGAGGCATCATTACGTAAGCGGCTCCTTCGGCATAGAGCTTTGCCGCGTGGTAGGCACTTTCGGCTGAACCAACGAAAACAGCACCGGGGTTGTGTTCACTCAACCAGTGCGCCAGCAACTCATTTGCACCCGCGTCACTCATTGTCGAAACCACCAGTTTACTTTTATCAAGTTGTAACTCTTCAATAAGTTCCGGATCAGTTGCGTCACCATACAAAAAATCAACATGTTGTTTTTCAACTAATTCAATTGCTTCAGGATCGTAATCAACAACAATAAATCGTTTCCCCATATTTTTGAATGTTCTTAAAAATTCCGCTCCGCCCTTACGATAACCAAAAAGCACAATTGGGTAGCTCTGCGTGTGGTTTTTTTGTTCAAGCTTCGTGAGGCGCCGTTCAAAGAACCGTAAGTTTCTTTCGAGCAGTGCAAACAGCGAATCATCATACTTAATAAGGTACGCCGAGCCAGTAAACGTCAAAAGAGCTGTGAGTCCAATCGCGGCCTGAGCAGTCTCACTAACGTAATGATGCTGAGCAGCCGCTACAATAAATACCAGTGAAAACTCACTAATCTGACTCATAGCCAGCGCCGCCTTGAAACTGGCGCGTTTGGTGTAGCCCTGCATACCAAGAACGGTCAAAATAACAATTGGCTTGCCAATCAACACAAGTATTGAGAATAATACAGCCGGCACGAGGACGGCTTGTAGATGCTGCGGTGCCATACTGTAACCAAGTGTTATCAGAAAAATAACAATGAAGAAATCGCGCATTGGCCGGAGTCTTGCGGCAACCTCGTGGCTAAAGGGGAGACTGGCGAGACTCATACCGGCAAGTAGTGCTCCAACTTCAATTGAAAAGCCAATGTGTGCAAATAAAGCCGCTACGCCAAGGGCCCAGCCAATCGAAATAATCAGCAGTAATTCTTTTGAAGATTCTAAAAACTTAACAACTCGAGGTAGTACGATGCGACTAAAAGCATATAATATCCCAACAAACAGGAAGCCGCGACCCAGTAAAATACTAACTTCAAATACAGTATCTCCGGCTGATCGTGCCGAAAGTATGATTTTTGCAGCCGTTGCTACAAGATCCTGCACAATTAATACACCAACGGTAATTTGAGCATACAGGCGCAGGAGTTCTTTTTTTTGCTGTACCAAGGTTACAATAATGATTGTTGAACTCATTGCCAGGCAGAGTCCAATAATCAGTGATTCGAGACGACCAAAGTGTAGTAATTGTGCGACCACACTACCGGCAATCATCACAATGCCCATCTGTACCACGGTGGTCACGAAGACTGTCTTACTGAGTCGTGCAATAATCTGAATACTTAGCTCAAGACCGACAATAAATAACAGGAGCGCAACTCCCAGGGTGCTTAAAATCGTAAAGCCACTGTTATCGGTGATGCTATTTAAAAATGATGGGCCAACGAGAATACCGGTCAGTATATGCCCAATAATGAGCGGTTGCCGTAACATGCGCATTATCAAGGAAATGACTGCACCGAGTGCTATAACAAAACTGAGCTGTGTGAATAGTGCTGCCGAATCCATATTTGTTTCCTTTGGGTCACATCAGACCACTGTTACAAATTTATTCCTGTACTTTCGTTTCTTGGCTCGGAACACCTGCTTTTTTAACGGCCGCGTCAAGCGCCTTGCGGAATTCATCTAAGGTTGGTGGGCTGTCGATTTTCTCACCCTCAAGTATAAAAGTCGGGGTACCGCTGATGTTGAATTGTTTTGCACTTGAAACATCGCGGTTGATGCGATCAGCAGTTGCGTCACTTACGTAATCTTGTTTGAATTTTTCCATGTCGAGACCAAGTTCTCTGGCATAGGTTTCAAAAAGACTCTGCTGGTTTGATGAAACTTGCCCCCACGAGTTCTGCGTTTCAAATAACCGGTCGTGCATTTCCCAAAACTTCCCTTGATTACTGGCTGCCTCTGCCGCCCGTGCTGCCGCAAACGCATTAGGGTGTGCGCTGATGATGGGGAAGTGGCGGAAGATGAAGTTAACGGTGTCTTTATATTCTTCAGCGAGCTGCTTTATCATAGGGTGATACGCGCCGCAAGCCGGACATTGAAGATCGGCGTATTCAATCAGTGTCACCTTATTGTCTGTGCCATTGCGGGCGTGGTCATCTTTTTGTATTTGCGCGGCGTCGCCTTGAAAAGCGCTGTCGCTATTTTCATCTGGTTTTGTAAAAATAAAAAGGGCACCGAGGCCAACAACTACAATAGCTAATATAATCCAAAATCGATTCATGAACGTCCTCACTTAGGTTAGTATGTCTTTAGTATATAACCAATAGTAGTAATTGTCATCAAGGCCATTTAGAGCTACACTAAAAGCGGTATGAGAACATTTCTTTGGGTGGTACTTGTGGTAAATCAGGCACTAATGCTTCTGGCGATGAGCCTCCGACTTGAGTGCTATGAGTTAACTCCGTTCGTACAGAAGCAAAAACTGCAGCAGTATTCGGGCGAAACCGCAAAAGTCTGGCGAGCATTCTATAAAATAGTACCTGATCTCAAAGTGTACATGTGGGCTCAGTTGTCAATTATGCTTGCTGTTTCTGTCGCATTATTGACGTACTTGACTAGCCCCATAATCGGTCTGTTGTATGCACTTCTACTGGTATTCGCGCTGAAGGTAGTAGCTCGAATACCACTTCTGCAACGCTTCACACATAGATTATTCGAAGCAAAGCTTTCGGTGGTGGTTAGCTTTATCAAGCCGCTGCATAGCTTCTGGTCGCTCTTGGGTTCGCACAGCCAAGTGGTTGCCCTTGAGTTTGGTTCGAAGGAAGAGTTTGTTGACCATCTGCAGCGTTTGCCGAGTACTGTATTAGATCCATGGCAAAGACAGCGTCTGGAAACAACACTTGCTGCGGAAGAAAAAACAGCCAAGCAGATCATGACAAGTAAAAAACGTGCTACTGTTATCGCTCCCACCGCAACGCTGGGGCCAATCTTACTGAGCGATCTGCAAAAAACGGGCCATGCCTATTTTCCGGTGCTGACAAAAAACGGTGATCCCGAAGGTGTTTTACGACTCAGTGACCTGACGGATATTCAACAAGCAAAGCAGCATCATAAGGCCAGTGATTTAATGACCACCCATATTGCATGGGCCAACGAAGACACGCAACTTTTTGATCTTGTGCAGATTTTTCTGCAAGAGAAGCAATATCTACTTTTTATACGCAATCTGGAAGGTGACTATAGTGGTATCGTTACAGTGGCGGATATTGCCAAACACACACTTGGTATTGTGCAAGAATAGCAGGGGTACTGCGGTATGGTATAATGACACAAATGACACATCTGGTGAATAATAATATGAACCTTCGGACGAGCGCATAAATTCGCTTGGATTTATCTGCGGCAATCGTCCATTCGCACAAGCTCACCAGAAACTAACGAGGAACAAATTATGACACGAACGCTGACACGCGAAGTTGCAACACAAA
>CAYUUV010000052.1:0-4753 GCA_964448015.1 uncultured Candidatus Saccharibacteria bacterium
CACTATGCCAGTAAGTCCAGTAAAGACGCCACATTCCAGCAGCAGGTGCAGAAGAGGCAGCGCCCCGCTAGAACACTGAGCGCTTTTGAGCTCGAACTTATGGAGACAATGCATCAAAAAGTAACTCAGCCACTGTTTCAAGTCAATTTACGCATTATGGCAAGTACAGATACTTCAAAGACGAAGTTGGCTGCTCTACGCTCTGCACTTGATGGCTACGGCACACCACCGTATCAGTCACTAGTTACTAAAACTCGATTGCCGATACTAAACGCGTACCGCAAACAATTAGCAGACAAACGATTACCAAGTGTATTCAAAAAACAAGCAATCATACTATCTGCTGCTGAAGTGTCCAGTCTATTCCACTTCCCTTCCAATCGAATTAGTCGAACAGATAATCTCATCACCTCACTCAGTCGGACGCTACCTGCTCCGGTTTCATTGAAGCAAAACAATACGTTTGATGTCGTACTAGGCATGAACGCGCATCATGGCATTCAAACTCCGATTGGTTTAACTGAAGCAGAACGAGAGCGGCACATCTATATTATTGGTGGTACCGGCAATGGTAAAACCACTATGATGCAGTACGCTATTGTCCAAGACATGCAAAATGGCAAAGGTGTGGCAGTTGTCGACCCGCATGGAGATATGGCTGAAACACTCCTTCGTCATGTCCCTGAAAATCGTATCAATGATGTGGTGTTCTTTAATCCTGACGACATAACTCGACCGATTGGACTGAACCTACTAGAAATACCAAATGGCTTAACAGCTGACGAAGAGATCAGAGAAAAAGATCTCGTAACCGAAGCTTTGATATCCGTATTCAGAAAGATATTTTCCGAAGAGGATACCGGTGGTCACCGTATTGAATACGTCCTCAGAAATGCCATTCAAACTGCACTTACAGTCAAAGACGCAACGATATTTACTGTATTTGAACTTATCAATGATCCTACCTATAGAAAAAAGGTAGTCGACAAACTTGATAACAAAGATCTGGTTAATTTCTGGAAGCATGAAATTGGTAAAGCTGGTGATATGCAGAAAGTTAAGATGGCTGCTGGAATCACTGCAAAAATTGGACGCTTCTTGTTTTCGGCTAGCGCGAAACGTGTGCTCGAACAGCCAAACTCAACTATCAACTTTGAGGATATTATTGATCAAGGCAAAATTCTAATATGTAACTTTTCCAAAGGGCTTCTCGGTGAAGACACCTCAGAATTATTCGGAATTACAGTATTGGCTAAGTTGCAGTTAGCAAGCTTACGTCGCGCCCGTATTCAGCAATCTGATCGCAAGCCATTTTATCTGTATGTCGATGAATTTCAGAATTTTGCTACAACTTCTTTTGTACAAATGCTCAGTGAGTCTAGAAAATATAAATTATTTCTAATGATGGCAGAGCAATCCACCAGTCAACAGAAAGATCAACAAATGGTGCAGATAGTGCTAGCTAATGTCGGAACGGTTATATGTTTTAGAACAGGTAATCCAGCGGATGAAAAACTGTTACTACCCCTGTTCGTTCCATATATCGAAGAAACTGAAATATCCAACCAACCACCATATAATTTCTATGCGCGTTTCGCATCGACTAAGTCTCAGGAGCCTCTCTCTGGGATAACGATAGTACTTAATGAAGCTGGTAGTGAAGATGTTGCTGACAAGGTTCGACTTTCTTCGCGAACCACTTATGGCAACGAACCACTTGTTATAGATAAAACTAAAACTACAGCACCAAAGGCCAGGAAATCCAAGAATGCTAAAAGTAACAAAAAAACATCCAAAGGCAATCCAGAAGATACTCGCGATTGATGGTGTTATAATTGATGCAATATGAGCGATGCAGAATTGAAACAACTTGGTAGAAGCATTCGAGAGATGCGCAATGAACGCAGACTTACCCAACTAGAGGTAGCCGAGGCTTCCAGTATCAGTGCTAATTATTTTGCCCAAATTGAACGAGGTGAAGTTAACCCTTCATATTCACTGCTCAAAGCAATTGCCAGAGCTCTTAAGATTAAGCTCAGTGAACTTATTCCGTAGTATCGGTATTAGAGGGCTGCACTGCATCGTACCACTTTTCAAGTAGTTCGGGGTTGGTGTGTGCAAGTTCGTGAAAGCTCTGATGCATGAGCTCTAACCGTTCTATGGCCATTTCAGGCGTGATGGTATCTTCTGGTTTTTCTAACTGCATATATCGAATCATCTTATCGATATCTGCCTCATTAATCTCATATTCTGATGGTAAATCATTCATAGTAACTCCTATTATATCCTTTTACATTTATAAACCCTAGTAGCCTATTTGCCAAGTCAGACGACTCTACTCGCCACATGATTTCACAACTATCATTCTGAGAAAGGATATTCAGACTTCCATTCCACGCAATCGCTCTATCGATAATTACTAATTTGCGATGGTGTTTTACTGTGTAGAGTACCTTGATGTCAATTGACTGCAGCATAGCTATAGACTCGAGCGCCTGATCTTCGTACACCAAATCGTGCTCGTTAGGGTCACGGGTGTTTATGGTGACCGATACGCCACGGTTACGCAACTTTGTCAATATTGGCAGCAAGGCGTTAATCCGCTTTACTGTGATAAATGGACTCTCGATAATAACCTCATTTTGAGCACTCAAGAGATCTCTTTCAAGTGCTTTAAAGAATGTCGTTTGATCGTACATACGAATGTCACCACTCATTACTCCCGCGCTTCTTCTGAATAGATGTCTCATGATCTATCCTCATCATATGTGAGTGTGCCGTTGATATCTTGAACCCCGAGCCTCCTCAGTCCATGGGCTAAATCTATTAGGGATTGAATGAGACTATCAGTGACCTCGAAGTCTGGTGAAGTGGTGTTCGCAAATGCACCCTCCGTCCCAGCCAAGAGAGATTATAGGATGTAGTCCGCCACAGCGGATTGAGCTATCAAAAAAGAAGAAAGTTGGTCGAATGTCCTGAGCTCGGCATCAAGATCGACTTATCAACGACTCGTAGGACTTGGCCTAGATGTGCGTTAGACTAGCTTTCACGTTTGACTACACTAACTTCAACAGTGATGCCTAGGAAAGATTCCGGGCACCTTCATGCTTAAGAAGCGAAATGATATGTCAGTCCAAAATAAAAGTCGAGATAAAAATATATCACTACGCTTGCTACCGAGACAAAAGATATCCAGGTCGGCAGTCTCTCGGCTTGTCTCGGTATTTTGTGTAGACTCATAAAAGCCAAAATTAGTAACGGGGCTGGTAAAAGAAAGAATAGAAAAGTCTCAAAAGTATCGGTACTCTGGTGTCTATCAAGAAAAAGATGACCCATAGTTCCCACTATTTTATATTTAACATCAAAAACAGGTATGAATACAGAGTAGATTAAAGCTACTACCGCTCCGATTTTAGCGAACATTATGGGGCTCAAATTCTGAGGTGTATTTGATTTGAAAGTTTGTTTTTGTTTTTTCGGCATTAACTTTATCGTAGCATGTTTCTAGAATTCATTTCAAAGACTGTTTCCACATCTTAATGAGTTGTGGCTCTGCCGCTCAATTAGTGTGACAACTCGGCGATGCATACGAGGGGTGTGTGGTACTATCGTAGGTATGGCACAACACCCGCATTCTTCGGTGGATGAGTATATAGAACAGTTTGATGGCGTGGCGCGTGAGCGTCTGGTGCTTTTACGGCAGCTTATTGTGGAGCTTCAGCCTGATGCGGAAGAAGTAATTTCGTATAATATGCCCGCTTATAAACTGCCGGGCCGATCCGTGCACCAAGGTGTCTTTTTTGCGGGCTACAATGATTTTGTGAGCCTCTACCCCCTGCCTTCAGCTCAAACATATCCGAAATTGATGGAGCAGCTGGCACCCTATATTCATGGCAAGGGCACGGCTCGTTTTGCACATAGCCAGCCGTTACCACTAGCGCTGATCAAGTCGTATATTAAAGCTCGTTTTGAGCAAGCTGCATAAAGAATAAAGAGCGGCTGGTAACTTTCGAGACCAGGTGGTGCAAAATTATACCGCCGTATTGAAAATGCTACCGACTATATAGGTTACAGTCATCGCGAAAGTCCCGCCAAATACCACACGGCGGATGGCGTTTACTTTGTGAGCACCACTTACGCTAGCGCTCACGTAGCCGGTAACTGCCAGGGCTATCACAACAGAGCCGAAGGTGAAGAAAATACGCACGTTGCTTGGCGGAATAATGATTGCAGCTATTGGTATGATGCCACCAGTAATGAATGCGGCTGCCGAAGCACAGGCGGCGTTCAAAGGATTGGTCAGATCTTGCCTAGAAAGACCAATTTCTGATTCCAAATGAGCGGCCAGCACATCGTGTTTTGTCAGTTCAACCGCAACATTTTTGGCAGTGGCGTTTTGCAAGCCTTTTGAACGATAATATTCAGTCAGTTCTTCAAGTTCACCTTCGGGATCTTCTTTGAGTTGCTTTGCTTCTTTGGTGATATAGGCGCGTTCGGCATCACGCTGGGTGCTTACCGAAATATACTCCCCTGCCGCCATTGAAAGTGCGCCGGCAATCAGGCCAGCTACACCAGCGGTCGTAATAGCACTACTGTCATTGGTTGCGCTGGCTACGCCAACTACTAGGGCTGCAATGGAAACAATGCCGTCGTTGGCACCGAGTACTGCTGCGCGCAGCCAATTCATTTTAGATTTTTCAGACATAGATTCTTTCTTTATTGTTTTTGCCTTTTACAGTATATAGCTATTCAC
>CAYUUV010000053.1:0-4704 GCA_964448015.1 uncultured Candidatus Saccharibacteria bacterium
CTAAAAACCAAAAAGGCGCAGCCAACGGCTGCCCTAACTGCATTTCCCCCCAAGAACATCTGGCTTGCGCTCCGCGCAACCAAAGAAAAAGCCGCCCTTTCGGGCGACAATCTCGACTTGAGTCAATTTCTGGTGGATTTCTACAACTTCGCTCGAACCTATTTTGAGGAAAATTGCTGAATGTAGCCCCGCCGTTTGCCAGCCAAAGGCTAACCCGCCCCGACAGCCCTGGATTTTGATTGTTTTTGGATTTCCCCCGCCGAATTTCTTTTTTCAGTTGAGAAAATCCAGGTCTGTCGGTGCGCTGCGCTAGAGCGCAGAAACGGCGTGCGCTACGCCTATAATTGTAGATTTTATGTTAAAATATATTTGAGATTGAAAAACAAAACTAAGTAAGGAAACAAAATTATGGAAGATATTCCACAAACACCAGAACAATCACCACAAGATAGCCGTTGGCAGGACGCGATAAATAATGTAGAAGCAGTAATTCTACGCCAGTATCCAGATGCGCCAGCCGACAAGCAAGCCGAGCTTGCAGAAGACGCTAAAAAGAGATTGGCAACGCTTGCCAGCTCACCTACATTGAAATTTTTTGCACCGCGGGTGGCTGGAGACAAGATTATAAAATACCTTGAGCCAAATACATCTGACGGGTATGGTAAGGGCGGTTTGCCAGTTGATGAAGTCATTGACTTTCTCGGTTACGGCGACAGTCACGAGTTCAAGTATGGCGCACCAGACCCAGACGAAAATTCTTGGTATCTACAAACAGTGAGTGATTTAACTGGCAAGCCACTCGAAGCTTATATTCCATTTCACCCTGTTATTCATATCAACCCAGAAACAAACCAGAACGTTTAAGCTGCTGCGACAAAAAAGCAAGATAGAACCTTGAAATGACTTGGCAGTTAGCAATACTGATACATCAGATACTCGAAACGATTTTTGCGCTTGTTTATAGAGACTATGCCAAAAAGCACCCTAAAGATCATTTCGTTACAAATGCCGTCATGTATTTGGCGACAGTCGTGCCTTTTGGTATCGTCTGGTCAATTACGCAAGGTGGTTTCTCATTAGACTTTCCGGTAAGCATTTGGTGGTTCTTTGGTCTAGCTGGGCTGCTGTTTGCGCTTGGCAATATTGCGGCGTTCAAGGCTAACACTAAGGTTGAGGCTTCACAGTTTGCCATAATCACAAGATTTAGGGTGGTTATTGTTGTCGCTGCATCCTGGCTGCTTCTTAATGAAACACTTACGCCCACGCAGATTCTAGGAGCGTTTATTATATTTTCATCAAGTCTGTTTGCAGTTTGGTTGACGAGACAGAAAAAACGCAAAAACAGTAAAATTGGCATACACGCTTTAATTGCCGTTCTCTCTGCTGTGTTCATGGGACTGGCTATTGTTAATGAGAAGTACATATTAGACTCTGTTACATTGGCAACCTATGTAGTCATTGGCTGGGGCTTACAGGCGTTCTTTATGGCTCTGCTGGCAAATCGCCAGCTCGCCAGAGTGCCGAAGCTTGTCAAAGATGGCAGTATAAAAACTATCTTGCTGCTTGGTGGTTTGCGAACAGTAGCAGGGTTTTGTTTCATAAATGCCTTGCAGTTGTCAGACAACGCTTCACTTATAGGCTCAATAGCTGCGTTGCAGGTTATTCTTGTTGTGATCGGTGGCTATGTTTTTCTAAACGAAAAGAAGTATGGTGTTCAGAAGTTTGTTGCTGCGAGTGCGGCATTTGTTGGCGTAATATTACTGGTAAACTGACATTATGCAAAAATACGCTTTTCTTGACCGAGATGGTACGCTCATAAAAGAGTGGGGGCGAGATGAACACAATGTCGCTTATCCGCCAAAGAACGTAGATGAAGTCGTATTTATGGACGGTGTCATAGACGGACTGCAAGAACTGTCCAAGCAAGGCTACAAGTTCGTGTTGGCAACCGACCAGTCATATTTAGGAACACCCCGAAATCCTCAAGATGTATTTGACTTGGTAATGGATTATTTTTATTCTGAGCTGGAAATGCAGGGAATCACTTTTGAGTACAGCATGGTCTGTCCGCATGCTTTAGAGGATAATTGCGGATGTAAAAAGCCGAAAATTGGTGGGCTGGAACAGTTTTTAGCTGAACACGCTGACGGCATAGACCTTGAAAATTCAATAATGTTTGGCGATAGAGATACTGACCGCCAATTTGCAGAAAACTTGGGTGTTAAGTTTGCACCTATCGAAACAAACGGTGCATTTGTCTTACCACCGACCAGCCACGCCGTTTCTGCGCTCTAGCGCAGCGCACCGACAGACCTGGATTTTCTCAACTGAAAAAAGAAATTCGGCGGGGGAAATCCAAAAACAATCAAAATCCAGGGCTGTCGGGGCGGGTTAGCCTTTGGCTGGCAAACGGCGGGGCTACATTCAGCAATTTTCCTCAAAATAGGTTCGAGCGAAGTTGTAGAAATCCACCACAATCTGTTAACCATAGGCGCAGTTCACGCAAACCTGTGCCTTTTGTTATTATTAGTGCATGAGTGAATACCACACGAAGCGAGCGGCCGAGATTTTACAATCAATTCGATATGCAACGATTGCAACTGTCACGGAAGACGGTAACCCCTGGAATAGTCCCGTTGCTCACGAATTAGATGATGACCTGACGATTTACTGGGTGTCAGACAAAGAAAATCAACATTCAAAGAACGTGCGTGCAAACGGCAAAGCTTTTGTCGTCATTTACGACAGCACTGTACCCGAAGGTGATGGCGAGGGCGTTTATCTTGAAGTCGATGTTGCGGAGCTATCCAACCCTGACGAAATATTGTACGTTCGTCGTCTCAAGAAGGGTAACGACTATCAAGCGAAAGAAGGTGAGTTTCTTGGCGACGAGGTGCGTCGTATTTACAGGGCAGTGCCGCGGCGTATCTGGATGAATGACGCTGAGATGAAAGACGGAGTGTTTATCCGCGATTATAAGGTTGAACTTGAGCTAACGGCTTTTCGGCAGCTTTTGGCCTAACTTGCCCACTTGGGTCGAGTCTCGCGAGTAATCTTATCGAATTCGTGATAGTTGTTGGTTAGCTCTTCGCCAGTTTTGATGTCACGATTTGCAACAAAGTAAGGCTCTGGAGAAATATTCTTGTCGTATAAAACCGATAAATTGTTTTCTTTGCTATGATTTGTATACTGTGCGGAATCATTTTCAGGGGGAAAGACCCACAAGTTCGTCCATGGCGACAGATAACCAGTTTTATCAAGCCTGTCTCTTTCCGCGTTACTGAGTGCGGCATGCTCATCGTCGGTCATTGTGTGGTCGTGCCCATTTGTAAACAGCCAGACAATCGAATCTTTCGAGATATCTTGCTGTGTGAATACGCCGTTCCCATCAATAGTTGACGGTGCGACGCGAACTAGTACCTTATACATGCTTCTAGTATACTTGAGTTATGAAAATACTCCTTGCCTCAGACGAGAAAACCTCCCTCACCGAGAGCATACAGACTTATCTAACCGAGAAAGGCCACGAAGTTATCGTATGGGGTCATTTAGCGGACGAGTCCCAAAAATGGCGTTGGGCAGACATTGGTCGGGAAGCTGGCGAGATGGTCTCTACGGGTGATGCGGATCAAGCAGTCATTCTCTGTTGGAGCGGAACGGGCGTCTGCATGGCCGCTAACAAAGTTGAAGGAATTCGAGCAGCATTGTGCTGGGATGCTGAGACCGCGAGTCTTGCACGTAAGTGGGATGATGCAAATGTCCTATGCATGAGCCTTCGCTATACTTCAGAAACACTTGCGACCGAAATGCTTGACAGCTGGTTCTCGACCAACTTTGACGAAGAGGGTTTGGATCAGGCGCATAAGGTCAAGTAAATCACGGAACTTTTTGTTATAGTTGAATCATGAATCTTACAGATAAAGTAGCTCTTGTAACAGGTGCGGGTCGCGGATTGTAGCGGAGGTATCTTTAATGCAGATGTGTCTCAACCCTCTGAAGTTCAGAGAATGGTTGAACAGATAGTAGCTGAGTATGGACGGATAGACGTCTTGGTGAATAATGCAGGAGTTATTCTACGTCCTGGCAACTGGGATCAGCAAAGCGATGAAGATATGGCGAGGACGATTGATGTGAATTTAAAGGGACAGCTGAACTGCATTCGTGCTATCGCCCCCATAATGCAAAACAACAAGAGCGGACGGATTGTCAACATAGCCTCTACGAATGGACAAACAGGGACGCCTGCTATATTAGCGTATTCTGCAGCGAAAGCTGGTGTCATTAACGCAACTTTGGCAATGGCGAAGGCTCTCGCTAATGACGGGGTTACGGTGAACACCGTTTCTCCAGGTGTTTTTGATACTGATATGACTCACGATGCAAGCGAAGAGCTAGTCAAATGGACAATTGATAATACTCCACTTGGTCGTTTGGGTGAACCTCGCGAAATAGGCGAAGCGGTTAAATTCCTTGCCGAGTCTGATTTCATCACAGGTCACGTGCTTGTGGTTGATGGTGGCTTTTCTCTGAAGTAGCCGTGTAAGTCTACTGCCTCACTTCATAGTATTTACTTCTACTATAAGCCGAATCAAGGACCGCCCTCCATCGCCTCAGTTTACCCCATATCTCGTGTAAACTCGTGTCCCCGTCCCGCACCAAAGTAAAAAGCTCTGCCCCAAGGTAGAGCTTTTTACTTTGACGAGT
>CAYUUV010000054.1:0-4684 GCA_964448015.1 uncultured Candidatus Saccharibacteria bacterium
TGGCAGGGGTAGCAGGACTTGAACCTACGACACCTGGTTTTGGAGACCAGTGCTCTACCAACTGAGCTATACCCCTATATTGATTCTTTTCAACAATGCAGATTGACTTCCTCTACTAGACTTAATGGCATGTTCGCGCGTTCTAGCCGTAGTTTCCTCAAGATACGCTTCGTAATAAACTAACGCCATCGGAAGACGACACTTTGTTGATGAAACCTTTCCTTGTGAATGTTCCTTAAAGCGACGCTTTAAATCGTTTGTAGACCCATAGTAGAGTTTATCATCTTTACCAGATTGTAAGATATAAAAATACCACATTCTATCGGTCCAGTGCTCTACCAACTGACCTGCCCGAATGACTTCAGTCAGGCGGGGCTATACCCCTACGTATATCGTCCTACGACAGTATATTGTATCAGGTAGAGTAGTAGATCGCCAGATATAGCCATGAATTTCAGATAGTGGGCACACAAAACTCTCGGCGTCATCTCAAAATATTCTCTGTATCGTAATTCGTGGGTGTGGATATTGACAAATACTATTTGTAGTGTTATTATAGAAGTATATGTTACTATTTGAGAACAAATAAAGAAGTCGTGCATTTTCTGCAGCTTTTTTAGTGTTTGTATAATATTAACTTCAAAAAAACCGAGCAGGTGCATGATTTACTTATCTGAATGCTCGGTTTTTTTATTGGAGTTACAATGTACAACAATAATCCCACTATCAAAACAAAAGAAGTTGGTGTACGCATACCACTACATAATGACGAGTTGGAACTACATGGAGTGCTGCGCGGTCAATATTCTCAACCACTCGCAATTCTAGCCCCTGGACTTGGAGGCTGGATGCACGACCTAATTCTTTTCAACGCCTCTTGTTATTTTGAACAACATGGTATCGCAACGCTGCGTGTTAGCTTTTATGGCGACGATCAAAAACAACGAAATATTGGTGATTTTGACGTAAGAACAAATGCTGCTGATATTGACGCAGTGGTTGCGTACGCACATACACAAGGTACTCCATGGGTGTGTGTTATCGGACACAGCTACAGCGGAATGGCTCTTGTTTATTCTCAGCAGCAGGAGTTTGACGCGGCCGTACTATGGGATCCGAGTCACACTGATGGATATAACGATCCACAATCTCAACAAAATCTCGAAAAGGATTTTTTGTATGTAGAAGCATTGCATTCATATGTTTCGGCAAGCGGCCCAGGTTATGTGCTCTCGCGCAACGTTTTTGAAGATTACCAGCCAGGCAGCACGGTAATGGCACAAAAATTCAAAGTTGATACGCTGATTGTCAACGCTGCTAAAAGTGGTGCAGCTATGAGAAAGTTTGGAGCTGATTACACAAAGTCCATAGACGCACAGACAGATCACGTCGTTATACCCGAAGCCTCACATTCTTTCACAGAAGATAGTGCTATGGAACACCTGTACACAGCCACCGTTAATTGGATATTAAGCAAAATTCCTACACAACAATAGATAAGGAGAAAATCATGACACTTAAATCTTAATGCACAGCTAGTCGGGGAGAGGCTGTATACCTCTCCCTGACTATGCTTCAGAGTTCTCGAGAATACCAGTACTCGCAATGCGTATGTCTAGAGAAGCTGGTATTTCTACTACAGTGTTTGAAGTTCTATGTAACTACTTTTAGGTGGTTCATATTTTCGCGTAGATTATGAAAACGTGCTATAGTAGCATCATTATTAGGTATGAGGGGATATGAAGAACTTACAATTGACGCCACCACTACTAATTATCACTATGGGTTACCCCGGTGCTGGCAAAACCTATTTTGCCCGCCAGTTTGCTGAAATGTATGATTTACCGCGACTAAGCGAAGAGGTTTTTCGATTTGAATTATTTGAACGACCACTCTTTAATGATGATGAAGATGAAATTATTGAGCGTATTGTGCACTATTCACTAGCACAGTTAATGAAGACTAAGCAAACACTGGTGTGCGAAGGGGCATTTTTAACGCTTGCAAAACGCAAACGTGTGTATGAGCTTGCTGCACAGAATGGCTACAGAACGCTGACAGTCTGGCTGCAAACCGACTTGGAAACCTCGGCAAAACGCGCCATCACGCGTGATCGTAGGAGTATTGACAATAGATTTGCCTTCGCAATTGATAAAAACACCTTTGCACATCTAGCAGGCAAGCTCGAGCGACCGGTTGAAAAAGAACAGTCAATTGTGATTAGCGGTAAACACACCTTCAGAGGTCAGTGCCTCACGGTGCTCCGTAAGATTACCAGTATCTACAGTGAAAGTCTTGTGAATGGCGACTTGGGTGTGAATAATCCACTCGCTGATCCGCGACTACCCGCCGCACCAACCAAGCGCCCTCGGCAACGCTTCATTCAATAGAACAATGCGAACTGTCGATATACCCGAAGTAGGCAGTGTGATCATACAAAAATCGGCACGTGCCAAGCGGGTTATTTTAAAAATTGCTCACGACAATCAGCCGACGGTTGTGATTCCAAAATACGTTCCCTATGCCGTTGGTATCAGTTTTGCCCGCAAAAATGCAACGTGGATACTCGACCACATCAGCCGGCAACCGCAAGATATATTGCGGCCGCATATGCCTATTGGCCGAACACACCGAATGGTTTTTATCAGCACAGAAGCACCCACCATCAAGAGCAGAGTAGTTAATAATGTAGTCACCGTTACACATCCCGCACAAACACTGTTTTCAGAAACGGCAGTGCAGCAAGAAGCCAAAAAGGCTGCCACCAGAGCAATCAAGAAAGAGGCCGAAATCATGCTACCTCAACTACTGCATAGGCTGGCGCAAGAATTTGGCTATCATTACCGTTCCGTCAGTGTAAAAAATATGCGCTCACGATGGGGGAGCTGTTCAAACACCGGAATCATCAACCTCAATATCTGGCTCATGCAATTACCCGATGCATTAGTCAAATATGTCTGCTGTCATGAGCTGGCACATTTGAATAACCCGCACCATCAACCACAATTCTGGGAAGAACTTTCTGTCATGATACCCGACTACCGCGAACATAAAAAACAGTTAAAAAAACATAGCCCGAGCCTCAACACTATACACGCAGCACACAAGCCTGATCTTGGGTCTCAAACATAAGCTTTACGACTACCGCGAAGTGCGTCATAATGCTGAGGTAGGATATGAGTGACGCAATCTCTAAATTTGAACGCTCCATTGATCGTATCAATGTTGTATACGGACTCATGCTGCCTGTTGCACTGATGACGCTCATTGCAGCCGGCACTTGGTTTTTTGTACCAAATTACTTTCAAGCTGGCTCATTCCCGATTTGGATCTTTATTATTCTCAGTGTTGCCACAATTTTCGGCTTACACCTGAAGCATCTTGATACCGTGTCAATGCGACAACTGGTATTTTTATACATCTACTATCACATTGCCTTGATTACTTTTTGTATTTTTGTAACACCGTACAGAACCCCGTACGAATTTTTGTGGGTTGCGCTAGCGGTTGGCATGGATATGGTCTTTCGGAAAAACTGGATATTTCTGACCTTTGCAATTTTCGCGGTCGTCGGCACTATTATGTTTTACCGCACCAATCAGCCCGAAACGGCCGAAGTTATGCTCACTTCAGCCGTGCAGTATGTTGGCGTGCTATCTATTAGTATTTTAATGACTCGCTATCGGCGCGTTTCTGATGAAGAACGGCTGGCGCTTGCCGAAACCTCGCGCAGCAGCACCTATGAACGCCAACGGCTGCTTTCACTGATTAATAACATGGGTGAGGCGGTCGTCGCTACAGATAACAACGGCAAGATTCTTCTGTACAATGCGGCCACGCTCAATTTACTTGATACCAACCAATCACTCGACAAAAAAAATATCGACGCGCTCTTGAAGCTTCGCACCTCAAAACATACGCCTGTCAAACTGTTCAAATTACTGAAAGAATCAAATTCGGGCATTACCTCGACCGACTACATACATGAATTTGGGCCATCTGACCATATTAATGTCTATATCAACGCTGCGCCCATTAAGCTGGGGTTTAGAGCAGAATCAGAAAGTGGCTACATCATCATTATGCGAGATATCACCAAAGAAAAATCGCTGGAAGAAGAGCGTGATGAATTTATTAGCGTGGTCAGCCACGAGCTCAGAACTCCAGTGGCAATTGCGGAAGGTAATATCAGTAACGCAATTTTTATGAATTCTCAGAAGAAATCTTCCAAAATTATTGCGCAATCACTCGATCAAGCACATGACCAAGTACTGTTTTTGGCAAGTATGATTAACGACCTGGCCACCCTTTCAAGAGCAGAACGCACTGATGTACCGCTGGAAGTCGAATCTCTTGATTTGACTGAGCTAGTACACAGTATTGCACGAGATTACGAATCGCAAGCAGCAACGAAGGGTCTGAAACTAACTGTTGGTGTCGCACCAGATGTTGGAACATTACATACCGCGCCGTTGTATCTTCGTGAAATTCTGCAGAATTTTGTCACCAACGCAATCAAGTACACCAAAAAAGGTTCTGTTATTGTTCATGTTCGCAAGAATACCAAAAATGAGGCAGTATTTTCTGTAGCCGACACTGGTATCGGGCTCAGCAAGGCAGATCGCAAGCGAGTATTTGATAAGTTCTTCCGTTCTGAAGATTTTCGAACACGTGAAAGCAGCGG
>CAYUUV010000055.1:0-4598 GCA_964448015.1 uncultured Candidatus Saccharibacteria bacterium
CTACAACTGTACAGGGTCTAAAACTTGCACCTTCTGCAGGATTTAAATAACAACCTTCGCAATCCAAGCTAGTTGAACTCCCCTCTAGCCCGGCTTTGATTTCAACAGGTGTTTCTGTAAGCGCCACAATGTCCTCCTTTTGTGATTAAAAGCATTGTACTCTGCAACGTGACGCATCTGCAAGCATAATTAACTTGAGGGGAAGATATGCATAGCTTCACCGCTCATGCGAGCAAGAAAAAGTTGCTTGGGCTGAGTATACAGTAGGGTGTCCGTAGCTACTCGTTCAATCATTTGTTCGGGAGCAATAACTCCATATCTATCGGTTATGAGTTCATCTGAATCAAAGTACGTAACCTTCTCGTCGTCAATTTCAGTTACCAACACGGAATGTCTTCCTTCAGCACCGATAACTTTGCTACTAGGGATTCTTATGCTCACAACTACATATCCGTTGTGATCAATTATGTACTGCATGGCATCAAACCAGCCTTCAGAAGGAGCTTCGCTACCGAATTGAGATAAATGCCGTAGAAGTTCAGCTTCTTCTGGTGAAGCAATTCTATCGTGTTGCTGTGCGATCTCTAGATCTACATTGAGTGGATCAAGCGAAAGTCGCTGTAAAACCACAGAAAAACCTTTTGGTCGCAGCAATTTATTGGCAATTGCATGGTTGTACCAACCGTCATTAACGTCGTATACATCGGTATTGTTACTGCCTTTTTCTGGATGAGGCCCGTTTTCAAGCAGAAAATCAGTGTAGTCTTCCCATCTGTTAATACTGGGAACGTGGGAATCGTGCATTTCAAATACCGCCTCTATGCAGTGCAGTGTACACGAACGATCGAACGCGTGTTCAACTTCTTTTAGAGTGCGGTCATCGCCTTCGTATCGTCTCGACATAGCTTGTTGAGTTTCGTTAGTAAATAAACATTCAAAACCGTTATCTAGCATACTGGTCTCCCTTAGTTAAATTGCTGGCCTTTTATTTTTAGCCAAGCGGAAGATTGACGCACTAATTTTGTTGTGTCGCTATGATTCAGTAGCAACTCTTTAACCGCCTCTTCAGCAAATACCCCATTCTGCGAGCCCTTTGCTAACACAATGGTACCTTTTTTTAACAGCGGACGGACGATATCTGCTGCGTGGTATGGCGAGGGGCAACGCATTACCTTACAGCCGCGTTTTTCTGCTTTTGCCGCCAGATACTTGTTGGCATCTTTGCCAATTGTAACCACAAGCTCAAGCTGCTTAGGGTCACACAGAACACCGATCTCTTCATGGAACACCTTGCTATGCTTGCCAAGTTCGTTCATTTGGCCCAAGATTGCGATTTTATGAGACGCTGGAATTTCATACAGTGTTTTTAATGCTGCTACAACAGCCTGCGGACTTGCATTATATGTATCATCAATTAAGAGCGAATTTTTAGTGCCTTTTAGTGGCTGCATCCGACCCGCCATAGGAGTAATTTTACCAAGACCGGCTATAATTTCTTTGTCTGTCAGTTCTAAGGTATGCGCCAGTAGCACGGCAGCGGCCATTGCTGGCAACCCCTGCTTGCCTATAATTGAGGTCTCTAGTGAATAACTTCCACCGCTCTTCACCGTAAAGGTAACTGGTCGCCGCAACTTCATGGTAAGTGGCTTGCTGCTGATACGACATGTTTGCGGACCTTCGCCAAATGTCAGCGCTTTAGTTAGTTCTTTCAGGTATTTTGTATCAACTGCATTTGCATCAACTAGCATGGTTTCTGCGATATCTGCAATAACAAGCTCTTCGTTGGCGACGGCATCAAGGTCGGTAAAGTTTTCCATATGCTCAGCGGAAATTGCCGTCAGTACGCCGTAATCAGTGCGGAGGTATTGTTTAAAGAGTGCTAAATCACCCGGTCGATCAGAACCAAGTTCAATAACGACTACTTGGTACGGATAACTACCCTGAATTTGCAGCTCTGAGGCTATCAAGACTCGTAACCATCCGAATGGATTGAGGATGTGCGGCATTTTTTGTCCAAAAAATATCAGTGGCACACTGATGATTTCGTTATAATTACCAGCTTGCCACCGCACCTTCAGATGCTCTGACAGCACCGTTGCAATTGCCTGCTTGGTACTTGTTTTACCAATACTCCCTGCCACAGCAATGACTGTAGGATTATATTTTTTTCTGAGTCGTGCAACTTGAAACCATAGCACACGCACAATAATATTTTTAAATGTTGCCTTCATATAATGTCGCTGCCTTTGGTTGTACCACGAGATAAGTTCGGTCATTGTTCTGGGATAACGTAAAATTCGCCGTGCTCATCACGTCACACTCAAAATAAATTATAAATGATTCTTCGTACTTATTTTTCGTGGTGGAGCATATCGGATTCGAACCGATGACCTCTTCCATGCCATGGAAGCGCGCTAGCCAACTGCGCCAATGCCCCTCGTGTGTCATAGTGACTGCATTCTATTTTATCACGAGTTTATTTTTTTCGGGGCGCAACTCGGGGCGCAATGTAAAAGAAGAGGATGAGTGCAAACAGTACTGCGAAACCACACATAATTGAAGGGATGCCGTCCATTGTTGAAGGACTGATGACATTTGCGGTTGCAGTGGGCACTAAAAAGACAAGATAGCCGACAATCATGCCATGCAATGCTTGCTGGGTTGGCTTCTTTTTGGTGTCCCGCGCAAAGCGATAGGCCAACCATATGCCAAGTAATAACAGGCTGTAATAGTAGGCTGAATAGTAGTACATTACATTGTTGTGCAAATTGAAGATCACATAATTACTCACACAAATATGATTATTGAAGGCAGTTTCCGTAAAGCCAAACAAAATAATCCAGAGTAGCATCAGGCCGTAGCCCGCTCGCACAATCCATCCCGGCTTCTTCCCAGCAATCGCATGCACCAAATGCAGCCCGAGTGGTGGCAGTGTTGTAATTGCCACGAAACCAAGCCGCGACCACGTTTTTGCGTCAACACCCAGTCCGCCGCAGACAAAATACTCAGCCAGCTGGAAGAATGCCAAAAAGAAGAGTGTTGTCGCTATAAGTTTTGTCACGCTATTGAGTTTTCTACTCAGCAGCAAGGCCACTAGTAGCACTATTTCAATCATAAAAGTAGCCAGCATAACAGGTGGTGAAAAACACGCAAAAACAGTTTTTTTATTTTTAAGCATTACCGCTATTGTACAGGTAAACGTGTACATTTTCTACCACCAAGCGGCACTAAGTTACGGGCACAAGAAAACAGACCAACCTTCTGGCTGGCCTGTTTGGCAATACTGCAGCTACCGGCTACTGTGCTTTTTTGACGATATACCGCTCTACTACCACTTTATAATCGTTAGGGCTTGTATCCCATTTATAGGTTTTGTTAATCGGGTTTTTATCATTATTAATGTCTTTTACGGAAACCACGTCAGGCTCTGCACCATAACTTTTACTTTCTGGCAACGTTATCGCTGGCCTTCCGGCAGTCGCTGCTAGGGTACGTACCTTATTAATGACCGGTGAACATAGTTCGTATTTTGGCCACCAGCCAGATGTCTGGAGCTTAGGAAGTTTTTCGAGCACCTGCTTGGTCTCAAGTTGATAGCCTACATTTAGCTTTACCGTTGTTTCAACGCCTTCACCTGTGGGGCCGCCGTTGTATAAAATTGCACATATTTTAATCTTATTCGGCCAGCTTTTATCCCACTTCCCACTAGTCATAGAATAAAATGGCTTGATCGGTACTACTACATTGCCTTCAGCAGCCAGACGCTCTTTAGCATAATCATTGACCGTATAGCCCAGTGGAAGAATATCTTTGGCATAGATCGTCCGTAGGATGTCGCCACTCACTTGGCTAGACTGGCTAGCATTCTGTCGGTTTCTTATTGATGTTCTACCTTTATTTCTCAGCAGATTGGTACTCCCCGCAAAACTCTGATAAACCATTACACCACCAACCAGGGCGACAACCACGATAAACGGTGCCGCTCGTTTCCAATTAAATGTTTTGAGGGTTTTTAAGCCACCACCACCGGTAGTTGTGGCGAACTTTCCTTCATCGTCACGAAATGGACCTTCTTGTTTTTTAGTTAACTTAGGAAGGGTAATCTTTTTGGAACCTTTTTGAGATGTATTAACAGAAGTAAGGTCAACTTTATCATCTACCTCTCGGTTGTTTTTACTGTTTTGCATGTCTAGTATACCTTTTATCTTTAGTGGTTATGATTGCATAGTAGCACTATTTGCACGGCGTTGCAAACACCCCTGCATCACTACAGAAGATCAATTACTACTGAGCGTCTTGTAGGAATTCACGAACCTGGGTAATTGGTTTAATTATTTGGTAACTTTCCTCGTTTTTTGCTTGGCTCAGTTCGGCTCTTGTTTTGCCACCATACGCTTTTGGCATAAAGATTTGATCCCAGCCGTAGCCGCCATCACCACGCGGCGTGGCAGCAATTTCACCCGCCAGACTGCCGTGAAATAACTTTAGTGTTGTACCATCATAATAACCGAACGTGCATTTTGCGACTGCGCTTCTGTCAGAAAAACTATCAAGAAGGTGGCACGTTGCCTCGAGACCTGTTTGTTCTACAAAGAATT
>CAYUUV010000056.1:0-4367 GCA_964448015.1 uncultured Candidatus Saccharibacteria bacterium
AAGATTCAAAACTACAATCTCAAAACTACAATCTCAAAACTACAATCTCGTATGACTTTTCCTTCTCTGGCCTCAAAACAGCCCTACTACGAGCCGTACAGAAAGAATGCGGAAAACCACACGACTTTCCCTCTTTTGAGCTTGCTGCCCTGCTCTCTGACACGCAGAAGGCCAACTTTGCGGCCAGCTTTGAGCGTACCGCCATTAACTACCTGGTTGCCAAAACTAAAGCTGCCTTTGAAGAATTTCAACCCAAAACCGTCATTATCGGTGGCGGTGTTGCCGCTTCCTTGCCGCTACGGGCTGCCCTCTCAAAAGCACTCCCCTTAGAAATCCAGTACGCGCCGCAAATTCTCTGCACCGACAACGCCGCTATGATCGGTGCCAGAGCCTATTTTCAACTGAAACATGAAGCCCCCGTCGATCCACGTCATCTAGAGGTAAAACCAAGCTGGCCACTGTAGTTTAGGTGCTTAGTTTTAAGGTTGTAGTTTTTAGTTGGTAGTTCATAGTTTGTGGGTAGCTGTTTCGCTGTGCTCAGTTTAGTCGACTGGATTCCTGCCTCCGCAGGAATGACGGACTGGTGTTTGTATTCTTGATTCATGCGTCTTGATTCATACTTCTTCTACCAGTTGTTCAAGAGGTGGACTATTGATACAATAGGGAAGATATGTGTACGAAAACCACTACCTTACATCTGGGAACCTCTCGAAGTTTTGTGCCTTCGTGCCTATAGTATTTACAACCTCAATTTCACATGAATGCAAATAAATGTCGTTCTGAGCAAAATGTTAGCCTAGCCGAAGATCTCAGCAGATTTCTCGACAAACTCGAAATGACACATTAAGGAAACACGAATGAAATTACCAAAAACTTACGAACCAAAACAATACGAAAGCAATATCTATGCCCTGTGGGAAGCAAGCGGCGCGTTCCAGCCAAGCGGGAAGGGTACTCCGTACAGCATTGTCATGCCGCCGCCAAACGCCAATGGAAATCTGCATACTGGTCACGCACTGGGTAATGCCGTACAAGATATTTTGATCCGTTACCACCGCATGAAAGGTGACAACACGGTATACATTCCTGGTGCCGATCACGCAGGCTTTGAAACCTGGGTTGTCTATGAAAAGTATCTTGAAAAGCAGGGGAAGAGCCGCTTTGACTTTAACCGTGAAGAACTCTACCAACAAACGTGGGATTTTGTTGCTGCCAACAGGGGTAATATGGAAATCCAGCTTCGGGAACTCGGCGCAAGCTGCGATTGGAGCAGCCTGGTTTTTACGCTTGATGATTCTGTAACTCAAACAGCCTACAAAACCTTCAAACGCATGTGGGATGACCAACTTATCTACAGAGGTGAGCGTATTGTCAATTACTGCACGACACACGATACAAGCTTTGCAGATATTGAGGTTGAATATAAAGATGAACAGTCGTACCTTTGGACCATCATCTTCCCGCTCGCCGACGGTAGCGATGTTATTGAAATTGCCACCACCCGGCCTGAAACCATGGTTGGCGACGTTGCAGTGGCGGTAAATCCGGCGGATGAACGATACAAGCACCTGGTTGGTAAGCAGATTGCGCTACCACTCACCAATCGAGAGATTCCCATTATTGCTGACGAAATGGTAGACATGGAATTTGGAACCGGGGCCGTCAAAATCACCCCGGCTCATGATCCAAATGATTTTGAAGTGATTGAACGCAACCCAGAGCTGCCGCGCCTGAACGTTATTGGTTTTGATGGCACAATGAACGAAAATGCACCAGAAAAATACCGGGGGATGAAGGTGCTCGACGCTCGTCAAGCCATACTCGACGACCTCAAAGAACTGAACCTACTTACAGAGGTGACTGAACATCAGCACAGCGTGGGGCACTGCTACAAGTGCGGTACGGTTATTCAGCCGCTCCTCAAAGATCAGTGGTTTATTAAAGTAGCGACGCTGGCGCAAAAAGCAATTGACGCCATTGACGCCGGGGAAGTAAAGTTCACGCCAGATAACAAGGGTAGGGTACTGGTTAATTACATGAAAAACCTGAAAGATTGGAACATCTCGCGGCAAATTCCGTGGGGCATACCAATTCCCGCCTTTCAAAACACGGAAGATCCTGAAGATTGGATTTTTGATGAGCGGGTGAGTGAAGAAACGCTTGAAATCGACGGAAAAACCTACCGACGCGATTCTGACACATTTGATACCTGGTTCTCATCTGGTCAATGGCCCTTTATCACCACGAAATACCATGATAGCGGCCAACTGGCAGAGTTCTTCCCGAATACTGTTATGGAAACTGGCTACGATATTCTGTTCCCATGGGTTTCTCGCATGATTATGCTTTCGCTCTACTGTGAAGATACGGTGCCCTTTAAAGAGGTCTATTTGCATGGACTTGTGCTTGATCCGCATGGTCAGAAAATGAGCAAGAGCAAGGGCAACGTGGTTAATCCTCAGGAAATTATTGAAGAATATGGTTCGGATGCGCTACGTATGGGGTTGATTGCCTCGCGCTCAGCAGGGCAGAGCCAGGCCTTTGGACCAGATAAGGTGATCGCCGGCCGCAACTTCTGCAACAAACTGTGGAATATTGCCCGCTACGTAGAAGGTACTGCACTCCAAGACACGGAAGAAAAAATAGAATCCTCCAACTTCCAACGTCCAACGTCTAACATCCAACCAGCTACACCGGCTGACCACTGGATTATTCGCGAACTCAGCGCCGCCAAAACCCAAACCGCTGCACTGCTAGAAGAATATCGCTTTGCTGAAGCATTTGAGACCGTCTACCACACGATTTGGGACAAAGTCGCCGATTGGTACATTGAAAGCTCAAAAACCGCTTACAGCGCCGATATGATGCTCTGGGTGCTTGAATCCTGCCTGGTGATGGCACATCCATTCGCGCCCTTTGTAACCGAAACTATTTGGCAAACACTTGATTGGCACCCTGAAGACGAAGATATGCTCATCACCACTCAGTGGCAGTTGCACGAAGGGTACGACCCCGAGGCCGCTGACAGCTTTGAAAAACTACAAGCGGTGATAACAGAGGTTCGAGAAGTACTCAGCACCATTAATGTCCGCGACGTAGCCCTCTTCACCGAAGACAGCAGCCTGGCGCTCGACAACGCAGATCACATAGTCAAGATGTCGCCGGTAAGCCTGGTGCAAAAGGTTGCCGAAGGAAGTGGTCTGCGTCTGACAAGTGCTCACGAACACATCTGGCTTGATCTGGGTGAAGACGAAATTCAGGCTTATAAATCACGACTGCAAGAGAAGAAGTCGGCCATTGAAAATGAGGTACATGCCCTCGAACACCGGCTCGCCAACGAACGCTACGTCAACAATGCTCCAGAAGCATTGGTCGCTGAAAGCAGGCAGGCACTGGTGCACAAATCCACCCAGCTCGAACATCTGTTGCATCAGTTGAAACACTTGTAGCACAGGATAATTAGTTTGTATTATGTGCTATTTTCTTGCATAGCTATTGACATATTATATTGTTTATGCTACTATGTATGTAAGTTTTGCGCTGTTAGCTACCAGGCTTCAAGCTGCAGAACGGTACATTGAAAAGGAAGAACCGATTCCAGATGGGATCTATGGAGCACAACAATACCGCTCCGTAGACCCCATCTGGAAGCCATCAGGCCAACAGGCGGGGACACACCCGGATAACACTAGGAGATAATTTCTGTGACCATCCAGTTCCCCAGCTACCCGGCCTCTCTCCGTACCAAGGAGACCAACACCAAGCTGTTGGCCCAGGAGTGCACCGCACTCCTGGTGGAGGACGCCACCATCCACTCCCGCGAGTGGCTCACCGACGAGGACCGCAAGGTTCTCACCTCGGGGGGCATCCTCCGGCGGCGGAACGTGCTGTACAAGCACTACGTCCACCTCCTGGAGGTGGCTCGTCAGGAAGCCTTCCTGACGGGCTTCGCGGAGCCCGGCATCTTGCCGGCGGCCACGCTCGAGGCCCTCGAGCTCAACCCCTTCAACCGCCTGGCCTCGGCCCAGTCGCGCGCCCTGCGTGACGCCATCGGGGCGGTCAAGCGCCTCGACGACGAGGACAAGATCCATCAGCCCAACGAGCACACCTCCAGCGGGGGTCGCTCGAAGAGCAAGAAGGAGAAGGCCCAGGCGGACCGGCTGCTGCGCATGCAGATGCGCGGCAAGCAGGGCCAGAAGCCCGGCAGGGGTCAGCGAGCAGCCTAGCGGCTAGGTGGTGGCGGTTAGCCGACAGAAGACAGGTGCTTGCATCTGGTGGACATGGTCCTTTACTTCTGTCGGCTCTCTGCCCACGTTGTTCTTCCTTTTCAAATTTTTTGATCATATACACACTACGGTGTGTTTTTT
>CAYUUV010000057.1:0-4310 GCA_964448015.1 uncultured Candidatus Saccharibacteria bacterium
ATTCAACCAAAATGTGATAGATGTGCTGAAGAATTAGTAGATTTTGGCGCAATTTTACTCAGTCCACCAGATGATGAAAACATGGTGAGAAAGTTTCATATCTGCAAGGCCTGCTACAAAAGCTATGAAGAAGAGTTAGAAAGTACCGCGTAAATACTGTTGCCGGGTTGTTTCTTCAAAATGTTCGATGGCATAACGGAGCATGGTACGCGGCATGTCGTGGGCGTGCTGATTTAAAAACTCAACCAGCACCTGATGGTCACAGCGCTTACCCATTTCGCGCAGCATCCAACCAACGGCTTTATGAATTAAATCTTCCGGATCGTGCAAGAGTTTTGTGGCAATCTTCACGGTAACATCCGGCTCGCCTTTTGTTAAAAAGTAAAATGTAGCTATGATTGCAATCCGTCGTTCCCATAATGAATCTGATACCGCCAGTCTATCAAGCACATCCAGCTCATTCTGATTAGCATACAGATACCCACCCACGATATCTCGGGCGCTGGTGTCAACAAGATCCCAGTTGTTAATATGCGCCGTGTGTTGAAGGTAAAATTGATACAACACCTTTTGCTGAGCCGCATTCGCCTTCTTGAACTGATAGACCATAATATGCAATGCGGTGAGACGTTCTTCATGCCACGGGCTTGCTAGTAGCGCTGCAATATCTTCGAGCGATAGCATTAGATATTTTTTGGCAACCAAACGCGTATGCGGCACTGTGATTCCTAAAAATGTATCGCCTTCGCCATACTCCCCAGGACCAGTTTTAAAAAACCGCGGGAAGAAGGCTGCCTTTTCGGGATTTGCCAGTGCTCTTAAGTCTGATTTTAGGTCATCTAACATCACTTGTATTGTAGCAATGCTGTTATTATCCGACTAGATCGGATAATCTAAGTATTACTAGGTCCTGAACCCGCCCGTCTGATCGAGCCCCCTGTCTTTCTGACAAGAAGGCCAGGCAAGACGAATAGGCCGAGTTCAGGACAACAACGGAGAACAGATATGAAGATTACTATTTTGGCTGTTGGCAAAAAGCACGATCCAAAACTTGCGGGCGTAATTCATGATTACACCTCACGGCTCAATCACTACACAAAGTGCGAATGGAAGCTGGTTGAAGCGAAAATTACGCCTTCTATGAACAGCGACCAGATTCGCAGCAAGGAATCCGACACTCTTCGCACATGCATAGCTGATTCTGATGTTGTGACACTGCTCGACGAACGCGGCAGCGAACTAAGCTCGCCTGCCCTGGCTGAGCGAATACAAAAGTTAATGAACGCTGGTACTCAAAGTGTTGTGTTTGTTATTGGCGGTGCATACGGGGTTGATGAAGCATTCATGCAGCGAGCTGATTTTATTCTGAGCCTTTCAAAACTTGTATTTCCACATCAATTAGTTCGATTGATTCTTGCCGAGCAACTCTACCGCGCCCACACCATTCTAGCTGGCGAGCAATACCATCATCAGTGATACGCTACGATTCCAATTTCTGGTCGAGCTGGGCACAGGCCTTTTTAAACTGTTCATTGACGTCTTCGGCGTACGGATTTTCTTCCATGATTGATTTGAAAAGATCCCAGCTGTCACCACCCTGTATCTTCTTCATATCCAGCAGATCGTCGTAGGCTAAAGTGCTCAGCTCACTTTCCGGAATATTCATACCGTCCATCACACGCCCAATGTAATGGCTGAGTCCTTGCACATAAGCCATTTCGCGGTCATGTTCTTCTGGCGTTTTGGCAATCACCCGCAGGTGAAGTGTGTCTTGCAGAAAGGACCGCACCCGAGCGTATGTTTCATCAGATATCCGCACCGGACTGACGACACACTTGAGGCCGCCTATGCCACCATTTTTTGCCACACTTGCTGGACCAAACATCGGGTGCGTGCCCAGAATCTGGCAGCTGTGCGGCAGCAGGCGCTCAAGCACCGCAAGCGGTCTGGTCTTTACAGAGCAAACATCAATAACGAGCGCATGGGGATTCACCAAGCTTGCGTTCTGCGTAAAAAACTCTTCAAAAAACTGTGCGGGGATAGATGGAATCAGGATTGGCCGACCCAACACCTCAGTAAGCGGCGCAAAGTGTGCGCCAAACCCGGCATCGCCGCTATCATGCGACCGCGAACTGACAATAATATCCGCGTGGGACGCCAGATATTCCGCCATTACACCCGTAAAATCACCCGTTCCAACAATACCTATTTGCAATGTATTCACGACAACCCTCTGTTCATTTACTACCACAATATGATATACCGTTTTATGATTTGACCAAACTAACAAGGGTGCCGTACTATGAAGACAGTATGACGCAGTTATCTCGTTCGGAATCTCAGAAGAAAATTCTTGCATACACTACCTTGCTTGCTGTGGTATTTGGTGCCTGGTTCCTGCGTGGCTACTTTTCTATGTTTGTAATCGCCGGGACGCTGGCCTACCTCTTCTACCCGCTCTACACCCGGTTGGGCCGTAAAATGAGCCAAGGCTCGGCCGCAACCCTCACACTACTGGTAAGCTTTTTGGCTATTCTGATACCACTCGGCTTGA
This sequence comes from uncultured Candidatus Saccharibacteria bacterium, assembly GCA_964448015.1. Taxonomy (GTDB): domain Bacteria; phylum Patescibacteriota; class Saccharimonadia; order Saccharimonadales; family UBA7683; genus JACKGS01. Next base: position 2,555 of record CAYUUV010000057.1, read on the forward strand.
CCTTGCTACTGGCCGGTATGCAGCTCGGAAGAATTACCACAATCATCGCACCCTTTTTTGCTGACCTTGATACAAGCAACTTATTACAAAACCTGATTACCCGGCTGAATACGCTTCTGGAAACATTACCGTTTGAAGCGACTCCCATAACATCACAAACTATTACGGATGGCTTAAAAAATATTATTCTGACGCTCGGCGGCGGGTTGCTCAGTAGCATCACAGGAATGTTTGGTTCATTTATTGGTGCCTTCAGTGCCTTCATCATATTTTTATTCGTCTTCCTTTCTCTGCTCAAAAATGGCCCCTCGCTCCTAGAGCTGTTTCGCGATATTAATCCACTTGGTGAAGAGCTTTCAGAGCTATACCTCACCAGAATGGGTGCCATGGTGCGCGGTACCGTGCAAGGACAATTTGCTATCGCCGCAACGCAAGGTTTTCTAGGAGCCTTGGCGTTTGCATTTGCCGGATTTGGTGACCTGTTTTTTGTAATATTTGCCCTTTTCACCCTACTTTCAGTGATTCCACTCGGTGCTGGCATCTTAGCCCTCCCCGCGGGCTTACTAATGATTTTGTTTGGCAATGTGTGGGGTGGCGTGGTGGTTATTCTTGAACACTTGCTGATTAACACCAACGTTGATAACATTCTTCGACCAATTTTAGTACCAAAAACCGCCAAGCTTGATCCGGCTCTCATGCTTGTTTCAGTATTTGCCGGTATTCGATTATTTGGCTTCTTGGGCATCATTATTGGGCCGACACTTATGATAGTTATTGTCACCACAATTCGAGCCTACGCCCAGTACGCTCGTACGCAACATAAAAGCACCAAGCGTGCAGCATAAGGGGATGGATGAATCGTCATAGCATTACAACATATTCTGTCGGGGGAGCATATCTGGCACTCGGGCTTCTACTGCTTGGAACATTAATTGGTATATTTGAAAGTAGCACAGTGTACAGCTGGGTCATACCAATCGTCTTGATCTTTAGTGGCATCACCACCTTGCAAGCGGAATCAAAATATAAAACCACTGTTAGTTATGGACTGATTGCGATTGGCGTCATTACTATTTTTGTACGCCTCAACGTTATACGAGGAGATGTTGTGAATGGGCTGCTCGGCGCAGTACTGCTGATTGCCGGAGCGGCAATTATTGCACGCGGTACGAGTCAGCAAGACCAATCAGCAAAAGACTAGCCCCCGCCATACACGAAAGTGTTACAATAATATTCATGAATGAACGTTACGAAATTACAAAAAGCTACATCCCAATCGAAATTCAAACCGCATTGGTTGGTTTGGTGGCCTTTCTTTTATTTCTTACCACCAGCCGGATGATTGGAATCGTTGACGATATGATTCCTGCCGACACCGGAACCTTGGCCCTGTTGATGCGTCTTATTGTGTTTGTTATTGCCATACTATCAGTTGTAGCAACCTGGATTCAAAACACCAGAAAACACTATTTTATAGACGGAAGATCACTGATTATTCAAAATGCCGGTCTGGGCGGCAGAAAAGCACAAGAAATCATCACGCCAAAACACGCCCCAAAAATGACGCTTTCACGGTCGTTCTTTGGCAATCGCTTTGGATACGGTGATATTCGTATTGACGTTGATTCGTATTCTCACAAAACTAGTTACGAACTGAAGAATATTTTGAACCCAGAAAAAGTTATAGCCGAGCTTCGAGCCCGACTATAACGTAGTTTTGAGTACTGAGTAGGTAGTCAGTGGCAGTGCTTCGCTA
>CAYUUV010000058.1:0-2574 GCA_964448015.1 uncultured Candidatus Saccharibacteria bacterium
GCGACTGCTTCAACAGCCCGTCTACAAGCGTTGTCTTCCCGTGATCAACGTGAGCGATGATTGCAATATTTCTAATTTTACTCGGATCTTGTTGCATATACTTTGATACTCTTTCAAAAATAAAAGCGCCTGTGTGTTCAGTAGGCGCATGTAAAATACGTTGCCACCAGTATACCACAGAGCTGCGAACGCTATGCTGTATCTTTTAATTATAGCATAATGATTACTGTTTTGTCAACTATTCCCATCACACAAAATATCGTCTGAGAATAACCATACCCAAACCGATAGCAGTCAGTGCAAGCATGAGGCCATAGGCCACCGACTCCCCCGTCGCCGCCAATCCCCCGCCACTCTGTCCAGCCACCACCGCCAGGCCTACCGGGTCTTTAATCTGTCCAGTAAGTGGATCAAGATCTAAAGGCCCATTGTCTACGATGGTATAGGTCAGTTGTAAGGCATGTTGATTGTTGAGGGTGGTTTCAGTGATGGTGGCACCAGGAACATCGGTGTAGCTAGCAGTGATGGGGTTGTACTTACGGGCGGTGACCTGTGCCGGTGTCAGATCAGTAATGAACGTAAGAGTGACTTGGTTATTAGTAGTTTCGGTATCAAAGCAGAAGTCAACCAGACCGAGTGGATAGCTGTAGCTGGCATCTTGGGTGGTAGCAGCACTTTCTTTGAGGGTGGTGCTACAGGTTAGCTGGGTGCCGATGGGAGTGGTCAGAGATATACTAGCACCAGTTTCAGGGTTTTGGAGGGTGGCGGCGTTGGGGAGGGGTTGGATGGTGGGACTCAGATAGCCAAACAGAGCCGAGTAATGGTCCACCATGTTCTGTATCTCGAAAGTCGTCCCTGGGATGATCGTACTATTTGTACCATCAGCCTGAACAATATACAACGCAAGGCTTCCCTCTATCGTCTGCCCTGCCGCTGCGTCTATGGCAATCTGCTTATAAACAATCTGGCCTTCGGGGGTGTACTGAGCAGATCCGGCCCAAACATCACCAGACGAACCACCAGTACCGTGATACGCACCCTCTACCACCACATCCGTTACCTGAGTTGCAACGGTTACTGTTTTAATGAGTACGCTACTAACATCGTTTTCTATATCATGAACCCCTTGTTCTGTATAGACTAGTTTTGTACTATCAGGCGACCAATCTAGTGACATCATAGCAGTGAAAGCAGTTGAACAATCACTGGCATTTCCTCCCATTTCTACCGTTGTCATCTCTTGCACATTACTGCCATCAACATTTGCTGTATAGATACTCCTGGTTTCATCAAGCGGAGAGTACCGGAAAAAGGCTATCTTTGTCCCGTCTGGCGAATAACGAGGCATGGCGTCGCAGTCATCCGCCCCATCAACGTCAAATACTTGCTGGTTTGTCCCGTCACTCTGGATCTTCATAAGACGATAGCTACTAACAATATTCGACCAATTAGCCTCAGTATATAAAATACTCGTGCTATCGGGGCTGATGCTTGGCCATAGAGCGGCTGTGACATCTTCCTCTTGAATGGTTGTTAATTTTTGAATGTTTGTGCCATCGGCATTCGCAATAAAGAGATTGTTACTGTTATTTTCCGCTTCGGCCGTGACATACACGATTCTTTGGCCATCAGCTGTATAGCTTGGCGATGGAGCCATGACATCACCTGAAAAATGCAAGGGCATCAAGGTTCTCTGCCCTGTTCCATCAAGGTTTATATCTTTGAGCAAAACTTGTGGATTTTCTTCGGAAAATATTGCAAAATCCCACAGTAGCCTCCCGTTTTGGCCGGGAAAGGTGGCATACACCACCTGGTATGGCCACGCGGTAGTAATAAGACCAAACACAGCCACCAGTAACGGTAATGTTATTTTTTTAAAAGATTGTTTCATGTTGCTCCTTGAATTTTCTCGAAAATCTTCAGGAGTTGTTGTGGTTATGGTTGTTAGTATAAAGGAGTGAGCGGTATTTAAAAAGGGGGAAGCTACATTTTATAATTGTTCGTCCGCAAGCGGCCTCTATTTCACAATGGCTCACTCATGCGTTGATACAATTTGTTCACTGTCGTCCAAGTACGAATAGTGAGTGATTTGTAGATTGGTCGGGCCATAATTTTTGAAAGCCGGCTTTTGGTGCGTTGACTACTCAGACGTTGGTAAAAAATAACTCCCCTCCCCGCCCAGACGGTGTCAACCTCGGGGTTGCATACAAATTTACTCACGGCTTCATCCGCATTGCCGGTCATTAAAAATGCAACATCGCTATGATAGGTTTCTGGGTGCTTACCAAAGTCTTTCGGGGCGCTTTGTATCACCGCCCGCAGTTCGTCACGAGACAGAACAAGCACTTTTATCAAATCGCTGTCGAATGTGAAAGTTTGCAGCAGGGCGGCTTCAATCTGACGAGCCAGCTTTTCAGCGCTTTTCTCGTCGGTACTAAACAGTGCGTTACCACTATTTAAAAATGTCGAGACCTCAGAAAACCCCAGCTTTTCCAGACATAGCTTTAACTCAGCCATCGGCAATGTATTTTTACCGCCCACATTCACACCCCTGAATAACGCAACATATTTCAT
>CAYUUV010000058.1:2674-4167 GCA_964448015.1 uncultured Candidatus Saccharibacteria bacterium
CGAATGCGACCGAAAACACTGGATGAATTTATTGGGCAGCACCATCTGACAAAAGAAGGTGAGATTATTCGTGAGATCATTAAGAAGAAACAGCCGACGTCGCTCATTTTTTGGGGCCCGCCCGGCAGCGGTAAAACAACCTTGGCGCGTATCATTGCCAGCGAACTTGAAACTGATTTTGTTGAACTTTCTGCCGTTACAGCGAAAAAAGCTGACGTAACACAGGTCATTGAACGTGCCAAAGTTAACTGGAACCTTACCAAAAGGACAGTCCTTTTTGTGGATGAAATTCATCGCTTTTCTAAATCTCAGCAAGATACATTTCTACCGCATGTGGAATCTGGGTTAATTACACTTATTGGCGCCACCACGGAAAACCCTAGCTTTGAGGTTATCAACCCGCTGCTTTCCCGTTCGCGAGTGATTGTGTTACAGCCGCACAGCAAAGAAGATGTGCTGTTAATTATTCAGCGAGCATTGAAGCTTGAAAAAGCTGGCAAGCGAGTCAGTAAAGCCGCGCTTGATTTACTGGCTGAAATCAGTGCTGGTGATGCCCGCGTAGCACTTTCTAATCTTGAATTGGCTTTGAATTTAAGTGAAAAAGTCACACCTGAAACCGTCAAAACCGCCGCCCAAAAACGTCTGCCGGGCTACGATAAAGGCGGTGAATATCATTACAACTTAATTTCAGCCTTCATAAAAAGTATGCGTGGATCAGATGTCAACGCCACACTCTACTACCTTGCCAGAATGATTGATGCCGGCGAAGATCCAAAGTTTATCGCCCGCCGCATGGTTATTTTTGCCTCGGAAGATATTGGCCTAGCGGGCAATGGCGCCTTAGCGCTAGCCACCGCCACCTTCCAAGCAATTGAACGTATTGGTTTGCCAGAAGGCCAATATAGTTTATTCCACTGCGCGGTCGCTCTCGCGAAAAGTAAAAAATCAAGAGAAGTGGCCGATGCCATGTATAAAGCCATGCAAGCCGCCAAAGAGTTTCCCAACGCGCAAGTACCACTACACCTGCGCAATGCCCCGACAAAGTTGATGAAAGATCTTGGCTATGCAGCCGGCACCAAATGGGAAGCCGATTTCAAACACCCCAAAGGCTTTTTACCCGAAGAACTCAAAAATCTCGACTTACTCTGAATATACCTTGAAGTACAGCCTTGCCCGCCAGCAGTTCTTATAATCTCGAGTGCACTGGAGATGACAAATATGGGAACTCACGTTTTGGAGCCGAAACGTGCAGGTAGACCAGCGACGATATGACATTGTACGATCTTTCTAGTATAATCAATCTGTTCTTCTGTTATTTTTAACCAAAATTGCGAATAGATTCGTACTTTTGAGAAGAGAAGGCTTTATGAGGTAGATTTTATCAACAAATATCTACCACATAATTACACTTCAACATTGGGGATTGGCCAAGCGGTAAGGCACTGGGTTCTGGTCCCAGGATCGGGGGTTCGAATCCCTCATCCCCAGCCAAG
>CAYUUV010000059.1:0-3881 GCA_964448015.1 uncultured Candidatus Saccharibacteria bacterium
ACTGGGGACACAAGGCTCTTCAGGCCTCTGCTCTACCAACTGAGCTAAAGAGCCGCGCTGTTGAGGTACTCGTACAAGTTATTTTTGCCGCTGTACGAAACGGCCTGGCCTCTGCTCTACGGTTTATTTGGCGCTACCAGGCAGATGGTGAGCGAAAGAGCCGAAATGAGGCTACTGCAATATTCTACAGATAACAGCGTGTTTTTTCAAGTCTCTACTTTATAAACTTGCTCATGGCACCGGCGATATCTGATGGGATAACAAAGACTGTCTTTTGACTTGGTTCAGATGATATTTTTTCGAGTGTCTGGAGTGTGCGAATAGTTACGCCACCAGGGGTCTTGGCAAGCATCGCTGCCGCTTCTGCCACTTGTTGCGCGGCCGCCTTTTCACCTTCGGCATTGATAATCACCGCACGCCGCTCGCGTTCCGCCTCGGCCTGTTTAGCCATAGCTCGCTTCATATCTTGTGGTAGTTCAATATTTTGAATCTTTACATTCTCTACATCTATGCCCCACTGATCGGTTTGCGCGTCAACAATAGTTTTAATTTGTATGCTGATTTCTTCACGCTTACTCAGAAGTTCGTCGAGCTCAACATTCCCCACCACATCACGCAGTGCCGCTTGGGCAAACTGAGCTGTTGCGTAGGTGTAGTTGGTAGTTTCCAGCACTGCCTTGGCCGGATCAATCACGCGGAAATAGACAACCGCGTCCACACCAACGGTAACGTTATCTTTAGTAATCACCTCTTGCTTTGGCACATCAACTGGCGTAGAGCGAACATCAACTTTGCGCATTGATTGAATAAGCGGAATGATAATATTCAGCCCCGGACTCCGCAAACTACTAAATTTACCGAGGGTAAACACCAGCCCCCGTTCATACTGATTAATGATTCGGATACCGCTCAGCAATACCGGAATCAAAATGAAAAGAAAAATAAAGAACCCAACACTCAACAATCCAGCAATAACTTCCACGTGACCTCCTTCGTTACTTCACTTACTATACCACGAAGAATAACGGTCAATATAGTGACAATTGCTATCAATTGTGCTATCATCATCTGGTACTTCAGTAAGAATACGGGTGATTAGCTCAGTTGGCTAGAGCATCTCGTTTACACCGAGAGGGTCGGGGGTTCGAGTCCCTCATCACCCACCATTTTATTTGAGTATACACCTTACAAATAGTATGCGCGAGTGGCGGAATTGGTAGACGCGTCAGCTTGAGGGGCTGGTGAGCATTGCGCTCGTGGAGGTTCAAGTCCTCTCTCGCGCACCATTCGACAGGCTCATGGTAAACCACTACCTATGAAAGAATGTCGACACGGCGAACTTAGCTCAGTTGGTTAGAGCGTCGGGTTGTGGTTCCGAAGGTCGTGGGTTCGATCCCCATAGTTCGCCCCAAATTGAAGTTCACCTATCGGGTGAGCTTTTTTATTTGTCGTAAAACTAGGCCCGAGCTCTTCGTTTCTTCCTACGGGTGCTATTCTTCTGGCGAACAGCTAGTGATTCCAGGCCTCGCAGCGCCACAAAAACCCATATGACATTTAAGACCAGTGCCGGGTATGAACCCCGTTGAAATGAATAGTACGCCAGCAGTGCCGCGCCGATCAGATTATCAAGCTCATACACCAGCGAACCGTTCCCCCACGCCCCACTGTGCACACGATAAAAGCCAAGTAAAATTAAACCTGCGCCGATAAAACCGATAATTTCCAGTGTGTCCATAAGGTTTTATGACCGCGGCAAATGATGCCCGAGATTGTCCATATTGTATTCATGACGTAACTGACGTGTTTGATCGGCTTTCGTAACGCCAATTTTAACTCCAGGGTTAAGCGTTCCATGAGGGTCAAATATTTTTTTAACCGCTTCAAATAGTCGGTATATTTCAGCACCGTACAACAACGGTAAGTACGGAGCACGTAAGCGGCCATCACCATGCTCGCCTGCTGTCGAACCGCCAAGCTGCACGACCATCTGATAATATTCATCCATGATTTTAAAGACCTTCTGACGATCACCAACAGCAGCAAGATCAAGAAATGGTTGCATATGTAAGTTTGCGTTACCCGCGTGACCCCATACCGCAGCATCCAGATTATAGCGCTGAAACAGCTCGTAGATTTTAATAACGAACGTATCAAGCTGATGAATGGGTACCACGCCGTCTTCAATAATAGGCAGGGCCTTCTTCGCACCCTCAGAATGTGCAATAACCGCCGCCGCTGAATGACGAATCTTCCAAAGCTCATCACGCTCATCATAGTCTGTCGTCACTTGATAATCATTGGTGACACGTTTGAGAATCTTTAAAAGCTTCTTCACTTTTTTCGATTGCACACTCTTACCAATATCATCAAATTCAATCAACAGCAGTACCTCTGGGAAAGGCGGCTCCAACAAGCCCTTCAGTTGATTCGGATAGTGGTGTTCAATGAATTCCAGTAAATGCTTATCAACCATCTCTGCGGCTGCCGGTACCAACTTGAGTACATCTTCAATCACCGAACTTGCTTCTTGAATTTTCGAGAAACCTGCCACTACCAATGTACGGTTCATATTATTTGGTACAATGGCCAGATCAATTTCTGTCACCACACCTAGCGTCCCTTGAGAACCAACAAATAATGGTGTGAGGTCGAAGCTTCCGTCTGCCTGCTTCACATCTGCCAAGGCGTAACCAGCCGAGTTCTTGCTGACATCTTTTTGCATGGCTTGAATCAGGTTCTGATTGTCATTAATCAGACCATCGAGTTGACGATACAACTCTCCTTCAAAGGTGGCGAGGCCCTTTTTATGATTTAATTCACGCTTGCTCAGACGGCCAGTTTGAATCAGTTCACCGTTGGCAAGTACTACTTGTAAACCACGCACAAAATCCCGCGTTGAACCATACTTAACTGTTCGTTCACCTGCCGCATTGTTAGCCACGGCACCGCCAAGTGTTGAGTAGTCAATTGAGCTAGGATATGGGGGTAAGAAACGATTATGTGTTTTGATCGTATCTTGAAAATTACGATAATTGATACCTGGCTGCACCCGAGCAAGATTCTTTTTTGTATCAAGTTCTAAAATTTTATTCAGATGAGCTGGGAATATCAAAACGATACCTTCGCCTAGCGCAGCACCGGCTTGATCACTGCCTAAACCACGAGCCGTAATTGGCACAATCTTTCCTCGTTCAGCAAGCTGCCAAGAAAACCGTGCGATTTTTCTGACATCATCAGTTGAACGTGGATATACTACAATTTGCGGCATAACGCTAAATACGCTGCCGTCGGTACTAAAAAACTTACGAACGGTTGCGGCCGTTGAGACCTCTCCAACAATATGCTCACGCAAATAATCTGCAACTTTACTCATATATTCCTCCAGAGACGATAACCATATGCACTAATAATATCACAGCGGCATAATAAACGTACCCGTTACTATACAATTGTGCTTGTGGTATACTTTCTTCCAAGATGGAACTTTCAACACCCGCCCTACTATTTCCGGCAATTGCCATTTTGACACTTGGATACGTCAACCGATACGTTGGGATTGCCAATGTCATTCGTACCTTTGCAAAAGATTACAACGCCGGCCACAAGCATGTCGCTATCGCTCAACAACTGAAAATATTAAAAAGGCGGCTTGAAATAATTCGGCTGATGTTGACACTGGCAGCAATGTCTCTGATGCTCGCTTGTGCCGCTATGCTTTTTGTGTTCCTCGAGCATGTTGGTATTGGTGAAATATTCTTCGGATTTTCCCTTGCCGGTATGGTGCTCAGCCTTGTTGCGTCGCTATCTGAAACCTATCTTTCTAATCGCTCACTCATCATTGAAATAGATGACATTTTAAATAAAGAAACTGCATAATTACC
>CAYUUV010000060.1:0-3003 GCA_964448015.1 uncultured Candidatus Saccharibacteria bacterium
TCCTAAACAGGGTAAATAAAAGATTGACCTTATCGCACAATCGCAATATACTTGTGCTTAAAGGTGTTTAGGAGAAGGGTTCGTTTTTCAATGAAGAAAAAAGTACGCAGTAAAAGCAACAGATCAACTAAAAACAGATATCTCGTCGCTGGCGTGGCCGTATCATCAGCTTTAGTGCTCACTCGGCCTATTATTCCCGCAACAGTTTATGCCCTCACGAATAAATATAATTGGACCAAACAAGATCTTGACCCGACAGGAGGCACAGCTCTCAATCATGCCGCCAGTTCTGCCAGCGGTAGCAACCTAATTGTTAGTTTGCGTGACTTTGATGGCGGCGAACCAGATCAAGATTCCGCTTCACTCTTTGTCTCTAGTGACTACGGTGCTACCTGGCACAATGTTGTCGAAGCGGCCGATCCAGGAGTGATTAATGAGTGGCGGTCAGTCGATATTTCTAATAACGGTCAAACCATGGTGGCTCTGAGCGGAGCGGGTTACGACCTAGAAGCGGGGGAGGGCCAACAAAATATTCCTGGTAAAATTGTTATTTCTCATAATGCCGGTGTTAGTTGGTCAGATATTACAGCAGGTATCCCAATACAAGGTGGTGAATCATCAATTGTCGTTTCTGGTGATGGTAGTACCATAGCTATGTCTCAGAATGGTGATGTATATATCTCTGGAGATGGCGGTAGTCATTGGACGAATCCTACCGTTCCCATTGATGTATGGGCTGCATCTGTTTCTATATCTGACGATGGTGATAAACTACTCGTTGGTCACGGAGGGAGTGGTAGCGAATTCGATAGTGTCTATATCTCAGAAGACGGTGGTACCAGCTGGACAGACATAGATCTACCTACGGCAGATCCTCTATTTTTTGCTAGTACTGCCATATCTGCAGACGGCAGTAAAATGGCAGTAGCTGGAGTCAGCATAGGAGAAGGTGAAGGTGGTGAAAATGATCACGTGTTTGTTTCGGAGAATGACGGTGAGACGTGGACAGATGTGACACCAGACGATGGGGCTTGGAATGTGTGGACTTCTATAGATATGTCTGATGATGGTCGGAACTTAGCAGTGTTTGGTGTGGTGTATAACGAGGGTGGCGAAAATATGCCAACCTCAATGTATGTGTCGGGAGATTCGGGTACCAACTGGACTGAGGAAGACCCCGGTGAGCGTGAAACAGGCAGCTTCTATGATAATATTTACCTAGGAGCTGACCTCGACCTCAATAGCGATGGCTCCCGAGCAATTATCGCAAGAACTGGTGGTGTCTTCACTGGCAATCTCATAGGCTCAGCAGGTTCTACCGTTAACCTAATCGATCCCCATGGCGGCAAAACCATCACTCTGACCACGCCAGAAGGGACGACTATAACCTGTCATGCGGCCGTTAAAGAAGCGGGCTTGTTAGCTGCAGACAACGCCTATGCGTATCCACTCGGCTTAGTAGACTTCTGTTTTAATACAGAATCTGAAACGAACGAAGTTAGTCTGACGTTTGTCACTGATCTCAAACCGAATCAAGTCAAGGCTAGAAAGTACAACTCCATCAATCGTACGTACTTCGACATACCAAATGCCACCATCACCCAAACAACCCACCAGGGCCAGCCAGCGCTTCGGCTTACCTATGCCATAGCTGACAACGGACCACTCGACCTTGATGCGGCAGTAGGCAGCATTAAAGATCCAGTGGGCTTAGCAGTAGTAGAGCAGTTGGCCAACACTGGCCAAGCTCAAACCGCACTCCTGCTACTTGCAACATTACTCACCGGTACGGCCGCAACCGCCGGCTTACTCATAAGCCCAACCCGCCGAACCACCGCTAAGATCGCCTTAAAGAAGTAATCAAAATTATTCATTACAACCCTTCGACAAGCTTAGGAAATTTTCCGTTCATCATCTTGCTGGCTGCAAGCCATGAGCCTGTCGAATGGCTGGGGCTTAGTGAATGCGTTTCAGGAAGAATTATCCTATTGTTCAGGTCGCTCTAGCTCGAAAAATTTACCGTCATCATTTTTCCGTACGTTTTCCCAAGAGAATATTTTACCGTTTGAAATAATGTAGACACCTTTAGCCAGAAGCTGCACCGAGGTAAAGGCGCTCCCAAGGTTAAATAGTGCATCAGAGCCCTCTTTATTAACAGGAACCATTGACCCAAAGAGCACAATTGTTTTATCTAGATTAGCGTTACCGAGAACTTTTGCTGTAGCAGACATTGTGTAGGTTCCATGTGTAATAAGTAGCTTATCCTCTTGGCTATTCCTACACTTTTCTAAAATAAAATTCTGATCTTGCTCATTGATAAAACGACTGTCTTTTTGCAAGATAATTTCATATTCATACGGCACTCGGACCCGTGACTGTCTTAATAGGCTGGGAACATACGAAGCTTTATCTAAGGGCGCAAAGTCTTCTCGTTCATAGTCGACATCATCGATTGTCCCGCCAGTAATAAATAGTCTAATTTGTGATTCATTCATGAAAATAGTATAGCAAAATAAAAATATCTTGCTTGGGTCCTTCTAGCAGATTTTGCGTTTGGCTGGGGATGAGGGATTACTAAGGTATATCCTCGTCGCTTACTCGAAGCTAGCTTCTGCGTGAGTTCCTTGTTGTCGAACACCCCGATCTATACTCACACTCGTTCGTTAATCGGGGGCTCAAACCTTATTGTTGCTCTTGCTGAGTTGCTTTAGTTTTTCCGTATCACCTGAAATCAGTGCTAACTTCTTTGCTTTCGACCACTTTTTAAGCTGCTTTTCTCGTTTCATGGCTGCAGCTCTTGATGTAAGTACCTCGGAGTAAACTAGATGTAAGCCGTCTGTGTATTTTGTAAATTTTGCACCTTGCTTGGCGCGGTGGTCTGCGATTCTACGGTCTAAACTGTTTGTTTGACCGACGTAAAATACATCGCGATCATTCTTGAGTATATATACATAGAACATCAATATAAATTATAGCCCTTCGACAGGCTCAGGACATTCGACT
>CAYUUV010000061.1:0-2984 GCA_964448015.1 uncultured Candidatus Saccharibacteria bacterium
CCTCCGACCTCGTCATTATCAGTGACGCGCTCTAACCAGCTGAGCTAATCGCCCATCAGTCAGATCTAATTATTTATTAATTTGCTTCGTATTCGACCAGAATATCAGTGGCACGCCTCGGCTAGCCGATAAATCCTGGTGGAGACACTAAGCGGTAAGCTAAGTGCCCCCGTGAATCCATTGTTCTGCGCGGAAAGAGCAGCCAGCGAAACGAATTCATTTCGTTTCCCTGCGCGACGAGAAAACCTGAAAGGTTGTCTCATTACGACCTTGGTGGAGTGACGGGGACTCGAACCCCGGACCCCCTGCTTGCAAAGCAGGTGCTCTAGCCAACTGAGCTATCACCCCTCAACCGCCGTATTTTACCCGAAGAACCCCCTAAAAACAAGCTCTTCCGCTGCTATACTATGTATATGAATATTGGAATAGCGCCAGCTATAGACACAGACATCCCGAGCATACAGCACATATTGTCACATGGTTTACGAAGTAAAATGTACCGTGGCGACCTTGCATGGGGGGAGACCGTTATAGATGAAGCCCGCCTGCAAGCACTCGTTGCCGAAGATATTGTGTATCTCGCCCGTACCGAGAAAGCCATCTTAGCTGTTTTTATGCTTTTCTGGGATGATCCTGCGCGCTGGGGCTCGCAACCACCCGTCGCTAGATATTTGCACCGGTTTGTCGTTGCGCCCGGATTACGAGGACAAAACATTGGCGGACATATCATAGACCTCATCTGCGCAGAAGTTGCCCGACACGACCGCCAATACCTCCGCCTTGCCTGCCCCTCAGGCAACAAACAGCTCCAAGCCTACCACCTACAAAATGGTTTCATCCGCGCCGATCACAAAGCCACACCAGCTCACATGCAAGAATCTACTGCCTATTTCGAACGCTCGGTTATCGACACTATCCAAGATACCCAAATCTCAGCCAAAAAACAGTCGTTTTTTGGAAAACTCCAACGCCATTTCGGCCAAAAATATACCTAAAGTCTACAGCATTACTTTTTTGATATCATTCTTCCCGCCAGCAACATGCGCAAGACACAAGACTAGCGCCAAGCAATAAAGCAAACCAACACACAAGAATAATCGTGCGAGACGAACCCTCTCGCAAGTGTGGGGCTTCATGTAATGCGCAAGCGCCGTATCAAGCTCCCTTCTCTACTTCAAGGCAACAAATCTCTGCAGCGGATATATCAACTGTCGCTCAAACAAGTACGTGCGGGACAAACTGATTATCGAATGGCTGGTCAACATACATTGCGCACATCTTAAAATAGTCAAGTGTTGAAGGTGACATTACAGGTATTGCTGATGGTGGTTATCTCGAGCTGGGGTTATTTAGCATACTACTAAGTGATACATCAATGTTTCATGAGCAAAAGAATCTGCTCTGGCTCACCCTAGGAGAAAGGATTATCACCAAATGATGTGCGATTAACATATGTCGGGCAGCGGAGTTGGGACGCAACGTCTTTGATTCCTTTAACAGCTACGTTTGGTGGAAGAGCAAGAAGTGCATCCCTAAACTCTGCCTGAGTAATGATTTCAAACGTTTCTTTTCCGACATTTTGCTCAACCGTCCCTGCAAATTTAAAAACATCTTCCGGGTAAATTTTCAGACTCCCGAGCACTTTTTGTGCAAAATCCCTGTAGTCCTCTGCTGAATATTGTTCGACTTTCGTCAATCGCTCACTCAACAGTGCAAGTTGTCCACCTACATTAGTCGAACGAGTCGTATCAGAAAGGCCGAGAAATGTCTGCGGCCCCTTATATGTAATCCTAGCGTTGACACCATAGCTAAGACCGCGTGCCCTACTTTGCTCATGCAACCCAGCGCTGCCCGTATTTATGAAGTCGACCAATGCAGCCATGACTACACGAGCCTCGGGCAGTTCAAGCAAAGGTAAAGCGTTGCCTTCCACGACAGTAGTTTGTGAGTATTCAGTCATCCCGGCTGGAATCTCTGCGGCAGGTGCATGATAATCTTCTTGATCGCGTAGAAGCTCATCATCAGAATAAACCTTATTTCCTACCGGTCGCTCTCCCCCTATCGCAATGAGCTCGGGCAGTAACTTATCAATTTTTACTCGATCACCAGCAAGAACAAAGCGAGCATTATTAGCAACTACCAAATCTGCATAAAAGGAGTGAATATCGTCAGGTGTTATGAGATCTAAGCCGACTATACTTATTGGTTCTGTCGTGTATCTTCTCCCTTGAAAATGCAATAGTTTATTGATCCTCTGCCGTCTAGGGTTTTGTAGATAACCATGCAGCTCATTTTCAACTATTATTCTCTGGGCTTCTATTTCTTCACGCTGGAGTCCTGGAGTAAACACACCCCTTATAAATTGCTTTACCAGATGGAGGCCATCATCGGGCTGGATCGTTTCAAACGCAAGATAACCGTTCATAGACATATCTGTTTGGGCGTTCATGGAGCCGCCCATAGTACTAATCTGCGCTCTATGTGTCCCAGGCGGAGTTGAGCCATCTCCACTACAAGCTACGTGCTCAAACAAATGAGATGTTTCTTCTTTGTACCTGCCACCAGGCATAAGCTCTTGGGATTCAAATGGTAAAACTACAGCCGCCCTGAGGGCTCCTACGCCTGGTTTTGTAATGAAGGTAAAGTCAAGGCCGTCTATGCCACGCCTTTCCAGCGAAATCTCAGTCATAAGATTACTATACCATATTATTTATAAAAAAGAAGCCCTCTCGCAAGTGTGGGGCTTCTTTATTATTTCAGATTGAAACAGTGCTGGACTGAGTAAAAACTGAGTAGTGCAATCAACGTCAGACTCTAAAGGTTCAGAAACTGAATGTGTCGTCCGATAAAAACCGGAAATTGGATTGTCAGTACTGATTTACAATCCATCGACATCGACCTAACTCTGCATTGATTACTCGTTTGCAGGTTAGTTTCTCCCTAGAAAGGAGGTAATCCATCCGCACGTTCCCGTACGGATACCT
>CAYUUV010000062.1:0-2881 GCA_964448015.1 uncultured Candidatus Saccharibacteria bacterium
TGTTCTAGTAATTCTGCTTTCTTTGCCATGATGGCTCCTTCCTGCCCTCCAAAGCCTTACGCGAAGGAGGGTCGTGGTGCAAACGCATGTCAGATGACGTGCTCCCACAGTTAATTACATTATGAGGTACTTCGTTGCCCGAGTGGGTGGTCTCTAAAATACTCACCTACTCGTCGATGTTCTTCTTCAGCTGTTTCTGGGAACACAATTGGCTCAAATGGCACGCTCTGAGTTCCCGGGTACGTTCCAGCCTCTCGGTTATATATCTTTTCAGCTCGATCAGAAAGTTCAGCTAAATCTTCATCTGCGGGTTTGAAAAAAGCTGCATGGGCTGCAATGCCAAGTATTACTTCTGCGTCTGATATTGCAGATTCTCCTCCCGGAACTACCGCGTTAATGGCAGCTTGAATCATTGGCGGTGTAACGTCGTGAATGAGTGTTTCTTCAAGAGTACGGATCGGGTCTTCATCTACTGGTGTGTCCACCGTGTGATCTACTCCTTCATAACCATCGTTGCCAGCAAAGGCGCCGTATGATTCTGGTGAGCTCGGGGTTAATGATGCTGTTTCGTATGCTGACATACTTAACCTTCGATCTCGACACCCATTGAGCGGGCGGTGCCGGCGATTACTTTTTTAGCGGCATCAATATCATTTGCATTGAGGTAGGCCATCTTTTTTTCAGCGATTTCCGTCAACTGTGCGTCGGTAATTTTACCAACTTTCGTTTTGTGAGATTCGCCTGAACCTTTTTGGATGCCTGCAGCTTTACGAATAAGATCATCAGCAGGTTCACCGATAACGGTGAAATCAAAGGTGCGATCGTCAAAAATTCTTAAATGAACAATCACATCTGAACCCATCATGTCTTTGGTCTGATCGTTGAAAGGATTAATGAAATCCATCATGTTAAGACCGTATTGACCAAGAGTAGAACCTACAGGAGGTCCTGCACTGGCTTTACCAGCAGGAATGCGAAGTTTCAGATTCGCGGTAACTTGTTTTGCCATTAAAATAATTCCTTTGTACTTTGTCATGCTGAACTTGATTCAGCATCTACTAAATTGATTGGATCCTGAATCGAGTCCAGGATGACACCTCGCGGTGATTGCCTAATTCTTAATTTCGAAGTTCACAATTTCGAAACTAAAAAGTAAGTGCGTAACTGATGTATTTTACCAAAAATATGCTGGTTTGTCTAGTCGCCGAGTTTTGTTTTACACCCATAATCCTCAAGCACTGATACTGTATGGTGGTCTGCAGGTTGAAGCGGTTGGTCTGTGTTTTCGTAGCCATTAAATTTTAGCGGTGGAAGATCACCGGTGGCTGGCTTGACGGTTATAATGCCTAATTCATCTCGGCTAATAAGTACGTTGTCAGATCTGTAGGGGCTTGAACCGAGGCAATCATTCTTCATAGTTTCGTAATCTGATACGTATCGTGCGTGGGGTGATAGTGGTTCACCTTCTCCGCAGCTTGACAGTGTTAATACACCGAGGAATGATGCGGCTGATAGTGTAGCAAATCGTAGTTTTTCTTTTACTGTATGGGGGTTTGCCATAATTAATTACCTCTTCCCCACCCGTACTTGTTTTTCGTTATTCAAAAAATCGCAACTTCTTAACTGAAAATTAATCACTGGATCCCAAATCAAGTTTGGGATGACGGAACTAAGCCGCCTAGACTTTTTTAACTTGGAGGGCGTCGAGTTCGACGGGGGTTTCGCGGCCGAACATGTTGACGAGGACTTTGAGCTTGCCTTTGGCGGCGTCGATCTCGTTAATTGCACCGTCGAAGCTCTTGAATGGACCATCAATGATACTGACAACTTCACCAACCGCAAAGTCAATTTTATGCTTTGGATCTTCTGCACCCATACGCTTCAGGATTTTACTAATTTCATCATCAGAAACTGGTGAAGGTTCGGTACCCGAGCCCACAAAGCCAGTTACATTTGGCGTGTTACGAACAATGTACCAGACGTCTTCACCCATCTTCATTTGTACGAGTACATAGCCTTGAAAGATCTTCTTTTCAACAACTTTTCGTTTACCATTTTTAATTTCAATCTGCTTTTCTTTCGGCACAATTACATCGAAGATTTTATCGGCCATATCCAGACTTTCAGCGCGCTGTTTGATGCTGTCGGCAACTTTTTCTTCATAGCCACTGTAGGTATGAATTGCGTACCATTGTTTGCTTGAATCGTATCGTTTGCTCATATCTTCCCTGTTCTTTCACTTATCTTAAAAATATTCTTTTTGCAATTTCTTCAAAACCGTAATCCAGTGCTGTTGTAAAGACGGCAAATAAGGCTGAAAACAATACTACGGTTAATGTCAGCTTCCAAGCTGTTTTACGGTCAGGCCATGTGACGTGCTTGAGTTCTTTGAATGATTCAACAAAATAGCCACGAAACGGTGAACGAAGTATAGTGCGTCGCAGAAACTTCCAGACTTTTGTTCTGCGAACTGGTGCGGTAATGCGTGCAAAAAAACCACCAATCGGTTTCAGCACGCGCTGTTTTACAGAAAACTTCTTACGATCCGCTTTCTGTTTTGCTTTTTTTGCCTTTGCCACAAGCTACTCCTTAATCTCACTAAAAAAGAGCCTATTTGGCTCGCTTGAGTCAAGTGTAGCATGGATTGGTAGCAAGTAGCAAGTAGCAAGGGATTTTATTATCTAAGATATACCAACTACAAACTACTTTTTCAGCGAAGGCACGGTAATGGTAAAGGTACTTCCTTTGTCGAGTTCACTTTCTAGCGATATTGTGGCCTTGATGCGATTGGCTAGTTTAGCGGTGACATACAGGCCCAGGCCGGTGCCGCTGCTTTCACGTGTTCGAAAATCTTCAGAACGGAAGAACTTATCAAATACTC
>CAYUUV010000063.1:0-2848 GCA_964448015.1 uncultured Candidatus Saccharibacteria bacterium
GCGTGGCGTCGTCTACCCGCTGCTGTAGGGTGGTGTTGAAGTTTTGGATTTCTTCATATCTTAAACAGTTTTGTATAGCCAAAAGTAGTTCGTTACTGACGCTATCTAGAACAGCAAGGTCTTCATCTGTATATCTTTTGCCACTTTTACGTTGGCCAAGAATAATCAAACCAACATCATTCTGAGGCCGTGAGGTATCTTGTGTTAAACGTGTAATCGCCCCTATGTCTTTTGCTTTCATAGCCTGCTGAAGCTCGTGCTCAACTTTACTCTGCAAGGTAAACGACCTCTCTGGGCGTCCTGCGGCAAAATCCCTGAGTTTTAGCAGAGTTTTATTGTCCACGGTATTTGCACTGCCGAACGAGCGGCCGACACTAACATTGTCGCCATATAACTGGACAGTAAGGTAAGTTGGCCTGAAAGCATCCTCGATAATCTGGATTGTTTGTGGCATAAGCTGAGTAATATCAAGACTAGTAACTAATTGTTCGTTAAGATGGTTGAATAATTTCTGCGAATCATAACTATCTTGATAGAAGATTCTATTGGTGATTCGATCAAATCGCTGCTTCAGGGGTTGATAGGCCACGGCACCTACCACCACAACCAAAAATAGTGCCAGTTTTGTTTTTAAGCTCAAAAATATTCCAAATATATACTCAATGAAGCCGGAAACACCAATAAAGTATATAAGCACGATTGCACCAATTGTTAGTAAATAGCCAAAAGAACGCGCAACAAACGAACGAACGTCAATGAGCTTATGTCTTGCAATAGCCAACGCCAGGGTCGCTACAAGAATAACAACAGCAATACTCCCAAGATATGAGAACTTCGAGCTTCTTAAAATTGTTGGTAAAATTGCATTCGTGAAAAACCCGACGAAAACGGCAATAAAAACACCCTTCCTAATGATGCTTGCTTGTTTGCGTGACAAATCATCTCTTCTTCTTGCCAAATCATATACAGATCTAACGGCTAGCGCAAAAAGAAGTGTAAAACAGAAAATATAAACTATGTAAAGCGGTCCTCGACCAACATTGTAACCTGTTAAGAAACCTGTTTGATCCAGCCTTGCTTTCACACTCTGACTGACCCATGGACTAATCGCCAAAAAAATTGCAGAACTCGTGACGACAGTAACCAGGATATTAGTCTTCCTTACCGCTGGGATTTTTCTTTTGGCCGCGATAGTCTGTAGCCTACCGATGAAAGCCGTAAATAATCCAACCGCCATAATTGGGCCCACGAATGTTAGACGATTAAACAACAACACCTGGGAGGTTTGCTTCTCAGATATAAGCAACATAGATTGCCAAAATGCTAGTGACAGGCAAAAGCCAAAAAAAAGCAATCGCAACACTTCGCGATAGTTCCGGTAAAGAACGAGTGTTCCAAGAAACAACACCAATAAGGCAGATCCGGACGTAAACAGGGTTTCGGTCATGTACTAAGCATAAGCTGAATAGCCAGTTGAATCAATTGTGGCTCGACTATTCATTATGGTTGGTTTGATGCCGAGAGTTATACTTCTTGACTGCAGCTGAGGTCATAAGCATACCTGCATAGATACCAACTGCCTGTGGGACGCCCTCCGAGAGTCCTGCTTCTGCGAACATATAGCCATAGGGTGCCATAAAGGCACTTCCCGCTAGAGCTGCCCCTCCGGCTGCTTTGAGGCGGCTTGAATGCTGCGAGCCAACAATACGGAGACCCCGTACATATGGCGGTATTGTTGCAATATCGATACCTAAAAATACCCATGGGTTAACACCATGCTCGTCAAGATCTGCACCTGGTATAACGCCTGCTCTTGCGAGACAGTAACCTACCAGCCCAGCTGTTGCAATTCTTTCCAGCTTATCTGCTCTGCTCGACTCCGCCGTCCGCTCAATAACACCTCGTCTCTCTAAGATGCGGCGCGCCTTTGGCGTCAACTTTGACGGGTCGACACCTTTAAGTTCCTCGTCAAATATTTTTTTTATGCCTTTACTAATATGTGGATATCGATAAAGCTGGAGCGAGTCCTGAATATCCATTACGAATGGAGTTGTGTTAGACCCCATCATGAATTCCGTATCACCTATCTGTTTGAAGTTTCTACGGCCAAACAGTAGATGTAATCTGTTGACAAGCTTATGATCAACGGACATCAACCATCTACTCACATCGTTATTGATGGAATATTTCATCATGGAAGCATACAGATGAAGAATATCCTCCATGCTTCCGCCCTCGGGAGCTTTCACAAGCGCCGAGACCTCCCTGTAATGCTCTGGGTTAGAATCTACTTCTGCAAGTTTCTTAGGGTCTACGGTTGAAAACTCCTTAACAGCAGGAAAATCTTCAAGCGTACCTTTACGTATAAGTCGAGCCGTGGAGAGCATGCTTTCACTAGCATCGTTTGGCCGTGCAAAATATACAGAGTCAGCAACGTGCGGATCAACTGATTCGTCTACGTAGCCTTCTTTTGTGATTTGATTAGGTGTCACATACCCGTATTTAAGATAAACCCTGCCTACTAATTTCCTGGCTTGGTGAATAAGAAACGGATTCTCTATAATTCCGCTCTGCAATTCTGGTTGAACTGGCGGCACATCTACTGTGGTAGAGGCTATATCCGCAAAGTGTTCACCAGGAATATCTTGAACAAAAACGGGATAGTACCCTTCTGGACGAACTGGGTCTTCAGGCTGGGCAGACATGTGAGGCTTCTCTTCTCTTTCTTTAGGAAAAATAAAAAACCACGCCTACCCTGCTCTACTGGAAAAGTGAGCGGGCGGACGTGGTTTAGTCTACTAATGTACTTTGCCAAATATAGCATAATCGGTGTATAATGTCAAGACAT
>CAYUUV010000064.1:0-2671 GCA_964448015.1 uncultured Candidatus Saccharibacteria bacterium
GAGAGTGTTGCTTCGAGCAGCTTGGTTGTTTTACTGAGTTCTTCTAAGGATTCAGCACGGACTGCAATATAGATCGACATTTGGAATAACTTTTCCTGGCCTCGTTGAATCTTGTCTCGAAGTTCAATGGCTGATTCTAGTGGATCGGTTATCTCACTACCCACAATCTTGCCGGCTTTCATCATGGCACGCCTAGTTGATTCCAGTTCTGTAATCTTTCGGTGCAGTTTCGGCAAGGCATGTAGCGCATTTACTTCATGCAGGTGATAGCTGATATCAATATCGTGGTTAAAGTGAATCAGATTATCGAGCCAACCAGAGCCAGCCACAAATGGGTAGCCGGATATGTATAGGGTGCGGATATAGACTCCGTCGATGCACAAATAATCAATGTTTTCTTCTAGTCCGCTGTAGCTAAGCGTATCGATAGCATCTTGTTCACCAAATGTTAGCAGATGCTCTTTTTGTTTTTCTTGTCGGGTATTTCGTAGCTTGGTTAGAGCATTCATAGTTGATCCTCCCGTTCAATGAGGGTTGTATGAATAAGTTGCAATGTTTGTTCGGTCAGGGGTTGCACTTTAGCCTGAGTGGGACTATAGAAGCTATAGAAGAGATCAAGTATTTCAAGACTGCTGAGCTGGCGGGTGTGCATGCCAAGTCTGGTCATGCCTTTAGCTACTATGTCTGTTTTTAAATTGAGTTGTTCTTTAATCAGTTCGAAGTCGGTTTTTGCAGGTGATGTGTAGGGGATAATGACGTAAAAGTGACGGGTGAGTATTTTGTTAGTGGAGATCAGAGAGCGTATAAATTCATCGTAGTTAGTGAGTTGTTTACGATATACCGTTTCGGTTTCACCATCTAATCTCTCGCGAAGATCCTCAAGGTACTTATCCATATCGATTTCACGCGTGCGGATGAGAACCTGCAGATTGGTTCCAACTGAGTTGAGGAAGCTTTCATAGGTATCGATAATGGCGTCCTGTTCTTCTTCACTTTTCAGTTCAAAGTTAAGAGCCGATACTTGCAAGATTGTTCGGTAGTGGCCGTGGGGGAGAATGAGGATATCATTTTGGACGCCCTCTATAGCAACTTGGGATCTTGCACTCGTTTTAGTTTTCGACTTCTGTAATGCGAACATGGAGACCTCCTTTCTTATTCATCTCGAACCGGATGGAGCGGCTTGGGTCATTAATTGCCTCCATGGCATAGGCAGCATCAGTGAAGCCAAGTTTCGGCGCCAGCGCGGGGTATGCTTCTACCGACTGCTTCGACTGATTCGTGTCTTCAATTGGATCGGCGTAGTCTTTACGGTAATCTGCCACAGACTTTTGAAAGATGTAAAATTTTGGGCGGAGATTGTAGCGGATGATGGTAACCAGCCAGAGTAGTATAATTTTTCCTTTGATACGAATCGCCAGGACTGCACAGAGTAGAGCGGTTACTGCCATGAGTATATATTTGATAAGACTGCCGTGCATGAGGGGCGGAATAAATACGAATAGTCCAGCGGATATGAATATTGGGAGTACCAGAAGCAGAATCTGAGATAGCCCTAAGTTACCCATAATCCGATCTTCAACAGTTGTGACCTGTGCGGGTACGACGGTTTGTCTCATGATTTGTCCTCCTTACCAGTAGGTACTTTTGGCCGCGCAGTAACCCGGGGTGCCTCAACAGTGGTTCCAGTTTTCATGTTGGACACCATAGGTTTACTGTTTGGTGTGACTGCATAGGTTACTTTGCCACTACCAGATTTGGTATCGTAGCGTGCCACTTGGGTTTTGCCGGATTTCATGGCTCTAGCTTCAACACCTGATTGGGTACGAGCGATTTTTGCAGTAGCCGTGCGACTACTCGCCGCACTGGCGACAGAACGCCCTTTTCCAGTCACGTAACTGATGCCATTCATGAACTGGCTACCCAGCTTGCGGGTATTTCGCGCACCCATACTGACGTAACTAAACTGCATCATGACGCCTTGAGTTTTCAGTAGCGTTATGACTGTGGCGAGCCCAACGACCATCGACATGAGGACGTTCGGCACTTGGTTATTGCCGTCAGTGGCCGACATGCCAGCGAATAGAGTTGATGCGAGCATCAAGGTGACAACGTGAACGAACAGGACAAAGATCGTCGTGATATACGTCTTAATTGCCGATACCGAGAAATCCCTGAAACTAGGTAGCAAATAGAGCACGATAACTAGTGGTGATAACACAGCTCCCAGAAATAGGACAACTAATCGACTGACGTAGTAAATGAGCAGGATGACAGAGAAGATCATGAAGGCTAGCATGACGAGCAGGGCTGCGGCACTTTGGCCACCACTTTTTTTGACAACTAAAGTCAGTGTTTCCCAGACCGAACTAGCGCCACTCACACTACTGATAGCCGTGATGAGGACGTTGGAAAGTTCAATAATGGCATCAATGATAAAGATCGAGGTATTGAGCAGTACGAATACGAGGCCAATTCGTGGCAGAGCATGTTTGAATTCTATTTCATCAAAGCCGAAGTTAGCGGCGCTCATGACGTGAAAGCCAATGAGGGCAACAACCAAGATGAAGAGAATATCTGTAATTCCAACAATTGCCAGCCAGAGATTGAAAACCCCTGAGTTTTTTGCCATCAGGGGTGTTTCTTTGGTGAAGTAGTCGAGCGCCGCAAGGAA
>CAYUUV010000065.1:0-2644 GCA_964448015.1 uncultured Candidatus Saccharibacteria bacterium
GTAGTTCCCTAGTTTTTGTGTTTTTAGCCTGCTACTCTACACTTATAAACAAGGAGAACGTATGAGTTTAGAAGTTACCATTCATTCAGCGCAAGTTTCGATTATGCGGGAGCTATTGTTTCACCCTTCTGCGGGGTTTGCCGAGCTACAAAAACCAACAGGACTGGATAGTGATCACTTCAAGTTTCACATTGGCAGGCTGGTCGAACTTGGTTACGTTGAAAAACACGGCAATCAATATACACTCAGCATCAAAGGTAAAGAATACGCCAATCGGCTCGACACCGATAAACATGAAGTGGAAAAACAACCGAAAATTTCAGTCGGGCTTATTATTGAAAACGGTGAAGGTAAAATTTTAGCGCAACAACGGTTGAAGCAACCATATTTTGGATATTGGGGTCGCCCAACAGGTAAAGTTGGTTGGGGTGAAACGCTGCTTGAAACCGCTGCTCGCGAACTCATGGAAGAAGCCGGCATCACCGCAGATTTAAGAGTCTCTGGCTTCTACCACAAAATGGATTACACCGAAGATGATGGCAGACTGTTGGAAGATAAAATCTTCTGCCTGATTCACGGCACGAACCCGCAGGGTGAATTGATTACAGACATGGAGGGTCATCATAACGAATGGCTGAGCGACGATGAATTGCTCGCCAAAGAAAAGGTCTTTGCGTCAATTCCCGACATCACCGCGCTTGCCCGTCAATCTGGTGTTGGCTTTATGGAACAAAAATATTTTTATGACCAGAACGACTATTAACGCTTTTGGTTAGGAAGCATAGATAGGTTTTACTGTAGCTATGGAGCATAGAATATCAAAAAACGAGCGTGCGACGAAAGATTTAGCGGCTACTGCCCTGCGGCTTGGCCAGCTGAGCATGGACTTTGCGCGAGTTCCACGAATTTCACTTTATAACGATGGAAGGCACGAGAGCAACGTAGAGCATAGTTATATGTTGGCAATGGTGGCAACACACTTTGCGCATGAGCTATCCTATGATCTTGATCACATGCTTGTCTCGCAGTTTACGCTAGTACATGATCTTCCGGAAGTGATAACAGGAGATATCCCAACGCTTGGTATTTCCAATGAAGATCGTGCAAAGAAGGAGGCTGATGAGGCGGTTGCAACTCAGCAGCTGGTGAAAGAGTTGCCAGAGCCATGGGCGAGCCTGCTTGCACGGTATGAAAAGCAACAAGAGCCAGAAGCTCGCTTTGTGCGTCTTGTCGATAAAGTCATGCCATTAATTGTTAATATTAACGGTGATGGCCTGGGTGCGCTTGCGACGTATGGTATTACAACCGCCCAACAGGTGCGTGATGCAGAACTGAATGCGAATGCAAAACTCCGTCAACAATTTCCTGAATTTCCCGAGATTCTTGCTCTACGTGAGGAATTAATTAGGCAGCGCACGATCGCAGTTTTTGGTGAATAAATACATTAAGTAGGGGGTTGTATGAACACAGTGCGGTATGTTGGCGTGAGTGGCATGGGTACGGCGGAACAGCAGCGCGCAGCAAGCGTTGCATTTGATGAGGCGGGTCTGAGGGCGCTTGGCCGGCGTATGCTTATTGGCGTTAAGGCTACAACGCGAATTCAAGTTGATGAAACTGAAGCGCGCCGCGGTAGCGACTGGTACCCGGTTGGTGATGCATTGAAACACATGCTGTATTCATCTGATTCTGTGAATGTTCTGCAGTTGTATGCGGACGATTGGACCAATTTGACTGACCGGGCTTTGCCGCTCATGGATCGTAGTATGGAACGCGCTGAAGCATGGCTTGATGGTTTGCAGTTCGACCTGTTGCCGTGGTTTGAAGAAGGTACCAGTCTGCAAATTATTAAAAAATATGCCCCGATGGTCGAAGGTCCAGTGATTTTGCAGTGCTATGGTGATATCATGCGCCGTCAGCCTCCTGAGGCAGTTATTGAGCGACTGAAACGAGTGCAAGGTTATGTCAGTCATGTGTTGTTTGACGCGTCGGAAGGGCGCGGTGAACTGATGGATTCGGATGCCCTGAGCGTCTGGGTTGAAGCCCTTGAGGCCTCAGATCTAGCAATGGCGCCGGTGATTGCAGGAGGTCTTGGTGCTGCATCGGTGAGCACGCTCTTACCGACTGTTGTGCGGCGTTTTGGTGACGTTTCGTGGGATGCTGAAAGTTCGCTACATACCAATAATGTACTCGATATTCAGAAGATAACCGAATACTTCACCGCCAGTGCTGCCGTATTGTCAGACCGTTTACCCTAATATACTTTTGTCTGCGCTCATTGGAGTGATGAAATGCAAAACGGCGCACGGTGAGCGGGTGCGAGGTTTGGTTGCCTCGCGACTCCGCTCTACCGTGCGCCGTATGGGTAGTAATCAGCTGAAGCTGATGTGCTCCTGCGCCCACTTGAGTGCCGCTTCGGTCTTCTTGCGAGCCGCGCGGTACTCTTGTGGAATGGGGTCACCGTGCCACCAGTGGTCCCACTGGGTGTCCAGTGGGTTGATCAGACTGAGGCTGGTGAGCCCCACGTACTGCCCGTCAACGAAGCCTTCGTTGCGCTCGTGAAAAACTGGCACATAGCCAACTTTTTCAAGCGCCTTCTGGCTGGCCGTATTGGGTTCGTACACTCCTGAACGGAGTTGCACCAAGC
>CAYUUV010000066.1:0-2614 GCA_964448015.1 uncultured Candidatus Saccharibacteria bacterium
ACTGGTAAGGTTGTCGGATCTTGTAACCCATCGCCAGGGTTCGTTCGTCAGGATTATTACGATGTATATGAGAAGATGGGTGGCGGAAGAATACAGAAATGGCCTAATGGATATGTATGGGTTAATGGCGAACGTAAGACGGCATACAGTGCCTATATTCGTTCTACCGTACTAGACAACCCCTTTATCGACGACAACTACATTGAGGGGCTAAGACGACTGCCGCCGCAAGAAAAGAAACGTCTGCTTGAAGGTGATTGGAATTACCTTGATGAAGATGATTCATTGTTCCCGATGGCACTCGTAGATAAGATGACAGTTTACGCACTACCAGAAAAAGAATTCGACGAAGAAGGACATGAGGTAGACGAACACGGGAAAATTAAGAAGTTCAATAAGTATATTGGTGTTGACCCCTCAGACAAGGGTAAGGACTCCACTGTTATTACTCTAGTTGATGATGGTATTCTCTGTGAACAGGTAGAGATCAAGTCTCCGGTTGGCAAAGATGATGCTATTGGCTTTTATATTGCAGGTAAGTTGATCGCTTTTGCTGAACGGCACGGCTTTACTAAGCACCTAGCAAGAAATATAACAATCGAAGGAAACGGGATTGGTGCCAGTTTAAGAGATGCCCTGAGAGTTATGGGCTGGCCTGTCCAAGTATATGAAGCTACTCTCCAAAGTCGTAACGATGGATTCTATCAATTCATGGTAAACGCCGATGAGGGAAAGATTAAGATACTTTACCAACTAATTGAGGACGGCAACCTGCTTAAGCAGCTCACAGCACACCGATATGACTTAGATACGGGTAAACCTCGCATTACTAAGAAAAAAGAGCTTAGACAGGTTCTGGGACGCTCTCCTGACCATGCTGACTCGGCTATGATAGCTAATATGGCGTGTAACTTAATGAGACCTAAAGATATTAGTTCTTATATAAGGTGGTAATATGGCTTTTCCCGCAAATACCAAGGTCTTAACTACACAGGGCTGGAAGAACATATCAGACATTGGCGGCCACGATCGTGTTTTGACACGTAATTTTCTGGGCGATGCTCAGTTTACGCAGCCTTTTGCTGTAAAAACAAAACATTATGACGGAAAAGTAATCTCAGGTGGTTCGGAAAAGTACCAATTTAAGGTTACGCCGGAACATGAAGTAGTTTATACGGACAAACACGGCAATGTTATCGTGGCTACTGCGGAAACAGTACCCCCAAAACGAGATAATAAGCTAAAACATAAGTCTAGATACTCTCCGGACGGCTATTTAGTAACCCAAAAAGTAAAATACCAAGACAGAGAGTACACAATAGACACTTTAGACTGGTATAAGCTGGTAGGTTTCGTTCTAAAGCGTGGCAGGGTAGAAAAAGATATGAAAAGGGTCATTTTTGCTCTAGACAGACAGGACACCAAGAAAGATATGGACCTAATTTGCCCAATACTTGACAGAATGAACCTAACGTGGAACTTTACAGAGCCTAATCTGATCGTTGTATCCTCAAAATTCAACATAGCACAGAAACTGACCCGTTCGCTTGGATCGAGAGCCAGAAAAGATATGCGTGTACCAGATAAAATGATTTATCACAGCACCGTAGAGAGTGGTACAGCCCTCTTAGACACGTTTATACGCACATCAAGACGTGACGGCAAGGGTGTTGGTGAGATGATACAGTTTTCAACTACTAATACGAGGTTGATTGACAGTTTAGAGATACTCGGTCTGCTTTCCGGACATACCGTTAGCCGGATAAAGAGTAGACCAGCAGGTACGAAAGTCGCAGCAGGAGAAACCAAGCGGGATTCATATATAGTTTATATAAGGGAATCTGTCAAAGAAATAAGTATTATTAGGAAGAAAGAACATCATTACGATGGAAAAGTGTATGAAATTGATATGTTCGAGGATCAATTATTGATAAAAGAGGATGGTTCATTACCAGTATGGATGAAGCCAAAATAAAATTTGGAGATAAGATCTTTGCCTATGGTCTAATGACCGACCCTAACCGTGTTGAGGACTTAGGCTTAGAGAACCCTAGTTACAACACGGTTAGAGGATATATGCCCGTAGGTGGATATTATATTGTGCCGCAAAAAACTGATCAAGTGGATGCGTGCTTACCAGGTTTTGTGATGGAGTCCAGCCCTAGTTTAGCGTCGGAAACGCTGTTTTCTCGTATGGAGATGATAGACGTAACCGACCTTCTTTCCTTCCAAGAGCCAACCTTAGAAGGAACTAAGGTGTGGATGCCCATTCCTTGAGCTCCAATTTATTTACTGAAACATCCAACTTACTCTCAACACCATTTAACGCACAATTTATACACCAACTATCTTTTGTGGAATTAGATGTTGCTATACATTTACACTCGTTGCAATATGTTTTATACTTATGTATTGGAAAGTCAATACAGCGGCCATTGAACGGATCCCCAGGATAAAGCTCGCTATACTTATCAACGAACTCTTGCCCGTGAGCCTTGCCGTATCCTAGCAGGGCGTGAGCAGCTTCGTGCATTGTTGCCTTACGGAAATCTTCTTTAGTCGCTAACATAATATACCTATCATTGAACGTGATAGTTTTTGTGTCGTGGTTCAT
>CAYUUV010000067.1:0-2363 GCA_964448015.1 uncultured Candidatus Saccharibacteria bacterium
AGATAAAGGAACTGGCTTTACTCGCCAAGTGACATGACTATTTTCTCGGTTTTTGAGTAGGTGGTTTAATTGCAAAATCCCGTGTTCACGGGATTTAACTAATCCAATACCTCACGTACAAGTTTGGGGTTGATTCCTGGCGGAGATGGGTGTAGCATAAGTACATTAATTGGAGGATTTGTGGAGCACGTAAAGGCTATGTATAAGAATTTTGGTAAGAAGATTCGAAGCCACAAAAATAACCAATGAATCATCAAGAGTCGACAGGACTCTTTTTTAATTTTTAAAAAAGGAGGTGCGTACAATGAAGGCAAAACAAACAAAATATATTTTTGTAACTGGCGGTGTGCTCTCGGGTGTGGGCAAGGGTATTACTGCAGCTTCGATCGGTAATATTTTAAAAGCCAGGGGGCTTTCGGTGAATATTCAAAAGTGCGACCAGTATTTGAATGTTGATGCCGGAACGCTGAACCCAGCGGAACACGGCGAATGTTTTGTTACTAAAGACGGCGCGGAAACAGATCTAGATCTTGGTCATTACGAGCGATTTTTAGATATCGAGCTCACTAACGAAAGTTCGGTGATGAGCGGCCGAGTACTGCGTCAGGTTATTGAAGACGAGCGGGCGGGCAAATATCTTGGCAAAACGGTTCAGATTGTGCCGCATGTTATCGCGGCCATGCAACAACATATTCTGACCGCCGCTGAAGGTTTTGATGTGCATATTGTTGAAGTTGGCGGGACGGTTGGAGATATCGAAGGGCAGTCCTGGATTGAGGCAATCCGCGAGCTAGGCCTCAGGCTTGGCTATCGCAACTGCGCCTATGTGCACGTGGTGTACCTGCCATATTTAGGTGCCAGTAAAGAATTCAAGACTAAGCCAGCTCAGAATGCGGTCAAAGATCTGCGAAACACAGGAATCGTGCCCAATCTCTTAGTTGCCCGTTCCGAGGCACCAGCTCCGCCCACTGTCAAGAATAAACTGAGCTTATTTGGCGGCGTCGCTCCCGAGGCGATTGCGCTATTGCCGAATGCGGCTTCAATTTACCAAGTGCCACTTTCTTTGCAAGAACAAAAGATCGATGAATACTTACTATGGCATCTTGAGCTGAAAGCTGCGAAACCAGACATGCAAGAATGGCAGGTGCTGAACGCGGCAATCGCAAAACGATACACAAAATCAATACGGGTTGGCATTGTTGCCAAATACCTTGATAACGAAGACACGTATTTTTCGGTTGTTGAAGCCCTACGAGCGGCCGCCTGGCATCACAAAGTTACGTTGGAATACGACTGGGTAGACGCCGAAGCGCTTGAGGTAGGTGGGACGGATGCCCTGCGGAATTACGACGGCATACTCGTGCCCGGTGGGTTTGGCTCACGAGGTGTTGAAGGAATGGTCGCAGCGGCTCGCTATGCCTTTGAAACCAAAACACCATACCTTGGTCTATGCCTCGGGCTGCAAGTTGCTGTTATTATGAGCGCCCGCCGCGGTGGACTTAAATATGCTACCAGTAGCGAGGTACAAACTGATACCAAGCAGCCGGTGATCTACATTATGCCAGATCAAAAAGGGAAAGAAGCGACTGGCGGCACCATGCGTCTTGGCGACTACCCGGCGATTTTAGAAAATAAGTCGCTTGCCCGGCGGCTGTATGGCACCACTACCATTACCGAACGGCACCGACACCGCTATGAGGTGAACCGGCTCTATGAAAAAAATATTGTTGACGGAGGACTGCGGGTGAGCGGGCAGTCGCCCAATGGTAATTTGGTGGAATTTGTGGAGGCGGCCGATCATCCGTTCTTCATAGCCACCCAAGCCCATCCAGAATTTCGTTCGCGTCCCAACCGACCCCATCCGTTATTTGCTGGGTTTGTTGCTGCGCTGAAAAATAATAAATAGTTTGTAGTTTGTAGTGCTTAGTTCTTGGTTGTGATGTTCTTATACTTTTGACATAAGACATAAGACATAAGACAAAGCAGTCTTAATAGTTCCGCCGTATTTCTTATTTCATATTCCTTATTCCTTGCCTCTCCCGGTTCCGCCCTTATTTCTTATTTCATTTTTCTTATTCCTTGCCTCTCCCGTCTCTCATCCACCATTGAAAAGCAAATAAAACTCAGGTACTATAAAAGGTAATGGCTAAACATAAAATTTTATTGGTTGAAGATGATGAAGCGTTAGCGCAGATGTATATTATGCGTCTGAAGGCGGAAGATTTTGACGTTGAACACGCTGCCAACGGTGAAGATGCGCTTTCAGTTGCGGTCAAATATCGTCCTGATCTGATTCTTCTTGACGCGATGATGCCAAAAATCAGTGGCTTTGATGTGCTGGATATTTTGCGCAACACTGCGGA
>CAYUUV010000068.1:0-2284 GCA_964448015.1 uncultured Candidatus Saccharibacteria bacterium
GTAATATTTCGCCATCTTTTCCAACGGCAACAAAAATATCCTCAAACATATCAATCTCGTAAACTTTCCCATCGTAATGGTGTTCTTTTTTTCTAATAATACTTATTTCCTTGACAGATTCTCTTATATAAACTATATACGAATCCCGTTTAGTCTCTCCCGCTGCGATCTTCGTACCTGCTGGTCTACTTCGTATCCAGCTAACAGTATGTCCGGAAAGCAGACCGAGTATTTCTAAACTGTCAACCAACCTCATATTAGTAGTTGAAAACTGCACCATTTCACCAACACCCCTGCCGTCACGTCTTGAAGTGCGTATAAATGTGTCTAAAAGGGCTATACCGTTCTCTACGGTGCTGTTATAAATCATTTTATCTGGCACACGCATATCTTTTCTGGCTCTCGATCCTAGCGAACGGGTAAGTTTCTGTGCTATGTTGTATTTTGACGATACAACGATGAGATTAGGCTCAGTAAAGTTCCACGTCAGGTTCATTCTATCAAGAACTGGGCATATTAAGTCCATATCTTTCTTCACATTTTGCTTATCTAGGGCAAAAATGACCCTTTTCATGTCTTTTTCTACCCTACCACGCCGAAGAACGAACCCAACAAGCTTATACCAGTCCAATGTGTCTATTGTGTACTCTCTGCCTTGGTATTTTATTTTTTGAGTTACTAAATAGCCGTCAGGAGAGTATCTTGACTTATGTTTCAGCTTATTGTCCCGTTTTGGCGGCACTGTTTCCGCTGTAGCTCTAATAACATTTCCGTGTTTGTCGGTATAAACTATCTCATGTTCCGGTGTAACCTTAAATTGGTACTTTTCAGCACCACCGGAGATCATCTTTCCGGCATATTGTTTTGTTTTTACAGCAAAAGGCCGTGTAAACTGAGCGTCGCCCAGAAAATTACGTGTCAAAACACGATCGTGGCCGCCAATTTCTGATATATTCTTCCAGCCCTGTGTGGTTAAGACTTTAGTATTTGCGGGGAAAGCCATATTACCACCTTATATAAGAGCTAATATCTTTAGGCCGCATTAAGTTGCACGCCATGTTAGCTATCATAGCCGAGTCAGCATGGTCAGGGGAACGTCCCAGAACCTGTCTAAGCTCTTTTTTCTTAGTAATGCGGGGTTTGCCCGTATCTAAGTCATATCGGTGTGCTGTGAGCTGCTTAAGTAAGTTGCCGTCCTCGATTAGCTTGTAGAGTATCTTAATCTTTCCTTCATCAGCGTTTACCATGAATTGATAAAATCCATCGTTGCGACTTTGGAGAGTAGCCTCATACACTTGGACAGGCCAGCCCATAACTCTCAGGGCATCCCTTAAACTGGCACCAATCCCGTTTCCTTCGATCGTTATATTACGAGCCAAGTGTTTCGTGAAGCCGTGCCGTTCAGCAAAAGCAATAAGTTTACCTGCAATATAGAAGCCAATAGCATCATCTTTGCCGACCGGAGACTTTATCTCTATCTGCTCACAGAGAACACCGTCATCGACTAGAGTAATAACGGTAGAGTCCTTACCCTTGTCTGATGGGTCAACACCAATGTACTTATTAAACTTCTTAGTTTTTCCGTGTTCGTCTACTTCATTCCCGTCTTCATCAAATTCTTTTTCAGGTAATGCATAAACTGTCATCTTATCTATAAGTGCCATAGGGAACAATGAATCATCTTCATCAAGGTAGTTCCAGTCACCCTCAAGCAGACGCTTCTTTTCTTGCGGTGGTAGTCGTCTTAGCCCCTCGATGTAGTTATCGTCAATGAACGGGTTGTCTAGTACCGTTGAACGAATATAAGCACTATAAGCCGTCTTGCGTTCACCGTTTACCCAAACGTAACCATTAGGCCATTTTTGTATTCTTCCGCCGCCTAGTTTCTCGTATACATCATAATAATCCTGGCGGACGAACCCAGGCGAGGGGTTACAAGATCCAACAACCTTGCCAGTGATTCCGTATTCTTTATTTTTCCAACGGTTAACACGTGAGCTCAGGACAGTAAAAGGTTTTTTATTTACCTCACCGATCTCGTCCACAAAAGCACCAGTCAACTCTAAACTACCCAAGGATTCCATTTCTGGGTCAGACGGCTTTGCTGTCAGGTCAAGAAGCAGTATCTCGGATCCATTTGTATATGTCAGTGTCGAATCAAGCAGGTTCAGTTTGTAATCATTCTCAGTAATACCAAGGATAGGGTGTACCTTACCAATAAGTGTTGCGATGGTTGTCTGCTTCAAACTTTTAAGCTCTTTACGAGCAAGCCCCCAACGAGTGC
>CAYUUV010000069.1:0-1984 GCA_964448015.1 uncultured Candidatus Saccharibacteria bacterium
CCATTTTCATCAATGAACTGAATTGAAGTGCCATTAGAAGATACCATCGTCACATCTTTTGCGGCATATACATCTAGTTTTGGGTGGCGAGCAAGCAGGGCCAACGTTTTTGCGGTTGAGGCTGCAAACTGTTCTGGATCTACATCACTTGAACAAGAATGCACAATAATGCGGCGGCGATCGATGCATGTTGCAGGGTCATCGATACCCCTGCTATCTTGCATAAAATCACACACCAAGTCTTTTATCTGACTTCTGTAATTTAGGTGATACTTCTTGTCAGCATCGAAGGCTTTTGTGGCCTGTTTTTCACTTGTAGCAAATACAAATCTATCCTGTCCTTCGCCAAAATAAGTCTCCCCTGGTCTACCATGGGCAGCAATAACAATCGTACTGGGCTTAATACCAGCGCTCATTAAAAGGGTAATTGCTCGATTAAAGTCTCGCCGCTGCGCAATCTCAAACTGCAGCGTCCGGCCGGAAGGTTTTTGGTACTTTTCGTTTACGCGCTGTAAGGCGCCGTTTCGGTCACCAAAAGCATCCGCAAAAATTACGGTTACGTCGCCTTTTTTAAGATGCTGAATGGTTCCCTGCTCACCGCCTAAGATGCTAAGTAAGGTAGCTAAATCATCTGGATAATAGCGATCAAAATTAACTACTCCCAGTTGCTGCGTCAACAAATCTAGTTGGGATTCACTCAGCCCTTTTACGGCGTACAGTGCCAGCTCTAGGGAAGTTTTGACGGCTGTTTTGTTGTGGTAGTCCTGGGCAATATCATTGTCGATAGGGCTCCTGTGCCAAGCGCTGTCATGCGCCCTCATAAATGATTGGGTAATCTTTTCCGACAATCCCATGTGCTGCCTAAGAATAAAATGAATTTTATGCCGAGTTTCCAACTCAAATTCTTCCACGCTCTCTGCGTCATCAATATCGTTTGGCTTTATTGGCAAATCAAAAATCGCGGAATGCGCATAATTACTAAAATCATGGAGTAGATCCACTGCCGCATCTTGACCCGGCGGCACCCACATTGCACCACCCTTATCTTGATATGCATAACTGACAATACTTGACGCAGTCGATTTATGATCAAAATCTGTCGTGGGGCACATAATATAGGTCATGAGCGGGGACAACGCTCCATCGCTACCCTTTTGAAAATATAACCTGTCGAGCTTTTCTTGGGAGAGGCTGCTTGCAACAATATCGACCAGATCATCAAGTTGGTTTGTGCCACCAAATTTTTCCCTATTAAGTGTTATGGCCGTAATTAATTTTCTTGCCTGACTAATATCAAGCTCGTCCCATTTTCCTGCGGATACTAACGCCTCCAGTTCTTCATGATTAAATGTTGCCGGTAACTCTTCATCATTGAGCGCTTCTACGATACATATTGCAGTATCCGCACATTCGCCCTGTGGCTTCTGCTTCAGCTCTGCAATCCGCTTCTCTTTGGCCAGTCTTTGACTATGCTGCTCTAATGTCTCAAACGGGTTTACTTCTGGGCTAGGCGGGGCTTCGTCTGCATGCACTGTCTCCGACACGGCCAACTGCCCGGAGGTTTCAGATGCTGCAAGCCGCCGCATACGACCAAGTAAATCAGGGTTCGCATCCGGTTGCTGTGCGTAGTCGCCGTACACTTGCGCGTGGGATAAATCGGGTTGTTCGCTCATATTTGTTTTGGCTTTTTCTAGGCTCAACTATACACCGACGTTGACTCCTAGGCAACAGATGTGCTAAAGTAATCCAGAAGTATGAAAAAGAGTATTCACCCAGACAACTATCAATTGGTCATTTTTGAAGACCTGAACAATGGTGCCCGCATCCTCACCCGCAGCACGGTTAAGGCAGAAGAAAAAGCCAAGTGGGAGGATGGCAAAGAGTATCCGCTGGTTAAAGTCCACATCTCTAGCTTTACCCACCCCTTCTACACCGGCGAAGAGCGCGTCCTAGACCTAGAAGGCCGCGTGGACAAGTTCAAAGC
>CAYUUV010000070.1:0-1864 GCA_964448015.1 uncultured Candidatus Saccharibacteria bacterium
TATTGACAAACATAAGCTTTTTTGCTATTATGAAATAGTAAACAACAAAACACAAACAGAAAGGATCGAGCACATGCCCGAACATCTAAAAAACGCCCCAGAAACAAAAGAATTTGACAACTACCTTAAGAATTTTGTCAGAGCCAAAGAACAACAGCACCGCAAGAAGGTTATGCGCGAGATCGCCACGTCAATTGCTTTAATGATGGCCGGATAAAGTCATAATGGTAAATTCAATCGTTATTCTCATGAGTGTGCAGATGGCACTTGCCCCAGCCCGGGTAATGGCAGGTGATGTTCACGCAAAAATAACCCCAAAATACATTCGCACAATCGTAAAAAGATAAACATCCAACACATACCAAAAGGACTGTCCTTTTGGTATGTTTATTCCTCGTTGGCAAGTTCGTACTGGACTTCCTCTAGCATTGCTTTGTGCGATTTATAATCTTCGACAAAGCTTCTGTATTCATCTGCTGAGGCGTTGAATATGGCCATAATTGGTTGTGGATTGATCCATTCTGCCTGCCTGCCATCAATAAAATAGGGAATGCTGGAATATGGATATGTTCTCCATTGCTTTGGGTTCAAGTGGATATAGCGTGAAATGTGCTCCAAGTACACCTCATCATCAATGAGCGATGCCTTGTACCTTCCTTCAAACAGTGGTCCAGTGCGTTTGTAGCGACGGTTATAATACATGCTATAGCTTGTGAGGAGTGAGCGCATAAAGTCAGTAATTGCCGTACTGTCATCTTGATATATGAGTAAATGGAAGTGATTTGGCATTAAACAAAAACATAGCAGCGTAAGGCGATTTGTATAAGACGGATATCGAAAACCTTCTTTGCTAACCATATTTTTAGGGGAGAGGTATCTTTTAAAAAGATTGAGAAACACCGCGTAATCTCGATCGTCATGAAATATCTTTTGTCGAGCAACCCCTCTTGAATAGATGTGGTAATAGCGTTCCTCGGCGTACTGCTTAATTGCATTTCGGGTAGGCATACTTCCATCCTACCAAAAGGACTGTCCTTTTGGTAGGGGAGATATGAGATAATATCAGAATGATTGCAACTCTTCAGGGAACGATAACAGAAAAAGATGCCTCAGTTGTTATAGAATGTGGCGGGGTCGGCTACGGTGTCTTGGTGACGCTTGCTGATTTTGGTGCGCTTCATCTGCACGAAGAATGCAAACTGTATGTTTATGAGCATATTAAGGAGGATGCGCACAGCCTGTTTGGTTTCATCAGCAAAGATACCAAGCAACTGTTTGAGCAGCTTTTAGGTGTCAAGAATGTTGGCCCTAAGGTTGCCCTGAGTGTACTTGATATTGGTGCAACAGATGAGGTTCGTATTGCAATCGCTGCTGGCGATGTGAAAAAGTTGCAAACCGCCAAAGGGGTTGGTAAGCGTGCCGCCGAGCAAATTATAGTAGAGCTTCGAGATAAAGTTGGCGCTCCGGTTGGTGAAGGAGCGGAAAATCTTGTACATCGCTCTGGTGTAAATCAAAATGATGAAGCCCTTCAGGCTCTGGTTTCTCTGGGTTATACCGAGGGCGATGCTCAGTTTGTTTTGCAAAATATTGACCCCACTCTCTCACTAGAAGACCGTATAAAACAAGCTTTAAGGGGTACACAATGAAGATGGATCAGCTAAGTAAAGAGTTTGCAATATACGAAGAGTCATTTAGTAGTTTTCGCAAACAGCATAGCCTTCCAGACGAATGGTTCGAAATTCCTGATCACGTTGCCGTGAAGTGTGCCGACGGTCGCAATTACGCCCAAGTATGTAATGAGTTGTCTGCAATGACAGTTCATGGCGTATGGGAGATTGAGCTTGATGGTAGATTTCTTGGATCA